>DASSKW010000016.1:0-14297 GCA_035690065.1 Gammaproteobacteria bacterium
GCGCCGAGCAGGCCGATGCGCTGACCGTCCTGGATCGAGAGCGTGACGCCGTTGACGATGGCTTTGTCGCCGTGTTCGGCGCCATGTTCAATCCGGTATCCGCAGACGACGTCGTCGAGCACGAGCATCGGGTTCGGTACCGAGTCGGTGTTCTTGAAGCTGAAGGTGAACGCGGAACCGGCGTGCACGGGCGCGATGCGTTCCATCTTTTCGAGTGCCTTGATGCGGCTCTGGGCCTGACGTGCTTTGCTGGCTTTGTAGCGGAAGCGGTCGATGTAGCTTTGCAGGTGATCGATCTGCGCCTGCTGTTTGGTAAAGGCGGCCTGTTGCAGGATGAGTTGCTGCGCGCGCTGTTCCTCGAACGCGCTGTAGTTGCCGCTGTAGCGTTTCAGTTTGAGGTTGTCGAGGTGCAGGATGACGTTGCAGATGCCGTCGAGGAATTCACGATCGTGCGAGATGACGATGAGGGTGCCGGCGTAACGCTGCAGCCAGCCTTCGAGCCAGACGATGGCATCGAGGTCCAAATGGTTGGTGGGTTCGTCGAGCAGCAGCAGATCCGAACGGCACATGAGTGCCTGGGCGAGATTGAGGCGCATGCGCCAGCCACCGGAGAAGTTGGCGACCGGCTGACGGGTCTCGCCGGGTTTGAAACCGAGGCCGATGAGCAGGCTTTCGGCGCGTGCCGGGGCGGTGTAGCCGTCGGCATCGGCGAATTCGGCGTGCGCGTGTGCTTCGGCGGTGCCGTCGTGTGCGTGATGTGCTTTCTGGATGCGCGCTTCGATCTCGCGCAGTTGCACGTCGCCGTCGAGCACGTAGTCGAGCGCGCTGCGTTCGGTGGCCGGCACGTCCTGCGCCACGTGCGCGACCTGCCAGCTGGGCGGCACGTGCAGGTCGCCGCCGTCCGGATGCAGGTTGCCGCGCAGCATCGCGAACAGGGTGGATTTGCCGGTGCCGTTGTTGCCGACCAGACCGATCTTCTCGCCCGGATTGAGTGCGGCGCTGGCCTGCTCGAACAGCGGCTTGGTGCCGCGCTGCAGACTGAGCGATTCGATGCGTATCACGTGGGTTGGATCCGGGCTGGCCGTAGCAAGGGGCGGATTTTATGCTATCGAAACATGGATTCCAGCTTCGGCTGGAATGACGGTGAGGCCGAAGACGGCAACCGATTTGGACTGGATTCCGGTTTTCACCGGAATGACGAAGAAGTAAGGTATCGGACTCAGAGCGAACGGCCATATTTAAGCCGCTCCACATTTCCATGAATCGCATATCCGCACCCTCACCCCAACCCTCGGCAATCGCTCCTGCATTGCTCTACCTTCTGCATCCCTGCAGTCGTCTCCCGATGGGAGAGGGACTAAAGGCATGGATTCCCGCTTCGGCTTCGGCATCCTGCGTCGCTCTCGGCAATTGCTCCTGTATTGCTCTACCTTCGACCATCCATGGTCTCGTACCGCCTACATCCATGTAGGCGTCCGCGGGAATGACGAAGAAGGCCGGACTAGGAATGCCGGGCCGAGTCTGCAAGAATTGGCCCCCGCCCGTGAGCCATGTGGTTATCCGCCATGCATGTCCACATCCTGTTATGGATCCTGCCCGCGACGCTGATCGGCGCCGTGCTGAGCGCCATCGTGGCGTCCATGTTGCTGATGTTCCCGGAGCGCATGCGTCAATTGCTGATCCCGAGACTGGTGAGCTTCGCCATCGGTGCGTTGCTGGGCGCGGCATTTCTGGATCTGCTGCCGGAAGCGATCACCACTGGCGGCCCGGCACGGGTCCAGAATATCGGGCTGGCGGTAGCACTGGGCGTGCTGGGATTCTTCCTGCTGGAGAAGCTCGCGTTCTGGCATCACAGTCACGAGAGCAATCTGGATCATGACCATCTGCGCACCCAGGCGGCCGGGACCCTGATCCTGATCGGTACCAGTCTGCACAATCTGCTGGCCGGTGTGCTGGTGGCGGCGACGTTCCTGACCGATGTCCGGCTCGGCATCGTGCTGACTGTGGCCGTCACCGCGCACCATGTACCGCAGCAAGTCGGCGATATCGCTGTGCTGCTCCACGGCGGCATGGCCCGCGGTCGGGCGTTGTTGCTGACCGCCTTGTCCGGCGCCGCCATGGTGGTCGGCGGGCTGGTCGCCTGGAGCCTGCTCGGGGTGAATGAGAGCTACATGCCTTATGTATTGGCGGTCGCCGCGGCCAGCCTTATCTATGTGGCGGTGGCCGACCTGATCCCGGGCCTGCACCGTCACGAAGGCGCCCGCCTGTCCCTGCTGACTGTCATCCTCATCGGGTCCGGTATCGGCCTGATCTACGTCATCCAAGCCGCCATCGGCGGTTGATAAGCGCCGCCCCGTCCCCATTTACGGAGTAAGTTATTACATCCGTTATTGGAGTGCCTGCGGCATATGAGACTCGATAAATTAACCAGTAAATTTCAAATGGCGCTGGCCGATGCGCAGTCGCTTGCGGTCGGCCAGGATCACCAGTTCATCGAGCCCGTGCACCTGATGCTGGCCTTGCTGGACCAGGAAGGCGGCAGTGTGCGGCCGTTGTTGGCCAAGGTCGGTGCGAACATCAACCTGTTGCGCAACGCGCTCGATACCAGCTTCGACAAGCTGCCGGAAGTGCAGGGGCACGGCGGCGACGTGCACGTTTCCAACGAACTCAACCGGTTGCTGAACCTCACCGACAAGCTGGCGCAGAAGCGCAACGACCAGTTCATTTCTTCCGAATTGTTCGTGCTCGCGGCAGTGGAAGATAAAGGCGCGCTGGGCGAAGCGCTGCGCGATGCCGGCGCCACCAAGGCGGCATTGGAGAAAGCGATCGAGGAAATGCGCGGCGGGCAGTCGGTGGACGATGCCAATGCCGAAGACCAGCGCCAGGCGCTGGAGAAATACACCATCGATCTTACCGCGCGTGCCGAGTCCGGCAAACTCGATCCGGTGATCGGCCGCGACGACGAGATCCGCCGCACTATCCAGGTACTGCAGCGCCGTACCAAGAACAATCCGGTCTTGATCGGCGAACCCGGTGTGGGCAAGACCGCGATCGTGGAAGGGCTCGCGCAACGCATCGTCAACGGTGAAGTGCCGGAAGGCTTGAAGAACAAGCGTGTGCTCACGCTCGACATGGGTTCGCTGATCGCGGGCGCCAAGTTCCGCGGTGAATTCGAGGAACGTCTGAAAGCGGTGCTGAAAGATATCGGCAAGGCCGAAGGCAACATCATCCTCTTCATAGACGAGATCCACACCATGGTCGGCGCCGGCAAGGCGGAAGGTTCCATGGACGCGGGCAACATGCTCAAGCCCGCGCTGGCGCGCGGCGAACTGCATTGCGTGGGCGCGACCACGCTGGATGAATACCGCAAGTACGTGGAGAAAGACGCCGCACTGGAACGTCGCTTCCAGAAAGTGATGGTGGACGAACCCTCGCTGGAAGATACCATCGCGATCCTGCGCGGGCTGAACGAACGTTATGAAGTGCATCACGGCGTCGAGATCACCGATCCCGCGATCGTGGCGGCGGCCACCTTGTCGCAACGCTACATTACCGATCGGCAGTTACCGGACAAGGCCATCGATCTGATCGATGAAGCCGCCTCGCGTATCCGCATGGAGATCGATTCCAAGCCGGAAGTGATGGACAAGCTCGACCGGCGTTTGATCCAGCTCAAGATCGAGCGCGAGGCCTTGAAGAAGGAAAAGGATCCGGCATCGAAGAAACGTCTGGGCATACTGGAAGACGAGATCGACAAACTCGAACGCGAGTATTCCGATCTCGACGAAGTCTGGAAAGCGGAGAAAGCCTCGGTGCAGGGTGCCAGCCAGATCAAGGAAGCGCTGGAGAAGGCACGCACCGAACTCGAGACTTCACGCCGCGCCGGCGATCTCGCGCGCATGTCGGAATTGCAGTACGGCCGCATCCCGGAACTGGAAAAGAAACTGGCGCAGGCCAATGCGGTCGAGAACCAGCCGACGCAACTGTTGCGAAACAAGGTCACGGCGGAAGAGATCGCGGAAGTGGTGTCGCGCTGGACCGGCATCCCGGTATCGAAGATGCTGGAAGGTGAGAAAGACAAGTTGCTGCGCATGGAAGAAGCGCTGATGCAGCGTGTGGTCGGCCAGGATGAAGCCGTGCGCGCGGTATCGAACGCGATCCGCCGCTCGCGCGCAGGGTTGTCGGACCCGAACCGGCCGACCGGTTCGTTCCTGTTCCTGGGCCCGACCGGCGTCGGCAAGACCGAACTGACCAAGGAGCTGGCCTTTTTCCTGTTCGATACCGAAGAGGCCATGGTGCGCCTCGACATGTCCGAGTTCATGGAGAAACATTCCGTGGCGCGGCTGATCGGCGCGCCGCCGGGCTACGTCGGTTACGAAGAGGGCGGATATCTCACCGAAGCGGTGCGGCGCAAACCGTACTCCGTGATCCTGCTCGATGAAGTCGAGAAGGCGCACCCGGATGTGTTCAACGTGTTGTTGCAGGTATTGGACGACGGGCGGTTGACCGACGGCCAGGGCCGCACAGTGAATTTCAAGAACACCGTGATCGTGATGACTTCGAACCTCGGTTCAACGGTCATCCAGGAGATGGCTTCGGAAGATAATTACGAGAAGATGAAAGACGCGGTGATGGAGATCGTCGGCCAGCATTTCCGGCCCGAGTTCATCAACCGCGTGGACGACACCGTGGTGTTCCATCCGCTCGGCAAGGATCAGATCCGTGCCATCGCCCGCATCCAGATCGAACAGTTGCGCAAGCGGCTGGCAGACCGGGATCTCGGATTCGAGATATCGGATCAGGCACTCGACAAGCTCGGTCGCGCCGGGTATGACCCGGTGTATGGCGCGCGGCCGCTGAAGCGGGCGATCCAGCAGCAACTGGAAAACCCGCTGGCGCAGAAGATCCTGGCGGGCGAGTTCGGGCCGGGCGATACCATCAGCGTGGAAGCGCGCGATATCGGTTTCGAGTTCAGCAAGGCCAAATCCAGGCAGGACAAAGCCGTGAACGGATGAGACGTGGATTTGAGTGATCCCGGCAAGGCCCGCAGTCGCGGGCCTTGTTTTTCGTGTTTGACGAAACCCTTTCAGACCGAAGACGACGGCACGAACTTGCACGGCTACGTGCGACACAGACACGGGTTGACAGAGATCCGGGAAATATTTTTGACTGGCACGTTTCCTGAAACAAGAGGGATTTAAATATAGTTTGCGGAACGGTAAACCCGGTATTTATTGCTGCGTTTAGCTGCACAGCAGACGAACCGATAATCGGTTTGGCGGGGGGGTTGTCTTTATGGTTAAGCTATTCCGTTTTGCTCGTCTTGCCTTACTGTGTGCCCTCCTGATCGGGACGGGGCAAGCGTCGGGGCATGAGCTGCATTCCACCCCGGCCAACCGGGCCGGCAAGTCTGTCGCTATCCCAGCACCTCGTTCTGAGCAGCTGATTACCGGGATTCAGAAAATCAAGCATGTGATCATCATCATGCAGGAGAACCGTTCATTCGACGAGTATTTCGGGACATTTCCAGGAGCGGATGGGATACCGATGAAAGATGGTGTGCCAACTGTGTGTGTCCCTGATCCGCAAACGAAGCGCTGTGTGATGCCTTATCACGATCCCCGGGATAAAAATCAAGGCGGCCCGCATGCGGCTGAATATGCACAAATGGATATGGATGGCGGGAAGATGGATGGTTTCCTGCGTGCTGTTTTTGCAAGTCACAAAAAGACCTGCGTCAAAATAGATCAGCCGGATTGCGTCAGATTGGGCAAAAGTACCGACGTGATGGGGTACCACGATGCCTGTGAGATACCCAATTACTGGAGCTACGCGAAAAATTTTGTATTGCAGGATCACATGTTCGAGCCGGTGGCATCATGGAGTGAGCCAGCGCATCTGTATATGGTCTCGGCATGGTCCGCAAAGTGCAGTGATCCGAATGACCCGATGAGCTGTACGAACGAGATAGAGAAGCTGCCATGGGGTCTCAAGCCGGGACGCAAGAAATTCGCATGGACCGATATCACTTATATGCTGCACAAATACAAGATCAGCTGGGCTTATTATCTCGGGAATGGCATGCAGCCTGACTGCGAGGATGGTGAAATCACTTGCGAACCAAAACCACTGCTTTTGAATGTCCCCAGCATATGGAATCCCCTGCCAAATTTCACCACTGTCAATGATGACAAACAACTATCCAATGTAGAACCATTGGCAAAATATTTCGTTGCAGTAAAGGACGGGACTTTGCCAGCAGTCAGCTGGATCATCCCCAATAATGCAGTCAGTGAACACGGGCCTGCTTCGATCCACGCAGGTCAGGCCTATGTGACGGGTCTTATCAATGCCGCCATGACCGGTCCTGAATGGGATAGTACCGTGATACTCCTCGCATGGGATGACTGGGGCGGGTTCTACGATCACGTGATGCCACCGCAGGTTGATGAGAATGGATATGGGTTGCGAGTGCCGGCGATGGTGATAAGCCCATACGCGAAACAAGGTTTCATCGACCACCAGACACTCAGCTTCGATGCTTATCTGAAATTCATCGAGGATGTATTTATAGATAGTCGCCGCCTTGATCCCAGGACAGATGGGCGCCCAGACCCGCGTCCGACAGTTCGTGAAGATGTGGGAATCCTGGGCAATCTGCTTGACGATTTCGACTTTAATCAGGCGCCGCGCCGGCCTTTTATCCTGAACCCGGATCCGCCGATCGGCGCGTTGACCGGGCAGGGCCCCGACGGTCAGGTCTGCGAACGGATGCATATTGCCAGGAACGTGCATCATTGAGCGATCTGAGGGCAGGAGCAGTCATCAGTCAGGGGCCCGGGCCGGGGAAATCAGTACCGTGATTCATCCATGACCGTTTGGCGTGGTTGCTCCCTGTAAAGAGGCCACGGGATACAGAGTAAAGCCGCAGTCACAAGAAAGCCCACCATCACGGTGGGCTTTCTTGTATTCTGATGCCATCAATCCCGGGGCAGGTTCGAGGAGCAGAATATGCTGATGGCTGCCGATATCGTGATCGGACTGGTCGTAGTCCTGCATGTCTATTTCCTGGTGCTGGAAATGTTCCTGTGGGACAAACCGCTCGGTCGCAGGACCTTCAAGCTGACGCCAGAATTCGCCACGGCATCGAAAGTGTTGGCAGCGAATCAGGGTCTGTACAACGGTTTTCTGGTTGCGGGTCTCGTCTGGGGGTTGTGGCTTGGTGTTGCAGGCCGGGATATCAAAGTATTCTTTCTGGGCTGTGTGATCGTGGCTGGCGTGTATGGCGCCTACAGCGTGAGTCGCAGGGTTTTGTTGATCCAGGCAGTCCCGGCCGCAGTCGCTTTGCTGCTGTTACTGATTGCATAAAATCAACAGACCAGTCTGATCGGGACTGATGCGAGTGTCTGATGATTATTTGAAAGCGATGGAATTGCCGGATGTTCAAGATCAAACATATCGACCACATAGTGCTGCGTGTCACTGACCTGGATGCGATGTTGAAGTTTTACCTCGACATACTCGGTTGCAGCATGGAGAAAGTTCAGGAAGGACCTGGCCTGTATCAGGTGCGCGCCGGCAATTCGCTGATCGATCTGATCCCGGTAGACGGCAAACTCGGCAAACAAGGCGGTGCGGCGCCGGGCACCGAAGGTCGCAATCTGGATCATTTCTGCGTGAGTGTGGAACCGTTCGACGGCGAAATAATCCTCGCCTACCTGCGGGGCAAAGGTATCGAGGCCGGAAAAGTCGAATCACGCTACGGTGCCGAAGGCGAAGGACCGTCTATTTACGTCACCGATCCCGAAGGCAATGTGATCGAATTGAAAGGGCCGCCGTGGTAACGGCGTGACGTTTGTCACAGTCAGGTTTTGACAGCCGACACTTCATGAGGCGAAGCCGCAGGTGCAGACTGCGACACCAATACCCGCAGGGTTTGACGGAGCCTCAGACATGCACCTCGTTTACGACTATCTATTCACCGCCATGTGGGTTGCATGGCTGGTCTATTGGCAGCTTGCAGCAGCCAACGTCAAGCAGGCCACCCGGATCGAATCCGTGCTCTCGCGCGCCGGGCATCTGGTGCCCTTGATTGTCGCAGCGTTGTTGCTCTGGTGGCCGTGGCGGATGAACGATTTCCTGTTCGACACGCTGGTACCGTGGGGACTCTGGATGTTCTGGGTCGGTGCTGCGATCACCGCGGGAGGATTGCTTTTTACGGTCTGGGCGCGCGTGCATCTGGGACGGAACTGGAGCGGGGTCGTCACGCTCAAACGGGAACATGAACTGATTACCTCTGGTCCGTACCGGCTGGTACGGCATCCGGTTTATACCGGCCTGTTGCTGGCTTTTGCGGGTACGGCATTGGCGCGCGACGATTGGCGTGGTGTGGTGGCGGTCGTGATCACGGTGGCAGCTCTGTGGCGCAAGCTGCGGCTCGAGGAAAAATGGCTGACTGAGCAATTCGGAGAAATCTACACTCACTATCGCCGCCGGGTCGCGGCATTGATTCCCTATCTGATCTAACCGCGACTGGATTTCTCGCCTTGATCGCGATCTGATCGAGTTGATATTTTCATGAAATAACGATTCTTGTATGGCGGAGACCGGGGTCGCGGGCTATATGTTCTGTGTCGCGATCCGGCGATATCCTTTTCTGGAGTGATCCGTCATGCATCTCCGTCATCCAATATTCACTGCCATCCTGTCAGGTGGCTGTGTCGCCGGGACGCTCGACGTCGGCATGGCCGCGCTGATCTATCAGCTCAACCCGGTCATCATCCTGCATGCGATCGCATCCGGGGTGCTCGGCAAACCGGCGTTCCAGGGCGGTACTGGCGTCGCAGTGCTGGGGCTGGCGTTGCAGTGGGTGATGTCCTGGCTGATCGCGGCGATCTATGTGTTCGCGGCACAGCGGATCGGCTGGCTGAACCGGTGGTGGGTCGCCGCCGGTGTGTCGTACGGTATCGCAGTGTTCGTGGTGATGAACTATATCGTCAGACCGTTATCCGCAGCCTGGCCGCCAACCGATTTTCATTTTCACGCAGAAAGATTCTTCGAGAACCTGGCGGCGATGCTGGTGTTCGGTCTGATCATCTCGTACTTCGCGCGGATCTTTTCCAATCTGGCACCGTCGCGTGAGAGCGCCAAGCTTGACTGAAATCTTGAATCAGCCAACAGTACGCTATCGTGCGCCAGCCGGTACGCTTGCCATTTGGGTCCGAGATCAGACAACCGGTAGAATTGCGCGAGGCGCAGTGCAACTGTGTGCAGAAACTGCTGAACATATCCATCTCCGGAGCGTTCCATGACCTATGAACTGTATTACTGGCCGGGTATTCAGGGGCGTGGTGAATTCGTGCGGCTGGCGCTGGAAGCAGCCGGTGCCGGATATGCAGATATCGCCAAACATCCGGACGGTGAGGAAACCGCAGTCCGTGAGCTGATGCGGGTGCTCGGCGATACTGGAAGTGCATACCCGCCGTTTGCACCGCCGATCCTCAAGGCAGGTGAGTTGCTGATCTCGCAGACCGCCAATATTCTCATGTATCTCGGTGCGCGACATGGCCTGGCACCGAACGACGAAGCTGGCCGGCTCTGGACCCACCAGTTGCAACTGACGCTCGCCGACTGGATCGCGGATATCCACGATGCCCATCATCCGCTTGGTCCGGCGCTGTACTACGCACAACAAAAATCCGAAGCAGGTAAACGCACTGCGTTGCTGCTCGAACAACGCATCCCCAAATTCATGCGCTACTTTGAGAGAGTGTTACAAGTTAACCCGGTCGGCAACGGTTTGCTGGTCGCGGATACTTTGAGTTATGTGGACCTGTCGCTGTTCCAGATACTGATCGGCCTGCGTTATGCGTTTCCGCGCGCCATGGCGCGCATGGAACCGGATTATCCGGGCCTGCGCGCGCTGCGTGAGCAGGTAGCGGCGCGTCCGCGCATCGCGGCCTATCTCGCATCCGGCAGACGTATCCCGTTCAATGAAGATGGCCTGTTCCGCCACTACCCTGAACTGGACCCGTGAAGCAGGGTCGTGACTCGGAACCGCCTTTGACCGGCTCTTGAAGACTACCTGGACCGGAGCGGCAGATTCACTGCCGGGGTCTTGTCTGGAGTATCATCGCTTCGCGCTGTCATGATGAGCAGGGGGTGGCGCAGGCGCTGGTATCGGGGCGTCGTCAATCACATAATCGAGAACGACCGTCGCCATGTCACGCGCACAGATGCTGATGTTCGCCCTGCTGACCATGCACCTCCTGCTGGGTGTACTGGTATTGGCGGTGGCCTGGAGCGAGCGCCGCTCGCGTGCCTTGCGTCTGTGGGGGAGCGGATTGCTGGCCTACGCGCTGGGCGCATTGTTCATCATCGCTGTCGGTCTGGTGCCCTGGGGTGTACGCCAGGTAGTCGGTGATTCGCTGATCTCACTTTCAGCGTTGTTGACTTCGCTTGCGGCATATCAACACACGCAGATACATCTGAGTCGTACCACCATAGTTGGCAGCTTCGCGTTCATCGTCGCGGTCCTGGTCGTCAATCATCTGCTCAATATCACGGTATTCATCGATATCGCTGCACCGACGGTATATGCCTCTGTGCTGTTTCTGGTGGCCGCGATCGCCCTGCTGGTACAACCTCCGGCTGTGGCCAAAGCAGCGGCACGTTATCTGGCATTCTCGATCATCGCCACGATCGTGATATGGAACCTGCGCATGTATGGGATATGGCATTCACTCGGCGGGACCTCGGATACCAATCGGGCAGATTACGTGGTCTCGATGTTCGCGATTGCACAGATGCTGCTGCTGGTAGCCGCCACTTTGGGCTTGTTATGGATCGAGGTACGTCTGATCGAAGCGGATCTGCAGCGCTCTGCGTACACCGATTTTCTGACCAACCTGCCGAACCGGCGGGCGATGTTATTGCGTTTTCATGAGCAGTTGTCCAGCGCCCAGCGCCAGCAACAGACTTTCGGTTTCGTGGTGATCGATCTGGATCATTTCAAGCGGGTCAACGATACCCATGGACACCATGCCGGCGATGAGTTGTTGCGACATGTCGCGGAGACACTTAAGCGCGGCAAGCGTGGCGAAGATATCCTGGGCCGCATAGGTGGAGAGGAGTTCTTGCTGTTCCTGCCGCATCATGACCGAAAAACTGCTGAACTGGCGACTGATCGGCTGCGTGCTGCTGTGCAATCGGCGATACCGCTGAGGGCAGAGTCGGCCTCGAATATCACACTCAGTGCCGGTATCGCCATGTATCCTGACGATGGCAAGGATTGGGACAGCCTGTTCATGGCTGCTGATCGGCGTCTGTACCTTGCCAAGCGACGCGGACGCAACCGGATCGAATCCCTGGATGATCCTGCGGCAGAATATGCTGTTGACTGACACAGGGTCCATCCGGACCCGTACGATCCAGATGACGGATATCACAACCTGCTTCTGAGACTGGAGGGCCCGGCATGCAACTGTTGCGCAAATTCATGCTGTTGTCGTTGTGCTTTTGTACCAGCGTGGCATCTGCTGCACCACAACAAAGTCTGGTGCAAGCCGAGTATGCGTTCGGCCGTGCAGTCAGGCAGCATGGATTGCGCGATGGTTTCCTGATGTATATGGATGATCGTGCGATCGCCTTCGCACCGCAGCCGACCGATGCGAAGACGTTTTATACGGACCACAAACCGGGACCATCCACACTCGGTTGGGTTCCGGTGATGACACGCCTCGCCGCATCCGGCGATTTCGGTTTCACTACCGGTCCCTGGCAGGTCAGTTTCACGACCCGGGACGGCAAACCTGCCACCGCGCATGGCGATTACGTCACGATCTGGCATCGTTCTGCAGATGGCACCTGGCGCTGGCTGCTGGATGGAGGCGTTGCGCATGAACCGCCAGTCGGGAAAGCCGTCGCCTTGCCGGATGACGGTGACAACAAAGCGTATGCGATGCATGATGCATCACGCGGCAATGCCGCGGCGGCGGCAGAACTTGCCGATCTGGATGTGAAATACACGCAACTCGCGACTCATGTCAGCATGCGTGATGTTTATCAGACGCTGGGTAGCAAGGACTTGCGAGTGCTGCAGTTTGATTCGCAGCCATTGGTCGGGCGTGCGGCAGTGTTGAAACAGACGCCGATGGAAAAAGCCGGCTTGCAGTGGATCATGTCGGGGTCGGGTATCGCCAGCTCGGACGATCTCGGTTATACCTATGGCATGGCGTATCCCGTCAACGGCGATCAGGGCAGGGCGCCGCAAAGCGTGTATGTGCACGTCTGGGAATTCACCCGACATGGTTGGCAACTGCTGCTGGATCTCGAGAACGCATTGCCGCCGCCGCGCAGTAACTGAGTTCCAGCCGGATCAGTACGCGCTTCAGACCCTTGCCACCAGTGCATCCAGCCAGCGTACCGGCAGGATGCAGCGCAGGAACGCCAGTACATATGCAGGTACCGTCACGTAGTAACGTGGCCTCGGCCGTCTGCTTTCCAATGCATGCACGATGCGTCGCGCGACAGCTTCCGGCGGCAGGGTGAACGGTGTGTTGTCTTTCTGCGCGCCGGTCTGTGCCCGCAGGCGCATATAGGTCTCACGATGCACGCTGTTTGCGGTATCCACGTATTCATCGAAATTCAATAACGAATTGTCCCGGAAGCGGCTCTGGATCGGCCCCGGGCAGATCAGACTGATCTCGATACCACTGCCGCACAGTTCCTGACGCAGGGTATCGGTGATGCCTTCCAGCGCGAACTTGCTGGCATTGTAGGCGCCGCGCCAGGGCATCGCCACGCGGCCCAGGATGGAACTGATCATCACGATGCGACCGTACCCCTGTCTGCGCATCAATGGCAGGACTTCACGGGTCAGGTCCATGACCCCGAAGAAATTGGTGTCGAACTGACGCTGCAGGATCTCACGCTCCAGATCCTCGACTGCACCGGGGATCGCGATCCCTGCGTTGTTGACCAGCGCATCGAGCCGCCCGCCTGCAAGGGTCAGGGTCTCGTCCAGCGCGGCCTGTATCGAGACCGGATCCGCGACATTGAGCAGTACGGTCTTGAGTCCCATGTGCTGCAGGCGGTCTGCATCTTCCGCTTTGCGCACGCTGGCGATGACGTTCCAACCACGTGCCTTCAGCATCTGCGCGGCCGCGAGTCCGATTCCGGTGGAACAGCCGGTGATAAGGACAGAGCGTGCGTTATCGGTCTGCATGATTCAGTTCTGTAACTGGAAGTCCGGTACGATCTCGGTTTCGGCAGCCTGTTTTTCCTTTTCTTTTTC
This sequence comes from Gammaproteobacteria bacterium, assembly GCA_035690065.1. Lineage (GTDB taxonomy): Bacteria > Pseudomonadota > Gammaproteobacteria > Natronospirales > REEB76 > DASSKW01. The sequence continues at coordinate 13,295 of DASSKW010000016.1, forward strand.
CTTGGCTTCGCGCTGCTGCAAGGCCCACATCTGTGCATACAGACCGCCCGCGCGCAGCAGTTCGCGATGGGTGCCGCGTTCGGCAACCGCGCCCTGGTCCAGTACCACGATCTCGTCGGCATCCACGATGGTCGAGAGCCGGTGCGCGATCACCAGGCTGGTGCGGTGTTCCGCGACCGCACGCATCGCTACCAGGATTGCCTGTTCTGCATTCGAGTCGAGACTCGACGTGGCTTCGTCGAACACCAGGATGGGCGGATTCTTGAGGATCGCGCGCGCGATGGCGACGCGCTGTTTCTCGCCGCCGGATAATTTCAGGCCGCGTTCGCCGACCAGGGTGTCGTAACCCTGGGGCAGGGCTTCGATAAACGGTTTGAGATGCGCGAGTTCGGCGGCACGTTCGATATCTGCGCGCGCAGCATCGGGCCGGCCGTAGGCGATGTTGTAATAGATGCTGTCGTTGAACAGTACCGTATCCTGCGGCACGATGCCGAGCTGACGCCGCACGCTGTCGCGGGTCAAGTCGCGGATGTCGTGTCCGTCGATGGTGATGCGTCCGGCATTCACGTCATAGAACCGGAACAGCAGCCGCGCGAGCGTGGATTTTCCGGCGCCGCTCGGACCGACTACCGCGACCTTGGTGCCGGCCGGCACCGTGAAGTTGACGCCGTGCAGGATCTCGCGGTCCGGGCCGTAGCCGAACCGCACGTTCTCGAAACGGAGTTCGCCGCGTGCATGCGGCAGCGGTACGGCACCGGACTTGTCGGCGATCTGGGTGTTGCGTCCCAGCAGTTTGAACATGCGCTCCATGTCCACCAGCGATTGCTTCATCTGGCGATACACGAAGCCGAGGAAATTCAGCGGCATGAACAGTTGTACCATATAAGCGTTCACCATCACGAAATCACCCAGGCTCATGGTGCCACGTACCACCTGGCTGCCAGCCAGCAGCATCATGGCGGTGACCCCGATGCCGATGATGAGAGCCTGACCGCTGTTGAGC
>DASSKW010000017.1:0-5114 GCA_035690065.1 Gammaproteobacteria bacterium
ACATCTTACCTTCGATCAGATACTGACCGACAAATTGATGGTGATGGATGCGACCGCTATCGTGATGTGCCGCGATAACAACATTCCGCTACGGGTTTTTGATCTTAATCGTGCCGGTGACCTGATGCGCATCGTGCTGGGCGCCAAGGATGTCGGTACGCTGGTAGATAATGGAGAAAGTCCATGATTGATGATGTAAAGAAAGACGCGACTACACGGATGCAGAAAAGTGCCGAGTCCCTCAAGGATGCTTTGTCGAAGCTGCGCACCGGCCGTGCGCATACCAGCTTACTGGATCATATCCGGGTCTCGTATTATGGCAACGATGTGCCACTCAACCAGGTGGCGAATGTTGCCACTGCGGATAGTCGTACCCTGACCATCACGCCGTGGGAAAAGCAGATGGTACCGGTGATCGAGAAAGCGATCATGACTTCGGATCTGGGACTGATGCCGGCGACTTCCGGCATGCTTATTCGCGTGCCGATGCCGGCACTGACTGAAGAACGTCGTCGCGAGATCATCAAGGTCGCCAAGCAGGAAGCTGAAGCCGCCCGGGTAGCGGTCCGCAACGTGAGGCGTGACTCGAATACGGAACTTAAAAATCTCCTCAAGGACAAGAAAGTGTCAGAGGATGACGAACATCGTGCCCAGGACGAGATCCAGAAACTCACCGATCAGCACATTGCCAACATCGACAAGATACTGGCGACCAAGGAAGCTGAATTGCTCGAAGTCTGAAGCCGTCGCTCTCTGACGTTTTGATCATCGGGCGGGACGCTGATTGCATGACCAAACCTGCTGCAAATAACCTTCCCGTTCACATCTCCATCATCATGGATGGTAACGGCCGTTGGGCCAGGCGCCGGCATCTGCCGCGGGGCGCAGGGCACAAGGCTGGCCTGACTGCGGCCCGTCACATCATCGAGCATTGCGGCGAGCTGGGGATCCAGGCGCTCACCTTGTTTGCATTCAGTAGCGAAAATTGGCGGCGTCCCGATACTGAAGTCGGCGGCCTGATGGAATTGTTCATGAGCGCCTTGCAGAACGAGGTGGACAAGCTGCACAGCAACCAGGTCCGGGTACGATTCTTGGGTGACTTGTCGGGTTTCTCATCCAAACTGCGTGAGGGGATGCAACGTACTCATACACTTACCGAGCATAATCCAGGCATGATATTGAATATCGCAGTCGGGTACGGTGGGCGCTGGGATATCGTCCAGGCTGTGCGCCGACTCGCTCAGGAAGCGGCGCAGGGTATCCGGCGTAGTGAAGAGATCGATGAACATGCAATCGAAAGCGCGCTGACATTATGCGGTTGCCCTGATCCGGATCTGTTTATCCGCACTGGTGGCGAGCAGAGGATCAGTAATTTCCTGCTCTGGAATCTTGCCTATACGGAGCTTTATTTCAGCGAGAGACTGTGGCCGGATTTCGATGCTCAGGCACTGGATACGGCTATTGCGTGGTTCGCTGGGCGCGAACGCCGTTTTGGGCTGACTTCGGAGCAATTACCCGGGGCGAAACATGCTTAAGCAGCGGATATTGACTGCGATCATCCTGCTGCCGATCGTGGTGGTGTTGATACTGTATGCGCCGACAACCTGGCTTGCAGTTGCACTGACGGTGGTGATGTCGCTGGCTGCCTATGAATGGTCTGCACTGGCTGGTTACACTGGCCATACGCTCCGTATCCGGTATGTGCTTGTTACGCTACTGATCTGTGGCGGATTTTATATGGGCGGCCGGTATGCAGGCTGGGAAATTGTGCTGTGGTCGCTTGCTGTGCTCGCAGTCGTATGGTGGTTTTCGATACTGGTCTGGCTTGCATTCTGGCGTGGCAGGATGCCGCGTGCCCTCAAGGCAGTGTGTGGCTGGGTGACTTTGATTCCTTCCCTGTTTGCCTCGGTGGCGCTCGCTGATGCGCGGCCTGCGTTACTGTTGTGGCTATTTTGCATCATCTGGTCAGCAGACATCGGCGCTTATTTTGCCGGTAAGGCATTCGGTCGGCACAAGCTGGCGCCAGAGATCAGTCCAGGCAAAACCTGGGAGGGCGTGGCGGGCGGCACCATGACGATGTTGCTGGCCATCGCCATCGGCTGGTGGTGGCTGATCCCGCATGATCGGGCAGTATTGTTCATCATCTGTCTGATCGCCGGCTGGTTCTCTATCGTCGGTGATTTGAGCGAAAGTTTCTTCAAGCGTCAGGCAGGTCTGAAAGACAGCGGCACGTTATTTCCGGGACACGGCGGCGTGCTTGACCGGGTAGATAGCCTCACGGCAGCGGCGCCGTTCTTCTGGCTGGGATTGAAGCTGGCAGGTTGGCTGGGATGATCGGCGTTACGGTCCTCGGCTCCACGGGCAGTGTCGGTGTCAGCACTCTGGATGTTCTGAGCCAGTATCGTGACCGGTACCGCGTCATCGCATTGACTGCTCGCAATGATGTAGATGGTTTGTTCCGGCAATGTCTGGAACATCAACCGCATTTTGCGGTGATGGTGGATGAACAGTCGGCGATACGCCTGAGGAAGCTGGTGCAGGATGCAGGAATACCTACGCAGGTAGTTGGCGGCAAGGATGCGTTGACAGATGTTGCGTGTTTGCCGGAAACCCAGTGCGTAATGGCGGCAATCGTTGGTGCCGCAGGTCTGTTGCCGACACTCGCTGCCGTGCGTGCCGGCAAACGGGTATTACTGGCGAACAAGGAAGCGCTGGTGATGGCGGGGCACCTGTTCATGGAAGAGGTCAGGCACAACAATGTCGAGTTGATTCCGATCGACAGCGAACACAATGCGTTGTTCCAGTGCATGCCAGCGGGATATAGGGTAGGTGAATGGCCGGCTGGAGTCCGGCGCATCCTGTTGACTGCATCCGGTGGCCCGTTCCGCGGCTGGCCGCTGGAGCGCCTGCATACTGTCACGCCAGTTCAGGCATGCAGCCATCCAAACTGGGTGATGGGACGCAAGATCTCGGTGGATTCGGCGACCATGATGAACAAGGGGCTGGAAGTCATCGAAGCCTGTTGGCTGTTCGGTGCGACACCGGACCGGATCGAGGTCGTGGTGCATCCGCAGAGTGTGGTTCATTCATTGGTCGATTATGAGGATGGCTCGGTATTGGCGCAGCTGGGTAACCCGGATATGCGCACTCCGATCACCTGCGGCCTGGCCTGGCCTGAGCGTTTGAGTGCCGATGTCGAACCACTGGACCTTTTCACATTGGCACACCTGGATTTTGAAGCACCGGACCTGGAGCTTTCCCCCTGTCTGCGACTGGCCATGCAGGCTGCTGCGGATGGTGGCACTGCACCGGTGATCTTGAATGCAGCCAATGAAGTAGCGGTTGCCGCATTTCTGGAAGAGCGCCTCAAGTTCACATCTATCGCAGAGATCGTCGAACGTACGCTGGAGCTCGTGGGGACTGCAACGGTCGATACGCTGGAGAAGATACTGGACTGCGACAGGGAAGCACGTCGCGTCGCCGCGCAAGCCGTGACACGGAGTGATGCGGCATGAGCTTCATTATCAGTGTGATCGCATTCATCGTCGCCATTGGCGTGTTGGTGACGGTGCATGAGTTCGGCCATTTCATCGTCGCACGCTCGCTGGGCATCAGAGTTCTGCGATTCTCCATCGGTTTTGGTAAGCCCTTGTTTACCTGGATGCGACGTGGTGATCCGACCGAATATGTCATCGCAGCCTTGCCGCTTGGCGGCTATGTGAAGATGCTGGATGAGCGCGAAGGCGAGGTGTTGCCAGCCGATCAGCCATACGCATTCAATCGCCAACCACTGCATAAACGCTTCGCCGTGGTGATTGCCGGGCCGGCGTTCAATCTGCTCTTCGCGGTATTGGCGTACTGGGTAATTTTCATGGTTGGCGTGCCGGGGGTGAAACCCGTGGTCGGAGATATCCGGAGCGGCTCGATCGCAGCAGCAGCAGGGTTTGAAAGTCAGGACCAGATTGAGGCAATAAATGACGAACCTACCCCGACCTGGGAAACAGCGATGCTGCGCCTGTTCGAGGGTGTCATGCATGGTGGGACCGTCACGGTGCAGGTGCTTACCCAGCATGGTAATCGGCGCACGTTGACCATGGATATCAAGGATTCGGCAACACTGACGGAGCCCGGGAAATTACTCGATGGCCTGGGCCTGAGTGAATGGATGCCGGATATCCCGCCAGTCCTGGGGCAGATTGCCGATGACGGGACTGCTTTTGCGGCTGGGCTCAAGAGTGGCGATCGGGTGGTGAGTCTGGCTGGCGTTCCGGTTAAAAGCTGGCAGCAGCTGGTGAAAATATTGAGGGGTTCTCCGGGTAAAACCGTTGATATAGTTGTTGAGCGGCAAGGCCATAACCTGTCTCTCAAGCTGCCCATAGGGATACAAGGGACTGAGGAAGGCCAGGAAATAGGACATATCGGGGCAGGAGTACGGATACCGGCGGATTTCGGGGCCCGATTACGGGCGGAACAACGGTATAATCCGGCGGTCGCATTATGGCATGCCGTGAAGCGGACAGCCGGGCTGAGCTGGCTGACCCTGGATGCCGCCGGAAACATGGTGCTCGGCAACGTCTCATGGCACAACCTGAGCGGGCCGATCAATATCGCCCAATATGCCGGTTATTCGGCAGAGGGTGGTTTGGTGCCGTTTCTGATGTTTCTGGCGATCGTGAGTATCAGCCTCGGGGTGCTCAACCTGCTGCCGATTCCGCTCCTGGACGGCGGGCATGTGTTGTATTACGCGGTGGAACTGGTGAAAGGCTCACCAGTGTCGTTGCGAACCGAGATCATGGGTCAGCGAGTGGGCATCGCGTTATTGCTGATGCTTATGGTTTTTGCCGTCTATAACGATCTGAGCCGTTTGCTCAGCTGAGGAGGTTGCACTTGGAATTTCTACGCCGCGCCGGGCTGATCCTGGCCACCCTGATGTTCCTGGTGTCAATCCCTACGCTGGCGCGGGCAGACGATTCATTTGTGGTCAAGAAGATCGAGATTGTGGGTCTGCAACGTATCTCGGACGGCACCGTCTATGACTATCTGCCGATCAATATCGGCGATCGTGTCAACGGCACCCGGATTCAGGAAGCGATCCGCGCACTCTACAAGACCGG
>DASSKW010000018.1:0-29379 GCA_035690065.1 Gammaproteobacteria bacterium
CGTGCAGGCCTTTCTCGAAGGGCAGCACCTTGTTGACCGGCAGATCGTCGAGATAGCCCTTTTCCGCGGCGTACACGGACAGCGCCAGTTCGGCGATCGACAGCGGCGAATACTGCGCCTGCTTCATCAGCTCGGTGACGCGCTGGCCGCGATCCAGCTGGGCGCGCGTGGCCGGGTCCAGGTCCGACGCGAACTGCGCGAACGCAGCCAGCTCGCGGAACTGCGCCAGCGCCAGCTTGACGCCGCCGGAGAGCTTCTTGACGATCTTGGTCTGCGCCGAACCACCCACGCGCGACACCGAGATACCGGCGTTCACGGGGGGGCGGATGCCGGCGTTGAACAGATCGGTTTCCAGGAAGATCTGGCCGTCGGTGATCGAGATCACGTTGGTCGGCACGAACGCGGACACGTCGCCCGCCTGGGTCTCGATGATCGGCAGCGCGGTCAAGGAACCGGTCTTGCCTTTCACTTCGCCCTTGGTGAACTTCTCGACGTATTCGGCGTTGACGCGCGCGGCGCGTTCCAGCAGACGCGAATGCAGGTAGAACACGTCGCCCGGATACGCTTCGCGGCCCGGCGGGCGCTTCAGCAACAACGACACCTGACGATAGGCCCAGGCCTGTTTGGTGAGATCGTCATAGACGATCAAGGCATCCTGACCGCGATCGCGGAAATATTCTCCCATCGCGCAACCGGAATACGGTGCGATGTATTGCATCGCCGCCGATTCCGAGGCCGACACCGCGACCACGATGGTGTATTCGAGCGCGCCATGCTCTTCGAGCTTGCGCACCACGTTGGCGATGGAGGAATTCTTCTGGCCGATGGCGACATAGACGCAGAACAGGTTCTTGCCCTTCTGGTTGATGATGGTGTCGACTGCCACCGCGGTCTTGCCGGTCTGGCGGTCGCCGATGATCAGCTCGCGCTGACCGCGGCCGACCGGCACCATCGCGTCGATGGCCTTGAGTCCGGTCTGTACCGGCTGCGACACCGACTGGCGTTCGATCACGCCTGGTGCGACTTTCTCGATCGGCGAAGTAAGTTTGGTCTTGATCGGACCCTTGCCGTCGATGGGCTGGCCCAGCGAATTCACCACGCGGCCGAGCAATTCCGGGCCGACCGGCACTTCCAGGATGCGGCCGGTGGTCTTCACCGTATCGCCTTCCGAGATGTGCTTGTAATCGCCGAGGATCACCGCGCCCACCGAGTCGCGCTCGAGATTGAGTGCGAGACCGAAGGTCTGTTTGGGGAATTCCAGCATCTCGCCGTATTGCGCCGCGTGCAGACCATGGATGCGCACGATTCCGTCGGTGACGCTCACCACGGTGCCGACGTTGCGGGCTTCAGCTTCGGCATCGAAATGTTCGATGCGCTGCTTGATGAGCTGGCTGATTTCCGAAGGATTGAGTTGCATGATCGGAATCCTCGAAGTCCTGTTATCCGGTTACTGAATCATGGTCGCCGCGAGGCGACCGAGTTTGTCGCGCACGGAACCGTCGATCACCAGATCGCCGGCGCGGATGATGGCGCCGCCGATGAGGGATTTGTCCGTCACGCAGTTGAGCTTCACTTTGCGGCCCAGCTTCTTCTGCAAGGCCACGCTGATGCGCGCCTGTTCCGCAGCATCCAATTCCGTGCTGGCACGCACATCCACTTCCACCGTGCCTTCCGCTTCGGCGCGCAGAGCGGCGTAATCCGCGGCGATCTCCGGCAGGATGCCGAGCCGATGATATTCGGCCAGCAGCTTGACGAAATTGCGGGCCGGCTGATCCAGCTTGGCGCCGGCTTTCGCTGCCAGCTCGATCAATACCTCGGCGTACACCGCGGACGGTATCAGCGAATCGCCCAGCATCACCTGCACGCTGTGATCGCGCGACAGTGCGGCAAGCAACCCCAGGGTCTTGTCCCAGCTTTCGAGTGCAGCATGCTCGCTGGCGATCTCGAATACCGCCTTGGCATAGGGGCGTGCGAGGGTGATGGTTTCAGCCATTAGTCGCTCCGCGCTCAGTGGATCTGCGTGGCGAGTTCATCCAACAGCGCCTTGTGCACTTTTGGATCGATCTCGCGCTCGATGATGCGCTCGGCCGCGGCGATGGCGACTTTCGCCACCTCGGTCCGCAACGCATCCTTGGCGCGATTCAATTCCTGCTGGATCTCGGCCTTGGCCGCATCCACCTGACGCGCGCGCTCGACTTGTGCTTCCTTGCGCGCTTCTTCCAGGATGCGCGAAGCCTGCTGGTTGGCGACATCCACCACTTCCACGCCCTTGTCGCGCGCTTCGTGCAGGATCGCGGTGGCCCGGGACTGGGCGTTCTCCAGGTCCTTGCGACCACGTTCGCCGGCGGCCAGACCATCCGCGATCTTCTGCTCGCGATCGGACATCGCCTTGATGATGTGCGGCCAGATGAACTTCATGGTCAGCCACAGAAACAGGCCGAACACGATCATTTCCGCAATCAGTGAAGCATTGATATTCACGGTCGTTGACCTCCGGGATTACTCGACGGCGCTTAGTGGCCGGCAGCCGCTTGGGCCGCCTTCACCACCGCGCTCGCGAACGGGTTGGCGAAGATGAAGTACAGCGAGAAGCCGATGCCGATCATCGCCACCGCATCCAGCAGACCCGCCATCAGGAACATGCGGCCGGCGAGCATGCCGGACAGTTCCGGCTGACGTGCGCAGCCTTCCAGGAATTTGCCGCCGAGAATGCCGAAACCGACGGCAGTTCCCAACGCGCCCAGACCGAACACCAGACCAACGGCGATGGCAGTCATGCCCTGCACGTTGGCGATCAGATTCACGATATCCATTTGAAACTCCTCCGGACAGATTTCAGAACAGGGTTGAAAACTTAATGCGCATCGTGTGTCTCATGCGCCATGCTCAGATACACGATAGTCAGCATCATGAAAATGAATGCCTGGATGGTGATGATCAGCAGGTGGAACCCGGTCCAGACCAGGCCACAGATGATCCCGAGCACACCCAGTGCAGCGCCGCCAACACCGTGGGTAAATTGCGCCAGCAGCAGCGCGATCAGCACGAACAGCAACTCGCCGGCATACATGTTGCCGAACAGTCGCAGTGACAACGACACCGGCTTGGCGAGATCCTCCACCAGCCGCAACAACACGTTGATCGGGATGAACGCCCAGTGATTGAACGGGTGCAGCACGATCTCCTTGCCGTAACCGCGCGCTCCCTTGATCTTGATACTGTAGAAGATCATCAGCAGGAATACGCTGATGGACATGGCAAAGGTCATGTTGAGATCGTTGCTGGGCACCACTTTCAGATACACGTGCTCGGGATCGGCGCCGAACGGTGACGCACCCCACGCCGCGAGCCGTGGCAGCAGATCCACCGGGATCATGTCCATGAAATTCATGAGCCAGACCCACACGAAGATGGTCAGTGCCAACGGCGCGACCAGCTTGCTGCGGCCGTGAAAGGTCTCCTTGACCTGGGAATCCACGAAACTCACTATCATCTCGACGAAATTCTGCCAGCGCCCCGGCACCCCGGAACTGGCCTTGCGCGCGACCATCCAGAAACTGAAGAAGAACAGGAACCCGAGCACCAACGACACCAGCAGCGTATCGAGGTTGAGTGACCAGAATCCATTCCCCACCGTCCAGTACGACAAGTGGTGGTGAATATATTCGTCAGCAGTGATCGGGGTCGTTTGACTCATGCCATCTGTCCGAAGCTGATCCTGAGAAGGCCCACCCAATACGCTGTATAGGTGGCCATATACGCCAATATCAGCGGCAGGAACGCCGCCTTCAATACCACGATGGCCAACGCGAACAATGCCACCGTCAATCCAAATTTGATTGTTTCAGCCAACCAAAGCCGCGCAAACCAGGCGCGCGGCCCTGCGGCCAGGCCGCCGGCGAAGACCCGCTTCGCCATGTAGAAACTCGCTACTACGTTGATGAGGCCGCCCAGCAGAGCCGACACGCCGGCATGGCTGCCGCCGGCCAGTGCCGCTATCAAGGCAGCCAGCAGCGTCACCGCAAGCTGCAGGCCGATTATCCACATCGCGCCGCGCCTGGCATTCTCGAAGGTGCCGGCTATCACACACTCGCCCCAGACAACAAAAAAGCCACGTCGTTACCGGGTGCGGCAGCGGTGTGGCGCGTCAGACCCCAACGTGTGGAGAGCCCGCTATTCTAGCGGGCCGGGGAGGGTTCTTCAATCATTTATGGCCTAAAAATTGACCGTTTGGCCGAAACGTCGTCATGCAGACACAAACCGGCTGCGATCAGCGGATGCGGGCCAGGATGCCATCCAGTTCGTCGAGACTGGAATACTGGATCACCAGCTTGCCCTTGCCGCCGCTGCCGGCCTCGACTGTGACTTTGGCACCCAACTTCTGGGTCAGGTCGGTCTCGAGTTGGCGGATATTGGGATCTACGCGGCGAGCGCCCTTCGGCGGGCTGGCACCGTCCTCCTTGAGCAGCCGCCGCACCAAGTTCTCGGTCTCTCGGACCGACAGACCGCGGTCCGTGACCCGCCGTGCCGCGCCGGTCTGGGCCAGACCCTTGAGGGGCAGCAAGGCCCGGGCATGACCCATCTCAAGGTCGCCCTGTTCGACCATCTCCTTCACATCGTCGGTGAGTTCCAGCAACCGCAACAGATTGGTGACTGCGGCGCGCGAACGGCCAACCGCTTCAGAGGCCTGCTGATGCGTCATCTCGAATTCGCTGATCAGCCGTTGCAGCGCCTGGGCCTCTTCCAACGGGTTGAGGTTCTCGCGCTGGATGTTCTCGATCAGCGCCATGGCGATGGCGGCGCGGTCCGGCACATCGCGCACTACGGCGGGGATCTGCCGCAGACCGGCCATCTGCGCAGCACGCCAGCGGCGTTCGCCGGCGATGATCTCGTAGCGCCGCTCGCCGACCGGGCCGCTCCCGCTAGAGCCTCCACTTAATGGGCGAACGACGATCGGCTGCACCAGGCCCTGGGCTTTGATGGAATCCGCCAGGTCCTGGAGACTTTCCTGGCGCATGTGCATGCGGGGCTGATATTTGCCCGGCTGGATCAGGTCCACCGGCAATTCGCGCAATTCTTCCCCTGTGTCATCGCCGCTGACCGGCACCGCCCCACTTAACAGGGCATCCAGGCCGCGGCCCAGTCCTTTGCGTTTTACTGCCACAGAGTTGTCTCCCACGAAGAGCTGGGCATTTTAGCAGCAAGCTTCATGTTGCGACCGTCCCGGCCTGCTTGTCTTCGCGCCGCAGCATCTCCCCGGCCAGGGCCAGATAGGCGAGCGCACCCCGCGACGTATTGTCGTGTTTGAGGGCCGGCAAGCCGAAACTCGGCGCTTCCGCCAGCCGCACGTTGCGCGGGATCACCGTGCGATAGACCTTGTCGCCGAAATGCATGATGAGCTGCGCCGAGACTTCATTGGCGAGGTTATTGCGCGGATCGTACATGGTGCGCAGGATGCCCTCGATCTCGAGCCGCGGATTCACGCTCTGCTTGATGCGTTCCACGGTCGCGACCAACGCCGAGAGCCCTTCCAGCGCGTAGTACTCGCACTGCATCGGGATCAGGACGCCGTCGGCCGCGGCGAGCGCATTCACCGTCAGCATGTTCAGCGAAGGCGGACAGTCGATGAGTATGTAATCGTAATCCACGCGCGCATCTGCCAATGCCTCGCGCAAACGTGCCTCGCGGCGATCGGCACCGATCAGGGTGACTTCCGCGGCAGTCAGATCGCCGTTGGCGGGCAACAGGGTCAGGCCGCTGGCCTCGACCTTGACCAGGGCATCCGCCAGTTTGACCTCGCCCATCAACACGTCGTAGCTGCTGGCCTTGAGCTGGTGCTTGTTCACGCCCGAACCCATGGTGGCGTTGCCCTGCGGATCGATATCCACCAGCAGCACGCGGCGTTTGGTCGCCGCCAGCGAAGCGGCCAGATTGACCGCCGTGGTGGTCTTGCCGACGCCACCTTTCTGGTTGGTAACCGCGATGATCTTGCTCATAACTACCGGCTCTATGGATGGATTCGGCGCTTCAGTTTCTGTTTATCTGGACCACACAGCGTTGTGCATCCAGTCCGGGCACCCGCAGTACCCGTACCTGCGCGGTCAACCCGGGCGGCAGGGCCTGCAATTCTGTTTCCGGCGCCTCGCCTTTCATGGCCAGCCAGCAGCCATCTGGGGCGCATAGCTGTCCGGTCAGACGCAGAAAATCCGTCAACGAGGCGAAGGCGCGGCTGACCACGGTAGCAAAGGGTTCGGCCGGGCGGTAGTCCTCGACCCGCGCCTGCACGATTTCGACATTACGCAGACCCAGCGTAGCCACGGCCTGGACCATGAAACGGGTCTTCTTGCCGTTGCTGTCCAGCAGCACGAACTGTCGTTCAGGAAAAGTCAGCGCCAACGGGATCCCCGGCAGACCTGCGCCGCTGCCGACATCCAGGACTCGTCCGCCACACAGAAACGGCGCGATCGCCAGGCTATCGAGCAGGTGCCGGGTGACCATCTCCGCCGGATCGCGCACTGCGGTGAGGTTATACGCCTGGTTCCACTTCGCCAGCAGCTCCACATAGTCGAGCAAGCGCACCTGCTCCGCGGCCGGCAACGTCAGTTGCAGTTCATGCAGACCCGTAGCCAGCAATGAGGAACGATCCATTTGCGTCATGCGCGATGCGGCGAGTAAGAACGATGTGCCAGCATAACAAAGCTGCTGCAACAGTCTTTATCCATCAGGATAAAAGGATCAGGAATCCGTTGTAACACACATGCAGCAATATCCCCGGCCAGAGTGATCGATAACGCAAGCGCAGGAATACTGCCGCCAGCGCCAGACATCCCACCAGCAGGAATCCCGGCCAGTAGTGGATCTTGTCGGCAGCATGCAGCACCACGAATGCCAGCGTGGTGACTATGACGGCGGCGCCAGTACCGAAACTCCGCGCTACGCCGGCAAATCCGGCACCACGAAAGATGAACTCTTCCACCGGCGGTGCGATGACTACTGCCACCAGGACGAACAGGATATATGGTAGTCCATGACTGGCCGAGAGTTGCTGCATCGGTCCGGTAAGCTGGTTGAGATCGGGTGGCAGGAAATGCTGGACCACCCCTACCAATACGACCAGCGCTCCCGCGATCAGGATCGCGACAGCATAGGAATCGCGCCGTGTCGGAGCACGCCATGCGACATCGGTGGCATTCGCGCCACGCAACCAGGGTTTGGCGTGATGCAAGGTAAACAGCAGCACCCACGCTACGCCGAGCAACATGCCGAATGTAATCGACCACGCGAGTACCTGGGTTCCAGGCTGCAGATGAGCCGGGATCTTTCCGCCATGTAGCGCGGACTCTACGCCTATGCCCATCCCCCAAAACAGGCCGACCAGAACAGACCCCGCCAGCATGGCAAAGACATAGCCGAGCACCAGCCACAGGGCGAACCAGGCATTCAGTTTGCGCGTCGGTGTCATGCCTGAGGCGGCCTGGCATCCACTACCGACTGCTCGCCGACCGTCGCTGCCGGGTTTTTCCGGGTGCCGGGTAATATGCGATTCCAGGTGCCAAGCACTGCGAGTACGACAGAGATCGCAAAGATGCTCCAACGACACAAAGACAGGACCATGGCGTGATTGCGTGCAAAATCAAATGCGGCCTGCATTAATTCCTGGGTATTGGATACATCTACACCGCGAATCATGATCAGGCTTGTGATGATGAAAAATCCGAGATAGAGCACGAGGAAGAACACTACGAACCAGACGATCCCCATGAAAATGCGCATCGCGATTGCCCCAGGTTGAAATAAAAAACCGTGCCCTTCTGGCAAACCCGCAAAAGCCCGTCAAACAACTTGTGATTTGCAGAGACGGAATCTGCAGCATTCAGCTGCCCGGCGGCGGCACCACACGCAAGACTTCCTCGATGGTAGTGACGCCTTCCGCGACTTTCTGCGCGCCGCGCAGGCGCAAGGGTTTCATGCCCTCGCGGATGGCTGCCTGCCGCAGTGCGTCGTCTTCGAAACGATCGGTCAGCAACTGCTTGAGTTTGGGCGAGAGATTCAGCATCTCGTAGATGCCGATGCGGCCCTTGTAACCGGTATTGCGACATTCGAGGCAGCCGACTGCAGTATAGACGTGCGCGGGTTTGCGGGCTTTCCACGGCGCCACCAGCGCCTGCCATTGTTCATCAGGCAATTCGGTCTGTCTGCGACAATTCAGGCACAGCGTCCGCACCAACCGTTGTGCGATCACACCCAGCAATGAGGAATGGATCAGATAGGGCGGCACGCCCAAATCCATCAACCGGGTAATGGAAGACGGTGCGTCGTTGGTGTGCAGCGTGGACAGCACCAGATGTCCGGTAAGCGCCGCCTGCACCGCCATCTCGGCAGTCTCGGCGTCGCGGATCTCGCCGATCATGATGATGTCGGGATCCTGGCGCAGCAGGGTGCGGACCCCGGATGCGAACGTCAGATCGATGTTCTGCTGCACCTGCATCTGGTTGAACGCGGGATCCACCAGCTCGATGGGATCTTCCACCGTACACACGTTCACTTCCGGCTTGGCGATCTGCTTGAGTGTCGAATACAGCGTGGTGGTCTTGCCGGAACCGGTCGGCCCCGTGACCAGGATGATGCCGTGCGGATTGTCGATCATCCGTTCCCATTGCTGCTGGTCGGTATCGGTGATGCCGAGTTCACGGAAATTCCGCAGCAGCACGGTGGGATCGAATATGCGCATCACCAGTTTCTCGCCGAACGCGGTCGGCATGGTGGACAGCCGCAGCTCGATCTCCTGGCCCTTGGCATCGCGGGTCTTGATGCGCCCATCCTGCGGCCGCCGGCGTTCCGCGATGTCCATGCGGCCGAGGATCTTGATGCGACTGGTGACCGGCGCCAGTGCGGCGGCCGGGATCTGATATACCTGATGCATCACGCCATCGATACGGAAGCGGATCAGGCCTTCCTCGCGGCGCGGTTCGATATGGATGTCGCTGGCGCGCTGATCGAACGCATATTGCAGCAGCCAATCCACGATGCTGACCACATGCTGGTCGTTGGCATCGAGTTTGCCGGCGCGACCGAGCTCCATGAGCTGATCGAGGTTCTGCAGGCCGCTGCCACCCAGACCTTCGTTCTGGCGTTCCGCGCCCAGCACCGAACGCGAGATGGAATAGAACTCGACCAGATAGCGCGCGATCTCTTCCGGGTTGGCGAACACGCGCCGGATCTTCTTGTTCTGCACCTGGCCGATCTCGCGTTCCCATTCGCGCTGGTAAGGTTCCGCGGTGGCGACCGTGATCTCGGTGGCGGTGACCGCGACCGGCAATACGTTGAAGCGTGAGGCATACGGCAGCGACACCACGCTGGTGATGCGCTGCACGTCGAGTTTGAGCGGATCGATGCGCAGATACGGCAGCTCCACCCTGGTGGCGAGCCACGCGGTCAGCGCTTCGGGCGTCAACGACGGATACGGCGCGCGTTCGTCCTGCCAGCCGCGTTTGCCGATGATGGTGACGGGATGTTTGTCTTTGTATGCGCCGCGTTCGGCGAGCGAGCGCATCAGCGTCACTTTCTCGCCGCTGGCAAGCCCGTCCGCCTCCAGCCAGTCCAGCACTTCCTGGAAGGAAAGCCGGTGGTCGGCGGTCTTTGTCGAAGTTCGCGCGGCACTCATGCGGCCAGTGTAGTCAAAACCGGTCCCGGCTGCATCGGGGGCAGTATCGCAACCCCGGCTACAGCAGCTTCTGCGGATCAACCAGCTTCAAAGCACTGACCGCGCCGGTCTTGAGATTCACCAACGCGATGCGGTTGTGATTGGTGTCGGCAACATACAGCGTGTCGCCGGCCACACTCACACCACCCGGCTCATCGAACTGGCCGTCACCCCCGGCCAACGTCGTGACGCGCCGGGTTGCCGGGTCGAGCGCCTTGATCTTGCTGTTGTAGGTATCCGCTATATATAAGTATCCGGCATGCCAGACGATACCGAGATCGTGCTGCAGACGCACGTCATCGCCGACCCCATCCACATCGCCGAAATCGAACAGGCCGGTGCCGACCAGATTGCGCACCCCGGCATCATCGCCGAAGCCGACTTGTCGCACCGCGCTGGCTTCCGGATCCGCAACGTAGAGATATTTGCCGTCGGTGGTCAGTCCGCTGGATTGCGCGAAGCTGGCATCGCTCAGTGAACCGGCATCCACGCCTTCCTGACCGGAACCGGCGTAGAGCCGTAACTTGTCGGTCAGCGGATCGTAAGTCCATAACTCGTGCTGACCGGCCATCGCGATATACAACAGGCCGTCATGGAATAACACCGCCCACGGCGTATTGAGCGCAGTGCCTTTGGCCTTGTAGGAACTGCTGGTCATGTATTGTTGCCGACCATCGCCGGCCACGGTCGTGACCCGCTGCGTCTTCAGATCGATCTTGCGGATCGCATTGTTGTCGGTATCGGCAACATACAAGGTATCGGGATTCGCCAGTGTCATGCCCTGCGGATAACGAAACGCAGCATGCGCATAGTCGCCATCCTGCAAACCGGGCTTGCCATTGCCGATCACAGTCTCGACCTTACCCGCAAGCGAGGTCACCACGATGCGGTTGTGGTTCGAATCGGCGATGAACAGCCGGTCATGTGCGGCATCGGCCAGCACCTTGCCCGGATAGAGCAATTGCGTGTGCGGCATCTTCGCCTGCGCACCGGCGAACCAGGGTGGTTTGCGGTTCAATTCGCCCTTGGCGGCAAACTCCTTGTCGAGTGTGCCGATCACCCGATCCAGCAATGCGTAATGACCCTCGCCTGAAACCTGCCCGACTACGTTGCCAGCTGGATCGATCACAGTCAGCGTCGGCCAGCCGGTGGCACCGTATTCATTCCAGATCTGCAGGTTGCGATCATTCACCACTGGATGTGTAAGTCCATAGCGCTGCACGATAGCCGCGATGTGTGCGGTCTTGCCTTCGGTCGCGAACTTGGCGGAATGCACACCGATGATGACCAGGCTGTTGCCGTATTTCGCTTCCAGCTTCTTCAGATCAGGGATGATGTGAAAACAGTTGATACAACCGTAGGTCCAGAAATCCAGCAGCACCACCTTGCCCCGCAGTTCGGATAATTTTACCGGCTTGCCGCCGGTATTGATCCAGTCGAGCCCGGCCGGGAACGCAGGCGCGGCGACCTTGCCGGCCAGCATCGGCACCTCGGATGCCATCGCGAGCGGGATGGAACCGCCGCCTTTCACCCAAAACCAGCCCAGCACGATGGCGGCACTCACCGCCAGCACGGCCATATTCAACGACAGACGACGGATGCGATTCATGGTTATCCCTGCAAGACTGGTTCCGCGCCGGAATGGCGCGATAGCCCCGATTACACTCAAGACCCACCTGATCCCATAATTATTACGCGGGATCGCTGCCGGCAGATGCGTTATCTGGGCATCGGCTTCTTGTTCAATTTGCGTTGCAGGGTACGCCGATGCATACCCAGAGCGCGTGCGGTCTCGGATATGTTGCCACCATGCTCGTTGAGCACACGGTGTATATGTTCCCATTCGACTCTGCGCACCGATGGGGCGTTATTGGGGAGCACTGAAGGATCGGGCTGGCTGTCTGATAGCATCGCGAGTATGGCATCAGCGTCGGCAGGCTTGGCAAGGTAATTGGTTGCACCCAGCTTGATGGCCTGCACGGCGGTCGCGATGCTGGCATAGCCGGTCAACACCAGGATGTGTGCGGCTGGCAGGATCTCCGCCAGTTTCGCGACCAGCTCAAGACCGGAATCGCCGCCCAACTTCAGATCGACAACGCAATCACCTGGGTTGAATACGGCAGCGATATTGAGTGCGGATGCGATGTCGCCGGCGACGCGCGTTTCGAATCCTCGCCGCTGCAATGCGCGCGACAGTACGCCGCAGAAGATCTCATCATCATCGACGATCAGGATGCGGCGAACCTCATCCATGGCTGCTACTTTGACTCTCTTGTGCTGTGACCTTCAAATCGGCGAGTGGCAATCTGATCTCGGTGCGTATGCCTCCTGCTTCGCGCGACTTGAGCGTGATCTCGCCATGCAACCGCGACAGATTGATATTCGAGATCGCCAATCCCAACCCCCAACCCTGTTCCTTGGTGGTGAAGAAAGTCTCACCGAGCCGGGCACGAGTGGCCTCATCAAGCCCGGGACCTTCATCGTCTATCAGGATATGCAGCAATTCATCGTCACTCGTCACGTTCGCGGTAACTCTTGAGCCGCCACTGTCGAAAGTCGCATCCGCCGCATTATTAAGCAGGCTGATCAGGGTCTGCGAAAGACCCGGATCGGCAACTATCCGGCAATCCCTGAAGGAGGGTTGCCAGAGTATCTCCGCGGTCACAGTCGGTCGCATCAGACGCCAACGGTCGAACACGCCTTCCAGAAAAGTGCGAAGCATCATGGTTTGCATTGCCTGGCCGCGCGGATGCCCGGAGATATCGAGCAACTCCGACAATCTCTCCCTGCACAGCCGGATCTGTCCGGCGATCAAGCCGAGATCCTCTCGTATCTCGGGTTCGTTGACATGCAACGCTTCGAGTTCGGATACCAGGATCGCCACAGTCGAAAGTGGCGTGCCCAGTTCGTGCGCGGCTCCTGCCGCCAGTGCCCCGACAGCATTGATATGTTCATTGCGCAACGACGCTTCACGCATCGAGGCGAGTTGCTGATCGCGTTTCTTCACGGCGGCTGCCATGTGGATCAGGAACCCGGCCATCAGTAACGCACTGATGATAAAGTCGATCCACATCCCGCCCACATGCAGACTGAACATCCCGTGCATGTTCTCGCCGATATAATCCAGCGGCACGAACCACTTCATCAGACACGAGTACAGCACGATCGCCAGCGCCGCGACCGACCATGCATACCTCCGGGGTAACGCCACGGCAGCGATCGCAACCGGCAGCAGATACAGCGAGACGAAGGGATTGGTCGCGCCTCCGCTTAGATAAAGCAGCGCGCCCAATATCAGCATATCTATCGCGAGTTGCGCACTGACTTCCGGATAGGTGGCGGGCCAACGCAGACGGAGTCGCAATCCGATCAGCAGATTGAAACAAATCAATATCAGGACCAATACCAGCAACCCCGTGATGGGCAAGCTCACATGCAACCAGTGATAGACCGTGGCGATGACTATCAATTGGCCGGCGATCGCCAGGTTCCGCAGCCAGAACAGGGTGCGAATCGAATCGGTGGGTGTTGCCACAAGACGGAATTTCACGGACGCTTCTCCAGGCTGCGACATTTTGTCGCAGTCCCAAACCATACGATTGCGGATAAAATCATATCTCTGGGTATGGTGTCGTGATCGATACATCAAGGATAGCCCGGTTTATGCCGGGATAGATCATTCAATCAGCCGAGTTGCACTTTTTAACCCCCAGCTGCACATCAAGCCCATGGCCCAACTGGTCGCTTCGGGAGCAATGCCGACAATGAAAAGAGTCCATGTTTCGATCCTGTTAGCCACCGTCTTTGCGCTGACATCCTCCAGCGCGTTTGCCTGTGCCTGTGGCTGCGGTGTATTCAGCGTAGGTACCAGCAGCCTGCTACCCAATGGTGCTGGCGTTACGGCCTTTCTGGAATACGATTACATGAATCAGACCCAGAACTGGAACGGCACCTCATCGGCTCCGCTTGCCGACAACGACGACAAGAATATCCGTTCCGATTTCTATACCGCTGGCCTGCAATACATGTTTAACCGCGACTGGGGTATCAATATATCGGTGCCTTACACCCAGCGGTTATTCGCCACCGAGGACAACGGCAGTATCGGCACTTTCGATCATGGTGCGATTGGCGATATCCGGGTGGTCGGGGTATACAGCGGGTTTTCCGATGACATGTCGAGCGGCCTTACCTTCGGCCTCAAACTGGCCAACGGCGACTACACCTATCAGGGTTTCGATCGTGATACCGCCATCGGCACCGGCACCACCAACCTGCTGCTCGGCGGTTACCACGAAGGTAACTTGAATGCGATCAATACCTGGAGCTGGTTCGTGCAGGGCCAGTTTGATCGCGCTTTCAATACCCGGGCCGGTTACCGCCCAGGCAATGAGCTGGACGCCGCTGCTGGCGTGTATTACACCGGCTGGGATGTCGGCGCCAAAGGCACGCTCGCACCGGTGCTGCAAGTGCTGATCTCGAACCGCTGGCGGGACAGCGGCGTGAATGCCGACTCCGACAACAGCGGTTATCAGCGCGTATTGGCAGCGCCCGGTCTGGAATACGACAACGGCAAATTCAGAGTCTATGCAGATGTGGAATTTCCAATATATCAGAATGTGAACGGCAATCAACTGGTCCCGCCGCGTCTTTATAAACTCATCTTCTCCTACAGTTTCTGATGAACAAGAGCTGCCTGCTATCCTGCTGCGCGTTGTTATCAGCCTTATGGCTGACGTCTGCGTTGGCGCTGGACCCCGGCGATACTGCACCAGCGCTCAAGGCCACAACCCTGGATGGAAAACCGTTCGATCTCGCGGCAGAACACGGCAAGGTAGTGGTAGTGAACCTGTGGGCGACCTGGTGTGGACCTTGTCGTGCGGAAATGCCATTGCTCGATGCGTTCTATCAGAAATACCGTGGACGTGGCGTGTTATTGGTAGGTCTGGATGAAGATGATCCGGCTAATATCGCCACAGTGCGCACGGTGATGACCGCTTTTACCTATCCCGCGGTCATGGCGCAGACAGCCCCCGCAAATGGGTTCAGATCACCACGGGTATTGCCGATCACCTACGTGATCGATCAGCACGGCATCGTACGTGCCAAATTCTGGGCCGGGAGCAAGATGGTGACAGCATCGGACCTGGAAGCCGCGGTTACAGCACTGTTGCCTGCCCGGAACTGATCCCGCCTTTCTCCGATACAAGCCAGGAACCCGGCACAAGCCGGGTTCCTTTTATCAAATCGATGCTCTGCTTCGTATCAATTCTTCCTGTCCGCAGCAAGACGGGCCAGATCTTCATCAAGTCCCTTCTGCAGGGTGGCGATGGCCTGATCCACATTCGTCGGTTTCATCTCACTCCGCGCCAGATGCATGTAGACATAGTGCCCGCGATCAGCAGGCCGACCAGAAAATAAACTGCGTTGGTGCGATATATCTCGATACTCCCCGGATCTGGATGTTACATTCCGATAGCGCGATTCAGGCATCGAAGATCAGACTGCAACACGTTACACCGCCTTCGGCTTTCTCAGTCTCAGACATATCGACACTGATGACCTCGATACCGTGCCGGATCAGTTGTTCATGCGTGCGTGGATGAGATTCTGGATAGATGACTTTATCGCCGATCATGAGTGCATTGGCAGCATGAGGTTCCGACTGCACAACATGCAACGCGCGCATCCCTGCAAACTGGCTCGCATCTATCCATTCCGGGTTGATCAACAGCAGATCGAGTGCCACTTGCGTGACCGCAGTCTTGAGATGCAGACAACCGTGCAACGGCACCGCTTTAACCTGATAATCGAATCTAGTCAATAAACGCGAGAGTTGTTCTATTCCGGATCGGCTGCTGCGTGCCGATATCCCGACATACAGGGTGCGTCCCAATCGCAACACGTCGCCCCCATCCAGGGTAGCAGGTGACGTTATCCTCACCAGTTCACGGTATTTCCCTACCATGGCCGCGACTGAATCGACTTCCGCCCGACGCGATACGGCCCCCGGATGAGTTATGACCGCGACTTCGTCCAGCACGATGGCGGTATCTTCGACAAATACTGAATCCGCCAGCTCCGGTTCCATCGGCAGGACCTGCACTGTGCAATCGCAAGTCTTCAATGCCTTTTGATAGGCATCATGCTGGGTGACAGCAAGTCTGATGTCGATCGGGTTACGTGGCAGGAAGCTCAATTCGCAATGGTCCAGCGCAGGGCTGACGGGACGAGTGATGGCAATCTTCAAGCATTTACTCCCGGATCAGATATTCGCGTCACGGTATGCCCGTCGCACCAATTCCTGAAAATGATGCACACCAGCTTCGCGTTTCGGCGACAGGCGCCCGGCGTGATAGGACCCGGAGGCCAGACCGATCTGCACACGTTCGCAGATACCGACATCTTCCTGCTGCACTTCGTCACTGAAACGCAGATCTTCCGCGATCATCCTGCGTCCTGCCTCTGACTCATTATCCGTATAGTAGTAGTCGAACACTATCCGGCAACGCTGCGACGAGATCGGTATCACCAGATTGGTCTGCAACCGATCCGGCAGGATGTTGAGCATCAGGTTGGGATAGACGAAGTAATAATGCGCTTCACCGGCCCGATAAGGCCCGTTGCTGCCGTCCAGCGGGCTATGCTGGTATGAATGCCAGGTGGACAGCGAGGTGGTGTAAGACCGATAGTCCAGCAACCGGTTCAGTCCCGGATGCACATGCGGCAGGTGATACCCTTCGAGGTAATTATCTACATACACTTTCCAGTTGCAGGCGACATCGTAATTTATCCGGGTATGGAACCGCATCTTGGGTAATTCGATCGGACGGATGCGGTCGCTTATCCCATCCAGCAATTGAGCCAGGCTCATGGCCGGTTCCTTCACTGCCGCGAACGCCATCCCTTCCCACTCTCCGACTCGCACGGGATCGAGGTGGATACACGAGATATCGAGATCCTCAGCGCCCTGCATCTCGTGCGCCGCGCGCAACTGTCCTTCGAGCGTATAGGTCCAGCCGTGATACTTGCATTGCAATTGCCTGGTGTTTCCATTCACAAGTGCCAGCGGCCCGGCACGGTGTCTGCAGACATTGAAAAAGCCGCGTAACACGCCGTCATTGCCGCGCACCACGATGATCGGTTTGCCGGCGATCTCGGCTACCACCTGATCGCCTGTCTCTTGTAACTGGTCAGCATGCGCTACCGGCTGCCAGCTACACGCGAAGATGTGTTGCATCTCGAACGCATGGAATGCGGGGTCCACGTACGCCGAAGCTGGTAAAGTGATCGCCTCCGACAACGGCCGCGAGCGCAGATCGTCCGGTTGCAGTTTGTTACTGATGTCGTCAGTCATCGGATAGTGACTCTGCTGTGTCGTCGCTGTTCCACCGCCGGTCCCATTATCTGATCTCCTTCCTGCCACTGTCAGATCGGCTGACGATCCGGCAATCCAGAAGACTCAGAACGAGGAACCGGGCTGACGCAAGAATTCCAGTTCTTCCGCGGTCGATTCCCGTCCCAGCACCGCGTTGCGATGCGGGAAACGCCCGAAGCGGTCGATGATTGCCTTGTGTGCCCGTTCATATTGCAGATTCTCGGCCAAGCCCAGCGATTCAAACAAGCTCAATGCTATCGCATGGATGCGGCGCGATTCGCTGTGCATGTAGGGCATATACAAGAACAACCGCTGTTGCTGCGGCAAAGCCTGATCGGCACCGGTGCGTACCGCTTCCTGCGCCAGCACCAATGCCATATCGTCACTGGCGAAAGCCAGCGGACTGTCGCGAAACAGGTTGCGCGAGAACTGATCGAGAACGATGATCTCCGCCAGACGACCTTCCGGCGTGGCACGCCATTCGAACAATTCACCTTGTGCTGCCGCCACCTGTGTGGCGCCAAAGCGCACGCGAATCTGCGCATCGAATGCATCATCCTTGCTGAAATGCTGCTGCGTGGTGGCTTCCTCGAACCAGAACTGCAGGATGGAACGATGATCGACTTGCATACCGATGCTCCAGGCTTGATCCTTGATTCAATACGGTATCAGGTTATCACACGTGTAAAGCCCGGCATCAGCCGGGCTTTATTTCAACAGCAAGCGAACCTTGTCAGACTACCCAATGCTGCATGAACTCCGTGACCGGCGTCTGCTCCAGTTTCTGCTGATCGCTACAGATGGCCTTGAGCGCCGTACATTGGGACACAGGCAACCTGCCAGCGATGGCACTCTCGAACTTCTTGATCAGTACCGGGATGCCTTCCACACGGCGCTTGCGGTGTCCGATCGGGAATTCGATCTCCACGCGCTCGGTCTTGCTGCCATCCTTGAAGAACACCTGGATCGCGTTGCCGATGTAGCGTTTGCCGGCATCGTAGTAATCCCGGGTGAACTTCTCGTTCTCTTTCACTGCCATCCTGTTGCGCAGCGCGTCCACGCGCGGATCGGCGGCGACACCGTCTTCGTAATCTTCTGCAGTGAGGCGGCCGAAGATCAGCGGGATCGCTGCCATGTACTGGATGCAATGATCGCGATCGGCCGGATTGTTGAGCGGACCGGTCTTGTCGATGATGCGCACGCCCGGTTCCTGGGTCTCGATCACGACCTTCTCGATCTGATCCAGTTTGTCTTTCACCTGCGGATGCAGTTTCATCGCGCATTCCACCGCGGTCTGGGCATGGAACTCGGCCGGGAAACTGATCTTGAACAGCACGTTCTCCATCACGTAACTGCCGTAGTCACGCTGGAACTTGAACGGCTGACCCTTGAACAACACGTCGTAGAAACCCCAGGTCTTGGCCGACAGCGCCGTGGGATAACCCATCTCGCCGGTGAGTGCGATCAGCGCCAGCCGCACCGCGCGCGAAGTCGCGTCGCCCGCAGCCCAGCTCTTGCGTGAGCCGGCATTCGGTGCGTGACGATAGGTGCGCAATGCACCGCCGTCGATGAAAGCATGCGACACGGCATTGATGATCTGCTCGCGCGTGCCACCCAGCATCTCGGTGACCACGGCGGTGGATGCGAGCCGCACCAGCAACACGTGATCGAGGCCGACGCGGTTGAAGGAGTTCTCCAGCGCCATCACGCCCTGGATCTCGTGCGCCTTGATCATGCCGGTCAGCACCGCCTTCATGTTCAACGGTGCTTTCCCTTCAGCGACATTGCGGCGCGAGAGGTAATCGGCGACGGCCAGGATGCCGCCGAGATTATCGGACGGATGGCCCCACTCGGCCGCCAGCCAGGTGTCGTTGAAATCCAGCCAGCGGATCATCGCGCCGATGTTGAACGCGGCCTGCACCGGATCCAGTTCGTAATTCGTGCCCGGTACCCGCGCACCGTCTTTAAGCGACGCACCCGGCACCACCGGCCCCAGCAATTTGGTGCAGGCCGGATACTTCAGCGCGAGCATGCCGCAGGCCAGGGTGTCCATCAGGCAGTAACGCGCGGTCTCGTAGGCTTCGTCACTCCTGATCTGATAGTTGATGACGTAATCGGCGATATCCGTCAGGACTTTTTCCGGATCTGGGCGCCTGGCGGATTTGATGTCGTGACTACTCATATTTCTGTCGGCTCCTGGACAAAATAATTATTACATCAATTGAATAATATGGCTTTCGAGTAATAGAAGAATTATCGAAACGAGTAAAAATACTGATCCCACTATTCCCACGCGATTGGCGAAGCGTCTCTGTTTTCTTCTTTTAGTTTCATCTTCAATCGCCCCAGCTCCACGCGAGAGCATCCATGCAGGCACTTTTATAGCGACTGCGATCGGGAGCAAGATACTTTTCCCGGTTAACAAGAGCCCCGCTGCCGCGACAATAAGGATCCAGTCCGTAACCTGTGGTTTTGCAAAGTGCAGTTTTTCAGGAACAGGGGTTTCCTGCTTGGGAATGTTCTCCATCCCACTTAACTGCGCTTTTCTATCGGCACGAATTTCTGGTCTTCCGGTCCCGTGTAATTGGCACTGGGGCGGATGATCTTGCCGTCGGCGCGCTGCTCGATCACATGCGCACCCCAGCCGGTGGTACGTGCGACCACGAACAAGGGCGTGAACATCGCCGTCGGTATGCCCATCATGTGATAAGAGACTGCCGAGAACCAATCCAGATTCGGGAACATCTTCTTCACATCCCACATCACTTTCTCAAGGCGCTCGGCGATGTTGAACAGCTTCATGTCGCCGGCTTCCTTGGACAGGTGCTGCGCCACGCCCTTGATGACCTGATTGCGCGGATCGCTGACGGTGTACACCGGATGACCGAAACCGATCACGATCTCTCTGGCTTCTACGCGACGACGGATATCGGCTTCCGCTTCGTCCGGCGTGTTGTAGCGGCTCTGGATCTCGAACGCGACTTCGTTGGCGCCGCCGTGCTTGGGACCACGCAAGGCACCGATCGCACCGGTGATGCAGGAATACATGTCGGAACCGGTGCCTGCAATCACGCGCGCGGTGAAAGTCGAGGCATTGAACTCATGTTCGGCATACAGGATCAGCGAGGTGTGCATGGCGCGCACCCAGGCATCCGAGGGTTCACGCCCGTGCAACAGGTGCAGGAAATGTCCGCCCACGGAATCGTCGTCGGTCTCGACTTCGATCACGCGCCCGTTGTGACTCCAGTGATACCAGTAGCACAGCATCGAACCCAGCGAAGCGACCAGGCGGTCTGCGATATCGCGCGCGCCCGATGCATTGTGATCGTCCTTCTCCGGCAAGGTGCAGCCGAGCGCGGAGACGCCGGTCCGCATCACATCCATCGGGTGTGCCGAGGCCGGCAACTGCTCCAGTGCGGTGCGCACCACATCCGGCAAGCCACGCAGGTTCTTCAATCTGGTCTTGTAGGCCTTGAGTTCGGCGCGATTCGGCAGTTTGCCGTGGATCAAGAGATACGCCACTTCCTCGAAATCGCATTTCTCGGCGATGTCCAGGATATCGTAGCCGCGATAATGCAGGTCGTTGCCGCTGCGGCCCACCGTGCACAGTGCGGTATTGCCTGCGCTCACGCCAGACAGTGCGACCGATTTCTTGGGCTTGAAGCCGGGAGTCGTCTCATTCATTTTCAATTCTCCTGATTTTCAGAGGAGCAACCTCCCCTCATCCTTCCTTCTCCCTCAAGGGAAGAAGGCACAAATTTTTAGGGGCGCCCTTTGCCGAACAACTCGTCCAGCTTGTTTTCATAGCGATGATAATCGAGATGTTCGTATAGCTCGTCGCGTGTCTGCATCGTCTCGACCACATTCTTCTGCGTACCGTCGCGACGCACTGCCTGATAAAAATTCAGCGCGGCCTTGTTCATGGCGCGATACGCGCCGCAGCACAGCAACTGGATATCCACGCCTGCCGACGCCAGTTCTTCACAGGTAAACAACGGCGTCTTGCCGAACTCGGTGATGTTGGCGAGGATCGGTACTTTCACCGCATCCTTGAAACGCTTGTATTCGTCCAGCGTGCGCACCGCTTCCGGAAAGATCATGTCGGCACCGGCGGCAACACAGGCCAGCGCCCGCTCGATGGCCGCGTCCATGCCTTCGCTGGCGATGGCATCGGTGCGCGCCATGATCACGAACTGCTCGTCAGTCCGCGCATCCACTGCGGCTTTGACCCGATCCACCATCTCGTCTTTGGGCACGATCTCTTTATTCGGACGATGACCGCAGCGCTTGGCAGCCACCTGATCTTCTATATGCAATCCGGCGGCCCCGAACTTGATGAACGACTTCACGGTCCGCGCGATGTTGAACGCCCCGCCCCAGCCCGTATCCGCGTCCACCAGTAACGGCAGATCGCAGGCATCGGTGATGCGGCGGATGTCGGTCAGCACATCGTCCATGCTCGAGATCCCGAGGTCCGGGATACCGAGCGAATTGGCTGCTACCCCGCCGCCGGACAGGTAGATCGCCTTGTGGCCGGCATCCCTGGCCAGCCGGGCGGCATAGGCATTGATCGTGCCCACCACCTGGAGGGGGCGTTCGGCAGCGAGCGCGGCCCGGAAGCGGGCACCGGCAGAGGTCGGGGTTGCCATCGCGAGATCCTTGACTGCTTGGGCCCCGGCGCAGGCCGGGAGCGGATGGGAGCCGCCTATTTTACCGATTTGGCGGAGGTGGAGCGAATGGTTAAGCTCTGCTTGGGTACCGATCCTCTACGCAACGGCTGCCCGGCGCGCTCCGGCATATACAGGCTTGCCGTGCTCAGTCAGAATATGGAGGATGTAACATATATTGTGCCCCATAATGGCCGACCCGGTCGGGGTCATGCGGCCATCCAAGTACCGTGCTCTCCCCGTAGGGGCAGACCTGCCGACCATGGCAAACCGATGCACTTTACGGACGAATTAGCCGTCTCGTTGATGAAAAGGATTTGGCAATGACAGCAGCCGACTTCGATCCTGCCGCGGTCCGCGACACCAACCTCGAGCGCCAGAAACTGCGTCTGGCCACCCTGTGCCTGGACGGGACGCCGGATGCACGCAAGATCGCGAACAACATGCTGCAGGGGCAGAACGGCAAAGAACTTACCGACAAGCTACTGACCAACGGCACCCTGCTGGCGATGGCCATCATCAACGGCTTCGATATCGGCGCACCGTACGGCGGGCGCGACAAATTCCTGATCGAACTCGTGACCACCGCAGGTCGTGCCGCAATCGAACAGTTCGAGGCCTTGCTAAAAGCCGGCTGGCCGGTGGACCAGCAGACCGAACAAGATGGCGTCACTGCACTCATGGTCGTGGTGGAGCGCTTTACCGCCGCCAACCGTGATCGCGTCATGCGCCTCATGCAACACGGTGCCAATCCGCACCTGAAAGACAACGCCGGTCAATCCGCGCTTGATCGTGCACCAGTCGCGATGCGGCAGTACATCGAGGAATTGATCGAGAAGCGCGCAGAGAATGGAGATGACGCCGGCAAGGAATAAGCGCCGCGTTGATCAGCATTAATCGGTTCCCATGCCCAGCGACAATCAGAATGCGTTCTCACATTAACCGGTTTTTGCAGTTGCATGCGCCGGTCTCGACTGACCACACCACCGATGAACCCTGACCACCTTGCCGATGTGGCTCAATGCTTCAATACAAGACCTGAACCCATTTCTGTTCTGAACGAAGCGATTCTTGGTTCTTACCCCGTCGATGGCGCCGAGCACTGAGCGAGCAAGGCTGACCCGAAGGGGCGAAGGCAGGCAGGTTTTTGCTCCTGCAAAATCTGCCCGCTGGAATGACGGAGAAAAGAGTCCGTTGGGCTGACGAAGGAAGCCCAACATCTTAGGTTACCCAATCTTTACCACGACCCTCCCCCGTTGCCGTCCCTCAAGCATGCGCGGGAATGTGCGCGGCAGATCGTCGAACAGGATCGTTTCATTCGCGATGAGTTTGAGTTTAGACGGTTTGAGATCGGTCGCGAGACGATCCCATATTTTCAATCGCAGCTTGCGTAGCGTGGCCATGGAGTTGATGCCGAGCAGGTTCACGCCGCGCAATATGAACGGCATGACGGTGGTGTCGAGTTCGTGGCTGCCGGCGAGACCTATGCTGGCGATATTGCCCCACCAGCCGACAGTACGCGTGAGCCAGGTGAGCATCTCGCCGCCAGCATTGTCGATCGCGCCCTGCCACTGGATCTTTGCCAGCGGCTTGCTGCCGTAATCGATCTCACCGCGCAACAGGATGCTGCTGGCACCGAGCTGTTTCAGGTAATCCTGCGCGTCCGGTTTGCCGGTGACCGCGACGACTTCATAACCACGCTTCGCCAGCATGTTGACGGCGAAACTGCCGACACCGCCGGTAGCGCCGGTGACGATGACCGGGCCGCCTTTCGGATTCGTCCCGTTGTGTTCCATGCGGTGGATGGCAAGCGCAGCGGTGAAGCCGGCGGTACCGAGCCCCATGGCGCTTTGTGTGGTGTAGCCTTTCGGTAACGGGATTACCCATTCGCCTTTGACGCGCGCATATTCCGCATAACCGCCATCATGGTCTTCACTGAGACCGCAACCGGTGACCAGCACCTTGTCGCCTTTCTGGTAACGGCGATCGGATGACGCGATCACGCTACCGGCGAGATCGATACCGCCGACCAGCGGGAAGCGATGCAGGATCTTGCCCTTGCCGGTCGCCGCCAGCGCATCCTTGTAGTTGACGCTGGAATACTGGACCTTGACGACGACGTCGCCGGGCGAGAGATCGTCCAGGGTCACTTCCTCGAAGCGTGCGACGATCTTTTTGTCGAGCTGATGAATACGGTAGGCGGTAAAGGGCTTGTCCATGACTGATTATTCCGCCTTTCGTTACAACGACGCAAGCCGGCGCTTCCGGGATTACCACCATCCCTGGCGGTTACTGCGTTCCTCGTAATGACATGACGGCTTCATGCCGTGGTTATCCTGGCACACTCTACCTCGGGATCCCCAACAGCAAAACCCCGGCCTGCGCCGGGGTTTTCCCTTTGAGGCATGGATGAAAGGTCAGAAATCGTAGCGTACACCGGTATAGAACAAATCCGTATTCGCTGTGTAGCTGGCGAACACGTTCCAGTGATCGGCAAAGTTATACATGCCGAGCACACCCGGTGCAGGTGAGCTGTCCACAAAATCGTTACCGCCGGTGACGCTCACGAAGCCTTCCACTTCGACTTTCTCGACCGGGATGAAACGCACGCCGCCGACCAGTTCGAAACCGGTATCGCTGTTGCTGGCAGAGAATCCGTTGGGCGTATATTTGGCGTTACTGTTTACCAGCTCGGCATTGACGAACAACCCAAGTCTTTGTAACAGCATTTGATGATAGCCAACGCCGACGCTGAAATTATTCAGACGGTAATCGCAACAGGACGCGGTATTGAAGCCGGCCACCAGGCGCAGCCTGGGCGCGATTTCATAAGAACCATCCACGCCGAGACCCGACAGGTTGCCGATGCCACCACTCGGATTGCCGGTACCACTGTCGATGTTGACGAAACCGCCTTCGATATAGTTGTAATTGAAATCGCTGTTTTCGGTGGTATTGCTATCCGCTGCATTCGCCATCAACGGTAACAACAACATTGAGAGGGCGATCAGTTTCATCATGATTTTTCCGGGCATGTGCTACTCCCAACAGGTTGACAACTTGTGTGTCAGGGTAACCCGGATGTACGCAACTGCTCTGTGCGCTGTATCACATATACACAGTAAATCCGCGTTGCGCAGCCAGACAGCAAACACAACACAGATTGAACATAGTCGGGTTTAACGGGCGTTATCAGCCGTTAAGTTTGAGCTTGGTCTGACAGGCGCGTAATGCCTTGACCATCTCGGCACCTGTCTGAAAACGTTCAGACGCATTTTTCTGCAGAGACTTGTCGACCACAGTCTTGATCGCCACCGGGATATCCGGTCGCAGGAATGTCACATCGGGATGCGTTTCATTTGCGATCTTGAACATCAGGCCGGTGAGCGAGGTAGATTCGAACGGCAGTTCGCCGCGCAGCAGTTGATAGAACGTGATGCCAAGCGAATACAGATCACTGCGACCATCTACCTTGCGTCCGGCGACCTGTTCCGGCGACATGTACGACGGGCTGCCGAGGATGGTGCCGGTGCGGGTCTTGCTGACGTCGGTAAGCGAGGCGATGCCGAAGTCGGTAATCTTCACGCGCCCGGTCTCGCGTTCATACATGATATTGCCGGGCTTGATGTCACGATGCACCACATTCTGGCTGTGCGCATAATCCAGCGCATCCGCGACTTTTATGATGATGGAGATCGCTTCGTCCATCGGTAGCAGTTTCCCCGCCACCGCAAAATTCTCCAGTGCTTCACCGGACAGGAAATCCATGGCGATGTAGGCCAGGCCCTGATCGTCGCCCACGTCGTAGATGGTGACGATGTTGGGGTGGTTGAGCCGCCCGGCTGTCTCTGCCTCGCGATAGAAACGCTGCGAGACTTCTTCGAGTACCTTGCCATCGAATTCTTCCGCCAGCGACATGGTCTTGATGGCGACGGTGCGCCCGATCTTGGGATCACGCCCGAGATACACCACACCCATGGCACCGCGCCCGATCTCCTTGACCAACTGATAACGGCCCAGCATGGGCTTCTGCAAGTGGCCTTCGAACATGATGTTGTGCGCACCGGTGCGCCGTGCGCCCATCAAGGTGGGGGTGGTCTCGAATTGGCGCAGCTGGTCCAGGTGCGCTTCGATGTCATCGAAACCGGGCGCGATGCGCTGGATCTCTTCATAGACTTCCACCGCATCCGCGTAACGGCGATGACGTTCATGATCCTGCGCAAGATGTTGCATGGCTTCGTACAGCGCTTTGGACGGACGACAGCGCCGAAAGCTGTCGAACGCTTCGTCATAACGGCCAAGCTGCTGATAGGCGGTACCCAACGCCCGGTTCGCGTCCGATAATTCCAGACTCGATACGCCCGCATGGGAACGTAATTGTGCCCACACCAGCCAACCCAGATGTCCGAACAGCAGCAACAGGAACGGATAGACCAGCGGCAACCACACTCCGCGGGCAAGCAGCGGGATGAACTCGATGTTCGCGAGCAGGATCAGCAACACGACGCTGATACTGACGCTCGCGATCCTGCCGAGCCGCGACAGCCCGAAACCCAACCACGCGCATACCACCAGCACCATCAAACCACGCAACCACCAGGCCCAGAATGGAGCCGCGACCACATCGTTATTCAGGATGCTGGAGGCCATGTCAGCGGTCATCATCACCGGCGCTGACTCGCCCTCTGCCGTCAGTCCGACCAGCACAGCTTTACCGGCGAAGGTATCCGCTGACGCGGCACCGTTATAGACATCGCTGAACGCATACACGGGGATGGCGGACTGGCCGTCAAGTTCGTAGCGGCGCGCCTGCGCACGCAGATGCGCATCGGTCGGTACTCGCAACTTGTCGATGTCGATGCCGCCACTGCCGTGCACCACGATATCGGCGTTAGCCGCACCGTGCACCCGTGCCGCAATCAACAAGGCCAGTGACGGGATCAACTGGTCGCCATCGCGCGCGATCAGCGGCTGCAATAATTCATCGGGATGATTATCCACAAAGCCGATGCCGTTTGCGGCATCTG
This sequence comes from Gammaproteobacteria bacterium, assembly GCA_035690065.1. Taxonomy (GTDB): domain Bacteria; phylum Pseudomonadota; class Gammaproteobacteria; order Natronospirales; family REEB76; genus DASSKW01. The sequence goes on from DASSKW010000018.1 coordinate 26,776, forward strand.
CGAGTCGCGGCAGTGGTGAGCGCAGGTTCATGCGCGAGGCACCGAAAGCGCGACTCACTATCCCCTGACTGTCATCGGTGCCGATAACTGCGTTGGCAGGAAATGCAGTGCCGTGCTGGACATCCGAATCTGCCAGATGCGCGCTTAACACGACATTACCGGCGCGATGGATACTGGCAGCAAATGCGGCGTCCGTATCCAGCTCGGTTTGTGCGCGCGCCAGCACGCTGGTTGCCTCGGAACTGGAACGGATGCTGTCCAATGCAGCGAGTCGCTGCAGGTAAGCCAGGGTCTGCGCATTCTGGGGTGCAGCGAAGCCGGGCACGAACGCCACCACGCGTGCCCGCGCGGCAGCAAGTTTATCGGTGAGTGTGGCCAGCAGATCGCGCGGCCATGGCCAGTCGCCGAAACGATCGAGGTCCGCCGTACCGATACCCACCACCACCACCTCGGGGTTGGGGGTATGGCGCGGCATGAATGCTCCGGCAAGGCCGTAGCCTCCGCTCTCGATACCGGTGCCGGCACCCAGTACCGCAGCAATCGCCAGCAGCAATGCGAGCACGCTGCCCAGTATGCGTTTCTTGGTGATTAGAGCGGCTGCCACATGTACCTGCGCGATGTTATTAGAAGCGCTTTATGCGCAAAATTCCGACTTCCCCGATTCCCCGGATCTGCGGTATGCCGCCGGATTCCGTCCGCCGCGTTATGAAAAATCTTACCTGAACCGGACGATACCGGAAACCCGGGAATCAATTCCCGAATCTGGAAGTCGCGGGGATAACACGGCCGATACGGTTCGAGCCCTGGCGCCTGGGGCAGCGGCGGGGCCGACCCCGGAGGACAAAGGGGCGCTGCCGCCAGTGTCAGCTGAACCGCAGGTGGTGGATGAGATCGCGCAGGTTGCGGCCCGCATTGGCAGCCAGCAGCATGGCAAACCCCGCAAAATCCTGGAAACTCCCGCTCGCTGCCACCGCGATCAGTGTCAACGCGGTGAGCCCGACCGGCGCCAGCAGGTTCCCCCACACTGTCCATGCGCGCAGCGGCCGGAATTTCGAATCATCTTCCGCCGCATGGCGTGGCGCGATGGCAAATGCGATCGCTGCGATCAGGGGCACACAAGCTGTCAGGATCAGGACCCGGTTATCCGCCGCCTGCGCCAGCCAGTAACGCCCCTGCAACAGGGTCAAGGCGGTACCGACGAGCCCCAGTGATAATGCTACAAGCTGTACCGTGACGATGCGAATCTGTGTCGCTTGCGTGACAGGCGTTGCCATGATCTCAACCTTTGATATAACCAATCGATAACAGCACGATCGACGCCACTGCAAACCCGGCATGCAGCATGACCACGAATCCCGGCAGTGGCTGACGCATGGCGCGAAACATGAACAGCAAGAGGCCGCCGGTGGCGGTGAGCACGAACAGGACGGTAGCGGAATTCACCAGCAGATTATGCGGTTCATGCAGATCATGGATCACCAGCAGCACGATGAGGATCACGGCAGCGACGCCGTGCAACAATCCGACCGGCAGCGGCAACTTGCGCCCGCGCAGTTCGTGCATGGCGAGCGCGGTCCCGGCCAGCGCGACCAGGATGAAGAGGCCGATCAGGGTTAACAACATGTTCGCGATATCCGCTTTTCAGGGGTGCTCATGATACCGGCTGTGCCGCAGGCAAGTAATCAGTGCCTGGTGACGATTCGCCAGACCCGGCCCTGCTGGGAGTCGCTTATATATAGTGCGCCATCCGGCGCCTGCGCCAAACCCATCGGACGGTAGCGCGCGGTACGCGGCGAACTGATCCTGTCGGTGCCGGCGAATCCGTCGGCAAACACGCGGGCATCGCCGGCAGGCGTGTCGCCGTGGAACGGCACAAACATCACTTTGTACCCCGCCTGCAACGGGGTGCGATTCCAGGAGCCGTGAAACGCGATGAAGGCGCCGTCGCGCCAGGCGGTCGAAAATTGTTCCGCGGTGTAGAACAACACCGATTCCGGCGCCCAGTGTCCCGGAAACGCCGCGATCGGTGCCGGATACTTCGCGCAATCACCCCGGGCTTTGCCATCGCCACCGTACTCGGGTTCGAGCACCCGCTTTTTCTGCAACTGATCGTAATAGCAATATGGCCAGCCGAAATTGGCGTTTTCAGCCACATGCAGAAATTCTTCGGCCGGCAATTCACTGCCCTGTTCGGCGTCATACAGCTTCGGCCAGTTCTCGTGCAATTGATCGCGGCCCATCTGCACCACATACAGGCCGTCATGCCAGGTGATCGCGACGGCATTGCGGATGCCGGTGGCGTAGCGTTTGCCGTCACGTCTGAAATCCTGCCCAGTGCGATTCGCATCGAACTGCCAGATGCCGCCATGCTGTTCCAGCAGCGGACAGGGACGGATTCCCGGTGAACCCGGCGAGCGATCATCCTGCTGACAGGAGTTGGAGGGCGCGCCGACATTCACGTACAGATGCCCGGCAGTGTCGAAGGCGAAGCTCTTGGCCGCATGCACATGCTGTTCGGGGAATCCACCGACCACCAATTGCGGCGGTGATTGAGGCACGAGTTGGCCGGGTTGCAGTTTGTAGCGCAACACTTCGGTAGGCGTG
>DASSKW010000019.1:0-3659 GCA_035690065.1 Gammaproteobacteria bacterium
CATGGGAGGCCGGATTAGTTGGCGGGCGCTAGGGGCGAGAACCGGGGTGGAGCAGGGCACGCAACCGGGCTTCCCGTTCGCCACGGCGGATGGCGGCCCGGTCGAGGATTTCCCGGCGTCTTGTGTCCGGCGCACTGCCCCAATCCCGGATCTCGTCCAGGCTCCGGCCACAACCCAGGCAGATTTCGTGCTCGTCCAGGCAGCAGTTCCGGATACAGGGAGATGGCAGGGTCCCTTCCATGTTCAGCGGATCATCAGGAAGAACGCCAGATAGACCAGGCCATTTAGCAACAGCAGCGTCGGTGTCAATTTGCGCCGTATTGCCAATAGCAGTATCCAGAGGGTGGCGGCGAACGTCAGGCCCATGGCCCAGAGGATATCCTGACGCGGCTGCCAGACGCCAAGCTGCATGCCGAAAGCCGGCAGCAGCGAGCCCTGAAAGACCAGCGCACCGGTGATGTTGCCGAACGCCAGGGTGTCCTTGCCGCGCCGGATCCACAGCATGCTGTTGAGTTTTTCCGGCATCTCGGTCGCGACCGGGATGATGAGCAGCGACAGCACCAGCACGCTGACCCCGGTCAGGTCGGCGACCTGCTCAACACCGTGCACGAACAACTTCGCGCCGCCGATGATGAACGCCAGGCCCACCAGCAACTGGCCGAGTTCGGATGCCAGGTTATGCGCGAGCCCCAGACGCTTGAGCCACAACATGTTCCCGGCGTGAGTCCCGTGGCCATGTTCGACCAGCATCGTCGAGGCGCGGATGGTATTCACGACGTACATCACATACAGGAACACCAGTGCCGCGCTGGTGAGCAAGCGCAAACCGGCTGGATGCTGCGGCACGAACAGAGCGAGGAAGCCGATCAGGAACGCGACCAGAAAATACAGCAGGTCGCGCACGAATCCACTTATTTCAGGTTTGAGGCTGGTATTCCAGCCACGTTGGGTACCAGCCGCGAGACCGATCAGCAGCATGGCCAACGAAGCCAGCATCAGCGGCGAACCGAGGATGGCCCCCACGCCGATGTTTTCGCGTACCTCGACGGACGCGCTACCGAAGAATACGGCGATGATCGGTACGACAGTCTCGGGCAATGCGGTGGCGACGGCCGCGAGCACGGACCCCACCAGACCTTCCGAGAGTGCGAAGCGCTCGCCGACATGTTCGAGTGCGTTGGTGAACAGCTCCGCACCGGCGAGGATAATCACCAGCGCCAGCAGCAGCCAGCCCGCATCTATCCACAACATGAGGCAGACCCCATGAACGATGAAGGTATGTTATGACCTGGCAGGTTCATTCCGGGCAGTATGCAGTGCCTGTATGAACACGTCCACCGGCTGAGCGCCTGATAATGCATGCCGGCGCTCGAAGATGAAGAAAGGCACCCCGCTGATTCCAAGCTGTCGCGCAGTACGGTCTTCATCACGCACAGAAGCGGCTTCGGCATCGCCAGTGAGCCATGCAGCCAGATCGTCGTCCAGTCCGAGTGCTGCACCGATAGCGAGCAGCGTCTTTCTGTCGCCGATATCCCGCCCCTCGATGAAGTAACTCCGGAACAGCGCTTCGACTGTCGCATCCTGTTTGGCATGGCGTGCAGCCAGACGGATCAGGCGATGAGAGTCGAGGGTATTGGGGCTGCGGGCGATCTTGTCGAATTGGAACGCGATATCGGCTGCTCTGCCGGCAGCATCCAGACGCGTGTGGATACGCTGCTCTGCGTCCGGGCCGAATTTCTCGGCCATATATGCCTTGCGATCACGGCCTTCGGCAGGCATATCCGGATTCAACTGAAAGGCATGCCAGTGGATCTCGGCATCAGCGATCCCGGTCTCGGCCAGGGCACGCTCCAGATGACGCTTGCCGATGAAGCACCAGGGACAGACGGTGTCTGAAAATATGTCTATCAACATTGCTGTGATCAGCGTTCGACCTTGGTATAGATCACGCTGGGTTTGTCGCCACGGCGCGAATAGAGATGCTCACGGCTGAATTCCTCGATAGCGATATCGCGCTCAGCTTCGGTGTCATACCAGCGGAAGGATTCCCAGTCTGGTCCCAGCAAGTGGGGGGCAGTCATGGGGTCGTCGGATGGCAGGCTGCAACGGAAGCCGAAGCGTTTGCTGGATGCTTCATCATCGGTCATGCGGAAACCCGTCCAGTTCAGTGCGGTGGGGAAGCTATTTTAGCGCGATTGAGCCGGAGATTCTCCGGGAAGAGGCCGGTTCGTTACTGGCTCCCGGGAAGATATTCCGGAAGGCGGATTTATGCATCAGGTTTGCGCAAAATAGCACTGCAGGTAGGCATCGAAACTGCGGGTATCCGAGGCTTCAAGAGCGACTTGATCAGCCAGCGATTTCTGCGCCTGACGGGCGAGATCATCTGCACTATCGGGGGTGAGCGAGCGAGCCATGAAGAATTCCCGATGCCGTCTGGACAGGCGCTGCGCGAAATGGAAGAAACTTTCTTCATGTGCACGCATTTCGGTGAGGATGCGTGCCGACGGGGTAAGTTCCGGATCGGCGATCGCCTCACGTTGTATCGTCAGCGAGGTGCTGTAAGGATGGGTAGGGTCGTCGCCATCCAGCGCAGCGCAGATGCCTGCAAGTTGAGCGGTAATCTCATTCGCCCAGTCATGCAGCGGCACCTCGCGGCCGTCACGTCGCAGTCGCAACGCAGGATCACGGCCATGCCGCGCCGTCACCGTCTGGTTGTGGTTGATGGCAGCTTGTTCTTCAGGATCCAGCGGGGCGCTGTCGTTCAGCAGGCAAGCGATCAGCAAGGCTTCGATGAAATGCAACGTATGGACCGATACGCCCAGCGGATCATAGGCATTGACATCGAGGGCGCGGACCTCCGCGTACTGGACGCCGCGCTTGCGCAATGCCAGGGTCGGGCGTTCACTGCGGTTGATAGGCTGTTTCGGGCGTACGAAACTGTAGAACTCGTTTTCGATCTGCAGGATATTGGCATTGAGTTGCCGGTATTCGCCATCGACCTTGACACCGATGGCTTCGTATTCCGGTTCCGGCGTGGTGATGGCGTGGGTCAGGGTCTGTATGTAGTCATCAAGGCTGTCGTAGCTGACACCGACGTGCGACTGGTTCTTGTTCTTGTAGCCGATGTCGCTCATGCGCAGTGAGGTCGCGAATGGCTCGTACCAGGTATTGGTATCGAATTCCTGGAATCCGAGATCATGGCCACGCAAGAAACTCTTGCACACGGCAGGCGAGGCTCCGAACAGGTACAGCAGCAGCCAGCTCACCCGTTGAAAATTCCTGAGCATACCGAAATAGCGTGCATCCACGAAGTCGCGCAAAGGACCGCTGTCGCCATCCAGCGACTGGAGCACTGGCCAGAGAGCTTCGGGAAATGAATAGTTGAAATGCACGCCGGAGATGGTCTGCATGCTGCGGCCATAGCGATAGCCGAGCCCGCGCCGATAGATATGTTTCATCATGCCGACGTTCGAGCTGCCGTAATTGGCGATGGGGATGTGTGCATCGTCTTCGAGTACGCAGGGCATGCTGGTGGACCATAACATCTCATCGCCCAGATGCTGATAGACGAAACTGTGGATGTCGCACAGCGAATGCAGGGTATCGCGGGCATCGGCAAACGGCGAAGTCACCAGCTCGATCAGGGCTTCGGAATAATC
>DASSKW010000020.1:0-4327 GCA_035690065.1 Gammaproteobacteria bacterium
GGTGACTGAAGCACTTCCTTTCGAAGTAGCTCAAGACATAAAATCGGACGCATGACACGCTAACCGACCAAGTAACATTTTTTAGGGTGGCTGCACTTCGTTCTTTATCGCCCTGTTGACAGATGACGACTTATGGGTGACCCTTTAAATGGCTGGCTTCGGCCTCACCACATGATCAGCCTGTCGATTCCCCCGTCATCAACCCGAGCTTGACCTATACTTTGGCCGGATGGCATTCGCCATGGGGTCAGGGTCGGTCTGCGCATCTTTAACTATGACGCAGGCAAGTCTGGAGAAAGAACAATGAAATACGCACGTATCTGGATGCCGGTTCTGATGGCAGTCCTGCTGGTCGGCTGTGACACTGTCAATTACACACTGGTTGGAACAAAACATGCAGCCATCCAGCCGTCATCCGTCGTACTTTATACAACGCCGCCTGCGCACTATGAAGTCATCGCGGAAGTAACGGCAGGCAGTCATCATGGCTGGACGAATAAAGGTCGGGTCGAGCACGTCGTCGGGGAACTTCAGCAACAGGCGGCCGCGCTGGGTGCAAACGGGATAATCGTCAAGCAGGCAACAACGAATCCCACCGGCAGTATCAGCGTCAGTATTCCGGGAGAGGGTTTTGTCCTGTTTCTGATTGCCGAAGGCAAGGAAATCAGTTTGAGTGGGCAGGCGATCTATGTGACGGATGAGGGTGGAACTGCGCCTGAGAGTCATTAAGGCTCGCGGAATTTCGCTTATACGATAGCAGGCCAAGTAATGTGGCTTTGTCATTAAGGTCGTCATTCCAGCGAAAGCTGGAATCCATTCTTTCGTCACCCCGGCGAAGGCCGGGGTCCAGGTCTTGATTAAGTGCGGTCCCCTCGTATCATTGTATTGCGGGTTCCAGTTGCTCCCGGCATCCGACCGCAAGGGGTGAGCTGCGAAAGCAGCGAACGGGCCTACAAGGATGCATGCCCTGGACTTTCAAGTGGAGCAGGAAGCATAGCTTGAAAGGCGGAAGTGCAGGTTTTGCAGGAGCAAAAGCCTGCCACGGGGTTTCCAAGAGCGCCTCCTGAAGTTTGTGCTTTTATAAATGCCACACGCAGCATAGGCTGCTGTTCTATGTTGTCTCTCTTGGCTGTGCCATCGCACAGGTTGGATTAAACTGTAGCCACACAATTCCGCTTGACGCACAAGCCATTCCTGGAATGTAGATGATGCAAACGAAAGACCACTGGGAAAACGTCTATAAAACCAAAGCCACGGATGCGGTGAGCTGGTATCAGCAGTATCCGGAACGATCGCTGCGGTTGGTTCGGGAAACCGGCGTACCGCTGGATGCGCCGATCATCGATATCGGCGGCGGGGCGTCGAAGCTGGTTGATGAGTTGCTTGAGAGCGGCTATTCAAATCTGACTGTGCTGGATATTTCTGCAGCGGCACTCGCTGCAGCGCAGCAGCGTCTGGGAGATCGATCCGAATCCGTGAAATGGATCGAATCGGATATCACGGTAGTCTCCCTGCCCAAGCAGGTTTTCGATGTCTGGCACGACCGTGCCGTGTTCCATTTCCTGACTTCGGCAGCCGATCGCAAAACCTACATCGAGAAAGTGCTGCATGCCATCAAGCCGGGCGGCCACGTCATCATCGCGACCTTCGCCGAAGACGGCCCGGAGAAGTGCAGTGGATTGCCGGTGATGCGGTACAGTGCGGAGGCGCTATCAGCAGAGCTCGGCGAGCGATTCAAGCTGATTAAGCATGAGAAGGAAGAGCACCACACGCCGTTCGGGACGGTGCAGAGTTTTGGGTATTGTTATTTTCGATTGAGGTAGCTGGCCAGGGAGATTTGCCTAATCCGTCATTCCAGCGAACGCCTACAGGGATGTAGGCGGTAGAGCGACGCAGGAAGCCAAAGCCGAAGCTGGAATCCAGTTCTTGAATGAGCGGCCTTCGGCCGCATGCATATAAACCGGTACGGAAACCGGTTTCAAAAGGAGGCGGCCGAAGGCCGTACTTAATCAAGACTGGACCCCGGCCTACGCCGGGGTGACGGATAGTGCTACGGCAATAGGCCGCTCATATTTAAGCGTTACAGAAACTGCGAACCCTCACCCCAACCCTCTCCCACAAGGGAGAGGGAGATTAGAACTCTTCGACTTCGGCGCTACGCACCTACGCTCAGAGCGAACGGATTTTATAACCGCTCATGTTTTCTTATTTTCTTTAACCTGCTGCTCCATCCACTCCCGGACTTCCTTCTCCAGCACACTCATCGGCAGGGTCCCGTTGCTCAATATCTCGTCGTTGAAGGCCTTGATATCGAACTTGTCGCCGAGTTTCTGCTTCGCTTCATCGCGCAGTTTCAGGATCGTCAATTCCCCGATCATGTACGACAACGCCTGGCCCGGCCACGCGATATACCGATCCACTTCGGTGTTGATGTTCTGATCGGTCAACGCAGTATTCGCTTTCATGTAATCCACGGCCTGTTTGCGCGTCCAGCCGAAATAATGGATGCCGGTGTCCACGACCAGCCGCACGGCACGCCAGCTCTGATACGACAGTGCACCGAACTGTTTGTACGGTGTGTCATAGACGCCCATCTCGCCGCACAACACTTCGGTGTACAGCGCCCAGCCTTCGCCGTAGGCATTGTAGTAACCGAAGCGCCGGAAGTTCGGCAGGCCGGTGAGTTCGGTGGCGAGCGACAGCTGCAAGGCATGGCCCGGGCGGCCTTCGTGGCAGGTGAGTACCGGGATCTCGTATTTCGGCCGCGTCTCCGGTTTGTACAGGTTCACGTACATGTACGCGGCGCGACTGCCGTCCGCAGCCGGCGGATACGAATACGCCGGATAGGTATTCGGTGCCTGGTCCGCGGGGATGACCTTGATGCCCCACGGGATGCGCGGCAGTTTGTGGAATTCCGTGACCAGCAATGGATCGATGGTCTTGGCCTGCGCTTTATAGGCTTCGAGCAGATCGGCTGGGTTCTTGTAGTAGAACTTCGGATCGGTGCGCAGGTAGTGCAGGAAATCGGCGAAGCTGCCCTTGAATTTCACCTGCCTGATGATGTCGAGCATCTGCTGATGGATCTCGGCGACTTTCTTCAGTCCCAGCTCGTGTACCTGTTCCGGCGTCATGTCGGTGGTGGTGAAGTGACGCACGAGATAGGCGTAATAGGCTTTGCCGTCCGGCAGTGAGCTGGCGGCGAGACTGGTGCGTGCGTGCGGCACATAGGTCTTGGTGAAGAACACATCCAGTCGTTTGAATGCGGGGACGATGACGTCGGCGATCGCCTTGCGGGCATCGGCCTGCAACTGTTTCGCGGTGGCGGCATCGATCGAATCCGGGATGTTCTTGAACGGCAGGTAGAACACGCTCTTGGTCGGATCGCTGACGATATTCGCCTCGATCTGTTGCGGGATGCGATCGGCGACGACCTTCGGCAGCGTATAGCCCTGATCCACACCCTGTTGCAGGAGCGCGATGGTCTGATCCATGTACGGCGCGAACGTCTGCAGGCGCTTCAGCCAGTCCTGGTAATCCTTGAGCGTGGTGAAGCGCAGCGACTGGGCATAATCGCCGACGGTCTGGATACCGCCGAGCTGGTTGAGCGGGAACAGGTATTCGTGGAATTTCCAGGATTCCTCGCCGTCTTCATGCTGCCATTTGAAGAGGTCATAACTGACCTTGTCCTGCGGCGATAACTGCGCGCGGTCGATCTTGAGCAAGGCCTGGTAATCGGCCTGATCTTCCGCGTGATAACGCTTGAGTGCGGCCAGACTCGTATCGCCCCATTGATCGTTGTAGCGGCGGTCACCGAGATCGGAGGCATACAGCGGATTCTCGCGCATGCCGCGATCCCACGAACTCTGGAACAACTGGTGCAGGGCCTGGGTAGCGGCGTTGTCGGCGGCATGGCCAAGCGGCGCGAACGACAGCGCGGCGAATAACAGCAGGGACAGGGCTGGCAGCTTCTTCATGGCAGGTCCTCTTTATTGTCCGGGTACGCGTTCGGCCAGGGCGGCGAAGCGTGATGGTATCGCTTTGACGTCCAGACCGGCATAGCGTTCCGCAAAAACCTGTGCCGCCACGCCGAAAGCGGGTTCTTCCAGCAGTCGCGCGAGCTTCTGCCGCAGCCGGGCCGCCAGCGACAGTATCGGAACCGGATGGATCGACCGGCACCTGGCTCCCGGGTCATGAGGATGCGGCCCATCGGATTTCCTGTATGGCAATGCAGAGCGGCGTTCCACTGTACCGAAACAAGGGCTTGCGGCAAGCCCGGCGCGGTTCCAGCGTGGTGCCGGAAGGGCGTTTCCGGTATCATTTTGGCCCC
>DASSKW010000021.1:0-6671 GCA_035690065.1 Gammaproteobacteria bacterium
TCCATGTAGCCGATGCTCTGGTTGAACGGCTTGCTTTCGGCCAGCTTCTCGGTGGCACGGTGTAACAGACCGATATGCGGGTCGGCCTTGGTGATGACTTCGCCGTCCATCTCCAGTACCAGGCGCAGCACGCCGTGCGCCGCCGGATGCTGCGGACCGAAGTTCATGGTGAAATTCCGGATCTCAGGCATGCTTCGATGCCTCCTTGAATGCTTCCTCGTAGCGGGCATCTTCGCGGATCACGCGCGGTACCAGTATCCGCGGCTCGATGCTGACCGGTTCATATACGACGCGCTTCTTCTCCGGGTCGTAGCGCACTTCGACGTTGCCGGACAACGGAAAATCCTTGCGGAATGGATGCCCTATAAAACCATAATCGGTGAGGATGCGACGCATGTCGGGATGGCCGTTGAACAATACGCCATAAAGATCGAACGCTTCACGTTCGAACCAGTTTGCTGACGCCCAGATATCGACCAGCGAATCCAGCATCGGTGGCTCGCTGTCCGCACATAACGCGCGCAGACGCAGGCGCTGATTCAGGGAGAGGGATAACAGATGATATGTGACGGAGAAACGCCGCTGTGGACGTTGGTCAGCTTCGAGCTGTTGCCGGTTGGCTCCACGGCTGAAGCCGCTGCGGGTAGCGTTGCGGGTCTGCCATTCAGCTTCCCCATAACCGAGATAATCGACGCCGCAGACATCCATCAACTGCTCGAAACGGAATTCTGTCTCGTCGCGCAAGGTGCGGCATACTTCGAGCAGGAGTCCTGCCGGCACTTCATAGCCCAGTTCATCGCAACTGGATGGCAGGCGCTTCAGCACCTCGCCGAAGCGCGCTTCAACCTGTCCGGCGAGTCTGTCGGTCGCTTCACTCATCGGGATGACTCTTTCAACGGGCGATCGTGTTGGTGCGCCGTATCTTCTTCTGCAACTGGATGATCCCGTACAGAAGTTGTTCGGCACTGGGTGGGCAGCCCGGGACATACACGTCAACCGGGACGATGCGGTCGCAGCCGCGCACCACGGAGTAGGAATAGTGATAGTAGCCGCCACCATTCGCGCAGGATCCCATCGAGATCACCCAACGCGGTTCGGCCATCTGGTCATAGACCTTGCGCAAAGCCGGTGCCATCTTGTTGACCAGGGTACCGGCGACGATCATGACGTCCGACTGACGCGGACTGGGACGGAAGATCACGCCGAAACGATCCAGATCGTAACGTGCGGCGCCAGCATGCATCATCTCGACGGCACAACAGGCCAAACCGAATGTCATCGGCCACAACGAACCGGTGCGCGCCCAGTTGACCACCGCATCCACACTGGTAGTCACGAAACCTTTCTCGGTGACGGCGCCTACTCCCATTCGAGGGCTCCCTTCTTCCATTCGTAGATGAAACCGACGACCAGGATGCCAAGAAAAATCGCCATCGCGAAAAACCCGAACAGCCCGATGTCATGCAGCGAGATCGCCCAGGGAAACAAAAATGCAATCTCGAGATCGAAGATGATGAACAGGATCGCGACCAGGTAATAGCGGACATCGAACTTCATGCGGCTGTCTTCGAAAGGTTCGAAGCCGCATTCATACGCCGAGAGTTTCTCGCTATCGGGACGCCGGATACCCAGCAACCAGCTGGCCACAAAGCCGGCACCGACCAGCACGCAGCCGAACAGAGTGCCGAGGATCAGGAACAGGAGGATCGGGACGTAGTTCGCGAGCATGCTCTCCATCCTGTGAAAATGACGTTGCTTTCACCCTTTTTTGCAACGCGGCCGTCAGACGCGCGATGCAGGATTGCTGGTGCCGACGGGGAGACTCGAACTCCCACGGTTTTACCCACTACCACCTCAAGGTAGCGTGTCTACCAATTCCACCACGTCGGCAGTGCTTCGACTGCCGGATCTACATGGCCCGGCGGCAAAGACGATCAATTTTAACGTATGCGACCGATAAAAAGCGACGTATGTGCGACGTCGCCAGGACGCTAGTGCCCCGGATTACCCTCGGGTGGCGGCGCTTTCGGCTTATCAGCCGCAGTCGGTGCTGGCGTTCCCGTGGCGGGTTTGGCAGGAACAGTCGGCTGTTGTTGCGCCGCAGCCTGCTCCACGACGCTCTTCGGAGTCTCGGGGCCATGGTGCGACAGATACGCCATGGCCAGTGCGAGGATGAAGAACGCAGTCGCCAGCACACCCGTGCTGCGAGTCAGGAAATTGGCCGAGCCGGCCGCCCCGAAGACCGTGCCGGACGCGCCGCTGCCGAAGGCGGCGCCTGCATCGGCACCTTTGCCCTGTTGCAACAGGATCAGGACGATCAGCGCCACCGCGACGAAGACCAGGATTATTTCAAGGATGGTGTACAACATAGGAACTCGAAACTCTATATATAGAAAACCAGAATCAGACGGCTGCCTTGCAGATGGCCAGAAATTCGGCTGCGTCCAGGGACGCGCCACCTACCAGACCACCATCTATATCGGGCATCCGGAACAACTCGCCAGCGTTCGATGCCTTGACGCTGCCTCCATATAGAAGTTGCAGCGAGTCGCCTATTTTAACATCTTCAGCCCGAACCGTGCTGCGGATAAAGGCATGTACATCCTGAGCCTGCGACGGGCTGGCCGTCCGGCCGGTGCCGATAGCCCATACCGGTTCATAGGCGACCACCGCATTGCCGAGAGCCGCGGGACCGGCAGCTTCCAATATCGCCTTGAGCTGGGTGCCTACCACCGCATGCGTCTCGCCGGCTTCGCGCTGGGCCAGGGTCTCGCCCACGCACAGGATCGGGATCAGTCCGGCGCGCTGTGCCGCCATGAACTTGCGTACCACCACCGGATCGGTCTCGTTATAGAGATGGCGACGTTCGGAATGTCCCACGATCACATACCGGCAATCGAAGTCACGCAGCATCGGACCGGAGACTTCGCCGGTATATGCGCCATTATCTTCCGCGCACAGATTCTGCGCCCCCAACATGACCTGGCTGCCCTTCAACAGGCGCCCGACCTCGGCAAGTTGCACGAACGGTGGACACAACAGGACCCCGGTTCCGGGAGTCGATTCCAGTCCATCCAGGATATCTGCAGCCAGTCTTCCCGCGCTTTCGCGCGAGCCATTCATCTTCCAGTTACCGGCCACCAGGAACGGACGCATGCTTCAATCCCTTGTCTGAAGGCGCGCAAGGATACTGGCGCGCCTCCCGCAAAGCAAATCACACACCGGCAGCAACACGCACCGCATCGGCAATCGTGCCAGCCAGCTGCTGCGTCTCCGCCGCTTGTTCGCCTTCTACCATGACCCGCACTACCGGCTCGGTGCCGGAAGCACGCAATAGCACCCGGCCGCGGGAACCGAGTTGTTGCTCGACGCTCTGCACGGCGGCACGGATGGTTTTGGCATCCAGATCCACGCGGGTTGGCGTTCTTACATTCACAAGGGTCTGCGGATATTTGTTCATACCGGATTTCATGTCAGCAAGATCGCGCCCGGCAGCTGCCAGCGCTTCCAGTACCTGCAGGGCCGAGATGATCCCATCTCCGGTCGTGGTCCGATCAAGACAGACGATGTGACCGGAATTCTCGCCGCCTAACATCCCGCCCTCCTGTTCCAGCATCGCCATCACGTATCGGTCGCCCACATTGGCACGACGAAACCCGATGTTCTGCCTGGCAAATGCCTGCTCGAGCCCGAGATTGCTCATCAAGGTTCCGACCACCGGCCCTTTGAGTGCGCCGAGTGCATGACGCCGCATCGCGATGAGATACAGCAATTCATCACCGTCCACCAGTTCACCGCGATGATCGACCATCAACAACCGGTCCCCGTCACCGTCAAATGCGATACCGAGATGCGCCTGTGTCGCGATCACTTTCTGACGCAGGTTCTCAGGGTGAGTGGAACCGCATTCCCGATTGATGTTCATGCCATCCGGTTCAGTACCGAGACTGATCACCTCGGCACCGAATTCATTGAACACACCGGGCGCGATCTTGTAAGTCGCGCCATTGGCACAATCCAGCACGATCTTCATACCCGACAAGTTCAATCCGAGCGGGACCGAAACCTTGCAGAACTCGATGTAACGCCCAGCCGCATCCTCGATGCGGCGCGCTCCACCCAGCCTGGCAGAATCCACCGTCGCGAATGGGCGTTCCAGTTCGCGTTCGATCGCCAGTTCGACGTCGTCGGCAAGTTTGCGGCCTTCGGCAGAAAAGAATTTGATCCCGTTGTCGTAATAGGGATTGTGTGAGGCGCTGATCACGACACCCGCCTGAGCATGAAAGCTGCGTGTCAGGTAGGCGATGGCTGGTGTCGGCATGGGGCCAAGCAGGCGCAGGTTGACGCCCGCTGCTGAAAACCCCGCTTCCAGCGCAGCTTCGAACATGTAACCCGAGATGCGGGTGTCCTTGCCGATCAGTACCGTACCGCCGCTCTCGGGTGCCAATACCCGACCGGCAGCGCGCCCCAGTCGCAGCATGAACTCGGCGTTCATCTGCGCATCGCCGACGCGGCCGCGGATACCATCGGTACCGAAAAATTTGCGCTTCATCCGTCCATGCCTGTGTTGATCACTGGGCGATTCTAGCAGCTGTGACTACTTTCAGCGCCTCGACCGTCGGCCCGACGTCGTGGCAACGTACGATATGCGCTCCATTCAGGACTGCAAATATGGCCGCAGCGATACTGGCGTACAGGCGTTCCCCGGCCCCAGCTCCGCCCAGCAGCACGCCGAGCATGGATTTGCGCGACAGTCCCACCAGCAACGGTTGCCCTGACGTTGCCAGCTCGGACAGATGCTTCAAGAGTGCCAGATTGTGTTCCAGGTTCTTGCCAAAGCCGAAGCCAGGATCGATCAGTATCGAGTGTTCAGGGATGCCGCTGCTGACACATGCCTCAACTCGCTGCGCCAGGAACTGCTTCACTTCTGCCACTACATCACGATAATGCGGATGCTGTTGCATGCTGCGCGGCTCACCCTGCATGTGCATCACACAGACCGGCACGCCGCATTCATGTGCCGCCTGCAATGCTCCTGCCGAGCGCAACCCATATACGTCATTTATCATGCCGGCACCGGCAGCGACAGCAGCGCGCATGACTTCGGGTTTGCTCGTATCTACCGAGACAGGTACCGGCACTTCAGCGGCCAACCGTTCGATCAAGGGGATAACCCGGTCGAGTTCTTCCTGCACACCGATCGCTTCCGCACCGGGCCGGGTGGATTCACCGCCGATGTCCAGCAGATCCGCGCCCTGTTCCACCATCTCATGGGCGTGTCGCAGGGCAGTATCGAAATCCGTGAATGCGCCGCCATCCGAGAACGAATCCGGGGTGCGGTTGAGTATCCCCATCACTTTAGGTCGGGAGAGGTCCAGTATCTGCTTGCCAAATTGCAATTGCATCGGTCCGATCCCTGCCCCATTCAATGAAAAAGCCGGCGCAAGCGCCGGCTTGATCCTATGCCCTTTTGATCAATGCTGGCTGGCTGGCCCGCCAATCTTGGCGTCCGCCACCCCGGCAACACCCGTACCCCGGGCAGGCTCGGTCTTGCCGCCATGACCATCGTCATCCCAGCCCTTGGGCGGACCCGGTTCCTTGCCGTTCATGATGTCGTCGATCTGCTCGGCATCGATGGTCTCGTATTTCATCAGCGCATCGGCCATGACATGCAGCTTCTGCTCGTTTTCCTGCAACAACTTCCTGGCACGCGCATAGTTGCGGTCGATCATGACGCGCACTTCTTCATCTATGACACGCTGGGTGTCGCCGGAGATCTGTTTGTGCTTGGTTACGGAATGGCCGAGAAACACCTCACCTTCATCCTCATCGTAGGATAACGGGCCGAGTTTCTCCGACAATCCCCACTTGGTAACCATGTTGCGCGCGATATGCGTGGCGCGTTCGATATCGTTGGAAGCGCCGGTAGTCACGCATTCGGCTCCGAAGATCAATTCCTCGGCGATGCGGCCGCCGAACAGGCTCGACAACTGACTTTCCAAACGACGTTTGCTGTAACTGTAACGATCGTCTTCCGGCAGGAACATGGTCACACCGAGCGCCCGTCCGCGCGGGATGATGCTGACCTTGTAGACCGGATCGTGATCCGGTACCAGGCGGCCGACGATGGCGTGTCCCGACTCGTGGAATGCAGTGAGTTTCTTCTCGTCCTCGCTCATCACCATCGAGCGGCGTTCCGCGCCCATCATGATCTTGTCCTTGGCATGTTCGAACTCGTCCATGCCGACGGTGCGCTTGTTGGCACGCGCCGCAAACAAGGCGGCTTCGTTGACCAGGTTCGCGAGATCGGCACCCGAGAATCCCGGCGTGCCGCGCGCTATGATTCCCGGTTTGACGTCGTCAGCGATCGGCACCTTGCGCATGTGTACCTTGATGATCTGCTCACGACCGCGCACATCCGGCAGCGGTACCACCACCTGGCGGTCGAAACGACCCGGGCGCAGCAACGCCGGATCCAGCACGTCCGGGCGGTTGGTGGCGGCGATGATGATCACACCTTCGCTGCCTTCGAAACCATCCATCTCGACCAGCAGCTGATTCAGGGTCTGTTCGCGCTCGTCGTGACCGCCACCGAGACCGGCACCGCGATGCCGGCCGACGGCATCGATCTCGTCGATGAAGATGATACAAGGCGCATGTTTCTTGGCCTG
>DASSKW010000022.1:0-2375 GCA_035690065.1 Gammaproteobacteria bacterium
GTGCAGATTCTCGGCATTGGCTCGGGTCTGCATCTCCGCGACCCGGCCGACTGAACGGACCCGCCGGATACCGTCACCCAGGATCACGATACCGGCAGAGTCATAACCACGGTATTCGAGCCGCAACAATCCTTCGACCAGGATCGGCACCACGTCACGGTTCGAAACTGCACCTACGATTCCACACATGTCTCAATCCTTCTTGCCATGTTTTTTCGGTGGCTGCCAGTGTGGCACGCTGGTCTGCCGCGCCCTGGCAATCGACAGCTGCCCCGCAGGCGCGTCCTGGTTTATCGCTGAACCTGCAGCAATGTAAGCACCGTCACCTATTTTCACCGGTGCTATCAGGGTACTGTCGGATCCGATGAAGGCATCGTCGCCGATGATAGTAGTGTGCTTGTGTACCCCATCATAGTTGCAGGTGATTACACCCGCACTCACATTGACGCGCTTACCGATCTGCGCATCACCCACATAAGCGAGATGATTGGCTTTGCTGCCATGACCGAGTTTGCTCTTTTTTATCTCGACGAAATTGCCGACATGGGTCTCGTCCCCGAGTTCGGATTCCGGCCGGATCCGCGCGAACGGTCCGATCCGCACACGCGCGCCGATCTGTGCGCCGTCGAGCACGGAATAGGCCAGCACTTCGGTGTCGTCGCCGATCTCGCAATCGCGGATCACAGCACCCGGACCGAGGCGCACCCGGTTACCGAGCTTGACCCGGCCCTCGAACACGCAGTTGACGTCGATGCTGACGTCCCGGCCGCATTCCAGTGTTCCGCGCACATCGATGCGGGCGGGATCGCGCAGCGTCACGCCCTGCTGCATGAGTGCGTCGGCATTACGTTCGCGCAGGGTCTTTTCGGCGTCGGCAAGTTGGCGACGATCGTTTACGCCCGCCACCTCGTTTTCCTCGCTTGCCATGATCGCTTCCACTGCAACCTTGTCTGCAACGGCCATCGCGATCACGTCAGTAAGATAGTATTCCTGCTGCGCGTTATGGTTGCCGACTTTTTCCAACCAACCGCGCAGCCGCGCAGCCGCACACGCCATGAGTCCGGTGTTGATTTCATCGATTGCACGTTCAGCGGCGTTGGCATCCTTGTGCTCCACAATCCGGGCGACGTGGCCGCTGCCGTCGCGAACGATACGCCCATAACCGCTCGGGTTTGCCAGTCTGGCGCTCAACACCGCTAGTGCACCTGATGCTGCACTGTCTGTCAGCTGTCGCAGCGTTGCCCTGCGAACCAGAGGCACATCGCCATACAACACCAGCACCGCGTGAGAATCCGGGATCGCGGGCATGGCCTGCATCACGGCATGTCCCGTTCCAAGCTGCTCTGCCTGCAGGACCCATTTCACGTTGAGGTGCGAAAGCGTCTGCGGTACGCGTTCACCGCCATGTCCATAGACCACATGGATGGCCACGGGCTTGAGTGCCAGCGCCGTCTGCACCACATGTTCGAGCAGAGTGGCTCCACCCAATGGCTGCAACACCTTGGGCAGATCGGAATGCATGCGCTTGCCCTGGCCAGCGGCGAGAATGATGATGCTCAGGGGCATGAAATAGACCCGGATTCCGAAGATAAGTCCCTATATGATAAAGGAAAAGGCATCCCTTCACGCACCTGCCCAAACGGAACGGGCCGGCAAAGCCGGCCCGTTGATAACGATCAGGCGCCCGACCTCAGCGATTCAGCTTCTTGCGTACCTGTTCCAGGGTCCGGAGACGCGCGATGGCCTCCAACAATTCCGCGTTGGCACGTACCACGTCGAGATCTTCCGAACGGTTGGCCAGGGCTTCTTCGGCACGCCGTTTGGCTTCGAGTGCAGCAGCTTCGTCGATGTCCTTGGCGCGCAAGGCGGTATCGGAGAGCACCGTGACCCGGTGCGGCTGGATTTCGAGAATCCCGCCCGAGACGAAGAACACCTGCTCCTCATCGCCGGTCTTGACTCGCACGCTGCCGGGCTTGAGCCGGGTCAGCAACGGCGCATGCCGCGGCGTGATACCGAGTTCGCCCAACTCGGCGGGCGCGAACACCATCTCCGCGGTCCCCGAGAAGATCGCTTGTTCGGCGCTCACCACGTCCACATGAAATGTCATCGCCATATACCTGTGTATCCGTTAACGTCCGATCAAAGCGTCTTGGCTTTCTCGACCGCTTCCTCGATGGAACCGACCATGTAGAACGCCTGCTCGGGAAGGTTGTCGTAATCACCCGCCACGATGCCCTTGAAGCCACGGATAGTGTCTTTCAGGGACACATACTTGCCGGGTGAGCCGGTAAATACTTCAGCGACCGAGAACGGCTGCGACAGGAAGCGCTGGATCTTGCGCGCGCGCTGCACTACCTGCTTGTCCTCTTCGGACA
>DASSKW010000023.1:0-47755 GCA_035690065.1 Gammaproteobacteria bacterium
CCGTGCAGGATCAGCCAGTGATGCGCATCCTGTTTGTATTTATCGGGCGTGAACTTCATCAGCCGGTCTTCGACTTCCCGCACGTTCTTGCCGGGGGCGAGACCGGTGCGGTTGGCGACGCGAAAGATGTGCGTATCCACGGCGATGGTGGGTTCGCCGAACGCGGTGTTGAGGATCACGTTGGCGGTCTTGCGGCCTACGCCGGGCAGGGCTTCCAGCGCTGCGCGGTCGCGTGGGACTTGGCCGTTATGATGTTCGATCAGTAACTTCGCTGCAGCGATGATGTTTCTGGCCTTGGTGTTATACAGGCCGATGGTCTTGATGTAGCGCTTGAGCCCGGCTTCGCCGAGTTCGAGCATGGCCTTGGGCGTGTCCGCGATCGGGAACAGTTTCTCGGTGGCCTTGTTCACGCTGACATCGGTGGCCTGCGCCGATAGCGTCACGGCGACCAGCAGTTCGTAAGGCGTGCGATACACCAGTTCGGTAGTGGGTTTTGGGTTGGCGGCTTTCAGCTTCTTAAAGATTGCAGCGCGTTTTTCCGGATTCATGATTTTTTCGATCCCTGCCGTGCGCGTCTGGCACGTACCCGTTCGACTGCGGCGGCGATCTCGGCTTTGCGGCGGGCAACGATATCCGGCGAGTTGCCCAGTCGGGTTTCCCGGCGGCGCGATTGCCGCTCCAGCTTGCTGCGTTCCAGTCGAGCGCTGCGGGAGCGATAACGGGTCCGGAAGAAATCGGCGCGGGTTTGTCCTGTGGCTGGCACTTCGATGCCATCGGTCGCGGCGATGGCCGGTTGCATGCGGATGCAGTCCACCGGGCAGGGCGGAATGCACAATTCACAGCCGGTGCACAGCGATTCAATAACCGTATGCATCTGTTTGGCGGCACCGACGATGGCGTCCACCGGACAGGCCTGGATGCACTTGGTGCAGCCGATACAAAGAGGCTCGTCGATGAAGGCAACGGTATCGGGTCGAAATTCACCCAGTCCCGGATCGAGTGGTTTGAGTTTGCGGCCGGTCAGTTCGGCGAGTGACTGGATCGTGTCGACACCGCCCGGTGGACAGCGGTTGATCTCGGTCTCGTCGCTGGCGATCGCTTCGGCATAGGCGCGGCAATCGGGATAACCGCAGCGCTGGCATTGGGTCTGCGGCAGGAGCGCGTCTATCCTGTCAGCCAATGCAGTCATTCGTAATGCGTCCACATGCGCAGAATGTGCACGATCTTGTGCTCAGCATCCACTTGATATACCAGACGGTGCTGGATATTGATACGACGCGAATAAAACCCGCTCAGGTTTCCTGTCAGTTTCTCGAAGCGAGGCGGGGTTGCGAATGGGTCGCGTTCCAGCAATTGCAGGAGCTTTGATGTTTGGGACTTCAGACCGGAGCGACCCAGCAGCTTTGCATCCTTCGCCGCATGGCGGCTCAGGACGACTGTCCAGGTCACCAGTCCAGGTCCTTGAACGGAATGCCTTTATCAACCGGTTCCGTGGCGGCTTGCTGGATGCTCTCGACCATCCCCGGCACATGATTGAGATACAGGGTTTCCTCGATGGCGCTCCAGTCTTCGGCACTCAACACCACAAAATCGCCGCCACGACGGCGGGTAACACGCAACGGACGATGCTCGCGGATGGCGCGATCCACTTCGGCCTTGAGCTGGTCGCGGAAACGGTTGGCAGTAATCTCATTCATGACCATACAGTACGGAAGTGCCGTACTGTTGTCAATCGGGATTACTTGACTCGCATGCCGGGCTGCGCGCCTTCGTGGGGTTCGAGTATCCAGAGATCCTTGCCGCCGGGGCCGGCCGCGAGCACCATGCCTTCGGAGACGCCGAACTTCATCTTGCGCGGCGCCAGATTCGCGACCATCACGGTCAGCTTGCCTTCCAGTTGTTCGGGCGAATATGCGCTCTTGATACCGGCGAACACGTTGCGGGTCTCGCCGCCGAGATCGAGGGTCAGGCGCAACAGCTTGTCGGCGCCTTCGATGTGTTCGGCTTTGGCGATGCGTGCGATGCGCAGGTCCAGCTTGGCGAAGTCGTCGTAGCTGATTTCCGGGAAGATCGGGTCCATGTTGCTTGCCTGTTGGGTGTTCGGAGTTGCGGTCAGGTTTTCTTTCGAGGCTTCGACCATGGCTTCTATTGCCTTTGGGTCGACGCGCGTCATCAGATGCTGATAGGTGGCAATCTGGTGACCTGATTTCAGGTGTGATTTTCTGTCCGACCAGGAAAATTCGCCTGCGCCAAGAAATATTTCAGCTTCCCGCGTCGTAGTTGGCAATACCGGTTTGAGGCAGATAGTCAGCAAACGAAACGCTTCAAGCGTGATGCTGCACACTTCATGCAAGGCACCAAGCTGTTCCAGCCTGGCTTTTTCCCAGGGTTTCTGTTCATCCCAGAAAGCATTGACTGTATCCGTCAGTTTCATGATGCGGGATATGGCCATACTGAACTGACGATTCTCATAGAGTTTCTCGATAAGTTCCATCCCTTCGAGCAATTCAGTAATTAATGCGGCAGGAACATTTACGGTTCCGCCGCTAATATATCCGCCATCGGTCTTGCCAATTTTCCCACCGAAATGTTTGTGAATGAATCCTGCCGAACGACTGGCGATATTCACATACTTGCCAACCAGATCCGAATTCACCCTCTGCACGAAATCGTCCAGGTTCAGGTCGATGTCGTCCACGCCATCACTGAGTTTGGCGGCGAAGTAATAGCGCAGGTATTCCGGGTTCAGGTTGTCGAGATAGGTGCGGGCCTTGATGAAGGTGCCGCGAGATTTGGACATCTTCTGACCGTTGACGGTCAGGAAGCCGTGCGCATACACGGCGCTGGGAGTGCGAAAACCGGCACCGGAAAGCATCGCCGGCCAGAACAAAGTATGGAAGTAAGTGATGTCCTTGCCGATGAAGTGATACAGCTCGGTCTTGTCCTTGCTTTCGGCGGCCCAGAAATCGTCGAAGCGCAGTTTGCCGCCGGGATTCTTTTCGGGGTTGTCGCACAGGTTCTTGAAACTCGCCATGTAGCCGATCGGCGCATCCAGCCACACGTAGAAGAATTTGCCCGGTGCGTCCGGGATCTCGAAGCCGAAATACGGCGCGTCGCGCGAGATGTCCCAATCCTGCAGGCCGGCCTTGAACCACTCGTCGAGCTTGCGGGTCACGGCTTCGTGCAGATGTCCGGCACGGGTCCATTTGTGCAGCATGGTCTCGAAGTCACCGAGCTTGAAGAAGTAGTGCTCGGATTCGCGCTCTACCGGGCGGGTGCCGGAGATCACCGAGACCGGATTCTTGAGGTCAGCGGGCGAATAGGTGGCGCCGCAGTTCTCGCAGGCATCGCCGTACTGGTCCGGGGTGCCGCAACGCGGGCAGGTGCCCTTGATGAAACGATCCGGCAGGAACATCTTCGCCTGCTCGTCGTAGAACTGCTTGATGGTGCGGGTGGCGATGTGGCCGCGGTCGCGCAACCGCTTATATATAAGTGTTGCCAGTTCGCGGTTTTCCGGCGAATGGGTAGTGTGGTAGTTGTCGGTGCTGATCAGGAAATCCGCGAAATCGCGCCGGTGTTCGATCTCGGTGCGGGCGATGAGCTGCTCCGGGGTGATGCCTTCCTGGCGGGCGCGCAGCATGATCGGCGTGCCGTGGGCGTCGTCCGCGCAGACATAGATGCACTCATTGCCCATGAGGCGCTGGAACCGGACCCAGATGTCGGTCTGGATGTATTCCAGCATGTGGCCCAGGTGGATCGGGCCATTGGCATAGGGCAGGGCGCTGGTGACGAGGATGCGGCGCTGGGTCGTCGGGTTCATTCGTGCTCTGGGTGCAGTGAAGGGTAAATGCGTGATTCGAGCGCGAAATTATGCCACACGCTTGCCGGAGCCGGGCCGCTGCCAGCATCAACAGACCGGACGGATGCTAAAATGCCGCTCCTTTCACTGGCACAGCGCCGCGATGACCACGATCACCCGCGAACAGATCGAAGACGCACTCCAAGGCTGGCAGGAACCGCATCTGGGTACCGACCTGGTGAGCGCGGGCTGTGTGCGTGACATCCGTCTCGATGGCGGCAAAGTCGGGATCACGATCGAGCTGGGGTTTCCGGCCGCCGGTTATGTGGATGAACTGGCTGAGTCGGTGCGTAAACAGCTCGCCAAGCTGCCGGGCGCAGGCGAGGTCTCGGTGCAGGCGGAATGGGTGGTGCTGTCCCATGCCGTACAGCGCAATCTCTCACCGCTGCCGGGCGTCAAGAACATCATCGCGGTGGCAAGCGGCAAGGGCGGCGTGGGCAAATCCACGGTGGCGGTGAACCTGGCGCTGGCGCTCGCTGCCGATGGCGCACAGGTCGGTATCCTGGACGCCGATATCTACGGCCCCAGCCAGCCGCGCATGCTGGGTCTGTCGGGTCGGCCGAACAGCAAGGATGGCAAGCACATCGTGCCCATGGTCGGTCACGGCGTGAAGTGCATGTCGATCGGATTCCTCATAGATCAAGAGACGCCGATGGTGTGGCGCGGGCCGATGGTGACCCAGGCATTGACGCAGCTCATCGGCGATACCGAATGGCAGGCGCTCGATTACCTGATCGTGGACATGCCGCCCGGTACCGGCGATATCCAGTTGACGCTGGCGCAGCGCGTGCCGGTGTCCGGCGCGGTGATCGTGACCACGCCGCAGGAGATCGCACTGCTGGATGCGCGCAAGGGACTCAAGATGTTCCAGAAAGTCGAAGTGAATATCCTCGGCGTAGTGGAGAACATGAGCACCCACGTATGTTCGAACTGCGGCCACGAGGAACACATCTTCGGTAGCGGCGGCGGTGAACGCATGGCGCAGGATTACAAGGTGCCGTTCCTGGGCAGCCTGCCGCTGGATCTGCAGATCCGCGAACAGACCGACAATGGCCGGCCGACCGTGGTGGCAGAACCAGACGGCGATATCGCGCGACGCTACCGTGAGATCGCGCGTCGTACTGCCGCACAACTGGCGCTGGCCGGCAAGGGTTACGCGGGCTCGTTTCCGAAGATCGTGATCGAAGAATGATTCAATCGCGGCTCACTGCCGCTTCTACACTTAGGGTGAAATCTGCATGAGTATCAAGTCGGACAAGTGGATACGACGCATGGCGCAGCAACACGGCATGATCGAGCCGTTCGAGCCGGGTCAGGTGCGTGAGAACGGCGGCGGCAGGATCGTGTCCTATGGCACTTCAAGCTACGGTTACGACGTGCGCTGCGCCGATCACTTCAAGATCTTCACCAACATCAACTCGACCATCGTCGATCCCAAGGCCTTCGATGAGAAGAGTTTCGTGGATTTCCGGGGCGAGTGCTGCGTGATCCCGCCGAATTCCTTCGCGCTCGCCAGCACTGTCGAGTATTTCCGTATCCCGCGCAGCGTGCTGACGGTGTGTCTGGGGAAATCGACCTATGCGCGCTGCGGGATCATCGTCAACGTCACACCGCTGGAGCCGGAATGGGAAGGGCACGTGACATTGGAGTTTTCCAATACCACGCCGCTGCCTGCCAAGATTTACGCGAATGAAGGCGTGGCACAGATGCTGTTCTTCGAGTCCGATGAGATATGCGAGACCTCATACAAGGATCGCGGCGGGAAATATCAGGGGCAGAAAGGCGTGACCCTGCCGAAGACTTGATATTGCCGGCTTGATTCCACTGCAGGAGCGCGCTGCAGCCCGCAATTCAGGTTCTTCCATCAGGAGTCGCTAAAGGCACTCCCACAGGACATCCTGCCTCCGGAGCGTCCGATCCCGCCGAACCGTACCTGCCGACTGTCCGGAACGCCCGTTTCGGACGATTCCGCCTGCCCTTGATGCGAGTCTGCCCCGGTCATCTTCGGGAGTACTTGCCATGCGCTGGTTTACCACCCCTGCCCGCTGGTTCGCCAAAGGGTTCTTCACGCTCACATCGCTGGCGGTGGCAGGCTATGCGTTCACTTTTCTCTACCGTGCATTTCAGGTTGGGAGCCCGTTTGCGGCACAGTTCGCCGTATCGGGCTGGGATGTGCCTTTCCACTTCTTCATGGCCGGATCGGCGCTGGCACTGGGGCCGCTGCAACTCGCCGGCACAATACGTCGGCGCTGGCCGAGGCTGCATCGCACCTTGGGCTGGTTGTATGCACTGGACATTCTGATTGGTGCAGCAGCCGGATTTTCACTTTCCTTCAACGCACAGGGCGGGCTGGCCAGCGGCCTGGGTTTCGCCACGCTGGCGCTATTGTGGCCAGCGGTAACGGCGCGCGGAGTGTGGCTGGCGGTGCGCGGCGATGCGACGGGGCATCGGCGCTGGATGTGTCGCAGCGTGGCGCTGACTTATGCAGCCGTTACGCTGCGTTTGATGCTGGGTATCGGCGCGGGTGCGATGTCGCTGCCATTCATGACGGTGTACATCACAGCGGCGTGGTCGTCGTGGCCCATCAATCTTGCCGTGTGCGAGCTGATTATTCGTTGGCCGGTGATTCGTGCCCAGCTTGCGCGTGACGTTGCCGATAGACGCTGGGTGTCTCGTTCAGCAGACGTTTGAATGCGGCGTTGAAGGTGGACTTGGAAGTGAAGCCGCAGGCGTAGGCGATGTCGAGAATCGTGCGCGTGTCACCGGGGTCGGCCAGGCATTCACAACTGGCTTCAATGCGATGATGATTGACATAGTCCCAGAAGCTGCCGCCAAAGCGGCGATTGATAACGGCTGACACAAGATATTCCGGGTAACCGCTACGGCGGGCCAGTTGGCCAATGGTGAGGGCGGGTTCGCGGTACATCGCCTCATTTGTCATCAACCGGGACAGACGTGCCTCAACATCCGGAAAGCGCGAATCGTCGTTTTGCACGCTGGCGTTACTGCCACTTGCTTCATCATCTTGCGGCAGTGCAACTACTGGCGGCTGCGCCAGGCTGAAATAACTCACTACCAGTATCCATGTTGCCACCGCACCGTAGATCAGGTTGTAGTGAATGAACGGCAGTTTCACAGTCGCATGCACAGCGGCAATCATCCAGATGATGAGCTGGCCGATGGCCAGCACGGTCAACCAGCGCATTGATTGGCGGTCGGCGTCCGAGCGCTGTTGCCGCAACAGCCTATGATGGCGGGTAATGCGGAGCAGTGCAGCGGCAATATAGGTAAAAGCATACACAAACAGAGTCAGATCGAACCAGGGCAGGGGCGGTGGCATGTCTCCATGCTGATAACGCAGGAACAGAGTGGTGGTTGTGTTTACCCCGAGCAGGAATACACGGCCGGTCACGAGCAGGCCAAAGAAAAAGCCTCCCAGGTGCAGCAGGTCGCGCAGGCTAAAGCCGTGCCCGGTGGTGAGCGTGCGTACATAAATGTAAAACAGGCTGGCGTACAGGAACGGGAAAATTGCGACGAAACGGTAAGGTTTGAACCATGCCGGCGAGGGCGCCCCCATGTAAATGGCCTTCACCGCCAAGTCAATGGCGACGAGTGCCAGCCAGACAGCCAGCACCCGATTGGCGCGCGCGTTGACCGGCCGTCGCCACAGCACCAGTGCCAGTAATGCTGCCTGCACCGCGCCGATGGTGAAGATCAGAACCCAAGCTTGCATTTATTCAACTGCTTGTACTGACAAGAGTGGCGGCAAGGATGCCAGAAACTGGAACCTGCCTCAAAATTTCCCAACCATTCGTGTTGAGCATAGCGGAGCGACGCGCCGCGAAGTCGAAACACAATGGAACCATGTCCTTGTTATCCTTCAACTTCACGCCCGGGGAGCTACGCTCAGGGCGAACGGGGCCTTGAGGCAGGCCCTTAATGATACAAGAAGTCAGGCATGGCCACAGGTCATTGTTTTCATGGCCAGTTCCAGTTTCCAACAAACCCGCATATGCTTCTGTTGTTCTTCGAGTCCGATGGGATATGCGGGACCTCGTACAAGGATCGCGGTGGAAAATATCAGGGACAGAACGGCGTGACCTTGCCGAAGACTTGATTGTATTGGTCAGTATCTGCAGAGGAGCGTATGCCATGAAGAAGGCCATACTGATCTCGATTCTGGTTGGCACGATATTCTCGGCGGGCGGGGTCGCCAGCGCCAGGGAGCCGTCGGTACAACAGCAGCTCCAACCGATCCTGAATGAAATGATGCTGGCGGCGAAGGCACACGACACGGATCGCTTCACGGCAGTCTATCTGCATCAGCCGGGCCTGGTATTCGTATTCGACGGCAAGGTGATCCACGGGTGGGACGAGTTGCGTGAGCAGCAGCTACAGTGGTGGCGGCATGGCAAGACCGACGTCGTCTACACTCAGAACAGGCCTGTCGAATTCACGCAACTCAGCCGGGAGGCTGTTGTGACAACCCAATCGATGAGTTCGCGCCGCAAGCTGCCGGATGGCAAGGTGAGCACAGGCAGTTTCGTGGTCACGGATGTCTGGCAGAAACTGCCGCAAGGCTGGCGCATCGTCTATGCCCACGAATCCTGGGCACACTGATCCCGGTTGAAACTGCCAGACGTCGCTACGCTCAGCTCAACCTACTTTGAATTTGTGATATCGAACTTGATCTCTGTCATGGTCAAGGTGATGGTCGCCTTGCCAGGCTCGGTCTGCTCGATCTGCGCCGGCAGATAATGAAGTTCAGGCACTAGCCAGAAGGTTGTGGTGCGTTTCTTCTTGGCATCTTTACGCGCCACTTTGACAGTCTGATAAGCCCAGTTCTGAGTCTTCAGCTTCTCGTCGGGTTCGCGTTCCATGCGATAACTGGTGATCTGGTTGTGATCCAGCACCCGATAAGCATCGGCGAGCCTGCCAGCGGCAAGGTCCAGTGACACAGCGAGTTGTGCCAGGGCGCGGTCGTGAATGCCAGGTTCAATCTTCAGTATTTTATGCCTTTTGCCATCATGACAATCGGCGATCTGCCTGCTCCAATCGAACTGGATATGTTCGGCGTCATCATGGCTGTTGTTTGAATTCGTGTAATCGTAGCGCAATGACTCGGGCTTGCCATCTTCTACCGTGAATTGACTGGATTCAGTGATGATGTCACTGAAGAACAACGCCGCCAAGCCGGTCGGCTGGGTGACGGATTTATAGCTGTAGCTACCGTCCGGATTGCGAATCAGGCTGAATTCCGCAACGCCGATCTGGAGATCGTTGCGGCTCACTGTATATGAAGCGTGATAAAGCGGGATCTGGACACTTTCGGCATGCGCGCTGCTGAATGCAAGTAGCAGGCAACCGGCAAACAGGATGATCCCGGGCGTCGTTCTGATCATGCTATCGCATCCTCATTCCATTCCAGGATTTTCGGCTGACGCAAAGGCAAGCCATCGAATCGTACCCGTCCGGCTTCCAGTTTGACCCGGCCTGAGGCAAACCAGTTCAATACCTGAGGATACAACAGATGTTCACGGCTCTGCACCCGCGCCTTGAGCCGTTGTGCATCATCGCCCGGCAATACCGGTACCTGCGCTTGCGCGATGACCGGGCCGCCATCCAGCGCTTCAGTGACGAAATGCACGCTGCAACCATGTTCGTGATCGCCCGCAGCCAATGCCCGTCGGTGCGTATCGAGGCCGGGATATTTTGGCAACAGCGACGGGTGGATATTCAGCAGTCGCCCGCGATAATGTTGCACGAAGTTATCGGTGAGGATGCGCATGAAACCGGCTAACACGATCAGCACCGGTTTATATTCATCTATGCATTGGATCAATGCGGCATCGTAACGTTCACGGGTAGTGAAATCTTCGACTGGCAACGAGTGGGCAGGGATATCGGCGGCGCGGGCCCGCCGTAAACCGTGTGTTTCGGTACGGCTGGAGATCACAGCGCGTACTTCGATCAGATGGTCGCGCTGTGATTGATCGAGGATAGCCTGCAGATTGCTGCCTTCACCGGAAATCAACACCATGATGGGCAGCGGTGCGCTGACAGGCTGCGGAGACATCAGCGCAGCGTCACGCCTTCCGCATCTGGCGTGACTTCTCCTATACGCCAGGCTTGCTCGCCAGCAGCAATTAACAGAGCGAGGGTACGTTCCGCGTCGGCGGGTGCAACACACAGCGCCATGCCGATACCCATGTTGAAGGTACGATACATCTCGGTTTCGGCGATGGCCCCCTCGGTCTGCAGCCAATCGAAGACTGCGGGATGTGGCCAGGCCTGTTTGTCGAGGGTGACGCCGAGTCCGGCCGGGATCACGCGCGGGATGTTGTCCAGCACGCCGCCGCCGGTGATATGCGCCAATGCATGTACCGGGACTTCTTTCATCAGCGCCAGCAGGTTCTTGACGTAGATGCGCGTGGGCGCGAGCAGCAGGTCGATGAGCGGTCTTCCATCAAGTTGTTGCCCGAACGATGCGCCGCTGACCGACAACACTTTGCGGATCAGCGAATAACCGTTGGAATGCGGACCGGAGGAAGCGAGGCCGATGATGACATCGCCGGCTGCGACCTGACTGCCGTCGATGATTCGGCTTTTTTCCACCACGCCGACGGCGAAGCCGGCGAGATCGTAATCCTCGCCCTGATACATGCCGGGCAATTCGGCCGTCTCGCCGCCGACCAGTGCGCAACCCGCGAGTTCGCAACCGCGCGCGATACCGGTGATGACGCTCGCCGCGGTATCCACGTCGAGTTTGCCGCTGGCGTAGTAATCGAGGAAGAACAACGGTTCCGCGCCCGACACCACGATGTCGTTCACGCACATCGCGACCAGGTCGATGCCGATGGTGTCGTGACGCCGGGAATCTATCGCTAGCCGGAGTTTGGTGCCGACCCCATCGGTACCGGAGACCAGCACCGGCTGCCGATAGCCGGCCGGAATCTCCACCAGCGCACCGAAACCGCCGATGCCGCCGAGCACTTCGGTGCGCCGGGTCCGTTTTGCAGCAGGTTTGATGCGCTCGACCAGCGCATCGCCGGCGTCGATATCTACACCGGCATCGCGGTAGGAGAGTGATTTCCTTGATGTCATGCGGGGTTCCCGGACAGAATGCTGGTTTTTATGCAAAGACGGGTCGCTGGCAAGCGCCTCTAGCCTGTATATTCTACACGAGCCGGTGACGGGCCAGCCGCGCCGCTCCCGGATTCCCTGATGGAGGAACGATGAGAAACATGCGTGCGTGGTCTGTCGGTTTGCTGGGTATGGTGTTGCTGCTGCTGGCGGCGGGTGCGCAGGGCGCGATCGTAAATGGTTTGTACGAAGCCAGCGTTCCGGTACCGGATCAGACTCCGGCGGCACGGAATATCGCCTTGCAGCAGGCGCTGGCCGCGGTGCTGGTCAAGGTCACCGGCGAGCGTACTGCCGGCAGGGCGCCGGCTCTGGCCGCGCTGACCAGCAATCCGAATCAGTTCCTTCAGCAATATCACTACGAACAGACTCAGGATGCCAACGGCAACGCGCCGGCCAGTGGCGTGACGTATTTCGATCTCACCCGCAACGGTGCCCTGGCGATCGCCGGTACCGGGCTGGTGTTGCATGCCAAGTTCGATCCGGACGCAGTGAATCAGGCGGTCAGTAATGCCAACGAACCGGTATGGGGTCGCGAACGTCCGGCTACTCTGGTCTGGCTGGCCTTGCAGGATGGCAATACGCGCACGATTCTGTCGGCCACCAGTAATCCCGCCGTGGCGCAGGCCATGAACGCGGCTGCTACTCAACGCGGCGTACCGCTGATCTTTCCCGCCATGGATGCACAGGATCGACAAGCTATCGCGTTCACGGATATCTGGACCAACAACGCGACAGTCATCCAGCAGGCTTCTGCACGCTACCAACCGGATGCGATCCTGGTCGGTAACATCTATCTGGTTAGTGCGGGGCAATACGCGGTGCGCTGGCAGCTGACTTCCGGCGGTTCGGTGCAAGCCTGGAGTGGTGCGGCCGGCGATCTGGTCAGCATCACGACCGAAGGTCTGCAGACCGCGGCTGATGGGTATGCCAGGCAGTATGCGATCAGTGCCGGTGCGCAAGGTGTCGACGGTGTAACGGTACAAGTGGATGGCGTGAACAGTGTGGATGCTTATGCACAGGTGCTGGCGTATCTCGATGCTCTGACGCCGGTTAAATCCGTACAGGTGAGTCAGGTGAAGGATGGTTCGGTATATTTCCGTATCGACACCCACGGCAGCGTCACGAATCTCGCGCAAGCCATCACGCTCGGCGATCTGCTGAAGCCGGTGCAACAATTCACACAGCCGACAGCACCGGCGGTACCCGTGGCTGGATCGATATCCGCGCCCGCCGTAGCTGCAACGCCAACTCTGCATTTCCAGTATGGGCAATGACGCCATGACCATCGTGCAGAAGATATGGATCGTGTTTGGCGCTGCGCTCGCCATCGCACTGATCTATATGTTGCGCCCGATCCTGACCCCGTTCATCGTCAGTGCGATCCTGGCTTATCTGGGTGATCCGCTGGTAGATCGACTGCAACGTCTCAGGTTATCACGCAGCATCGCCGTGCTGGTGGTTTTCAAGATCACGATCCTGGTGTTGTTGCTATTGCTGTTGCTGGTGTTACCGATGGTCACGCGGGAACTCGCCGCCTTGTTTGCGCACATGCCGGATGTGTTGATCTGGTTCCAGCAACAAGCCTTGCCATGGCTGAGCGCGCATTTGGGCATGGATGTGAACGTGCTGGCGCCCGGCAAACTGGCTGCACTCCTGAGCGATAATTTCGTCTCTGCAGGCAAGATTGCCGGCAATGCGCTGTTGTCCATATCACGCTCGGGCGGCGCCGTGTTTGCATTCTTCCTGAACCTGATCCTGATCCCGGTGGTGACGTTTTATCTGTTGCGTGACTGGGATGATCTGGTCGCGCGTATTGCAGCCTTGTTGCCGCGCAACAAGCTGGAAACAGTAACGCGGCTGGCACGCGATTGCGACATCATGTTGGGCGCTTTCCTGCGTGGTCAGCTCTCGGTGATGGTCGGGCTTGCCATCATCTATACCTTGGGCCTGTGGCTGGTGGGGCTTGAAAATGCCGTTGCCATCGGTGTGATCGCGGGCCTGCTCAGTTTCGTGCCTTATCTCGGCGTCATCACTGGCATCACGCTGGCCTTGCTCTCGGCCTTGTTGCAAGCGAAGGGCTGGTGGCTGCCGCTTGAGGTGTTAGTGGTATTCAGTGTCGGCCAGTTGATGGAAAGTTTCGTGCTGACGCCCCGTCTGGTCGGTAAGCGTATCGGTTTGCATCCGGTGCTGGTGATCTTCGCGATCCTGGTCGGTGGCCAGTTGTTCGGTTTCGCCGGAGTGCTACTGGCGTTGCCGGTGGCAGCGGCAGGCACGGTGTTGGTGCGTCACGCGCACGCGCAATATCTGGGCAGCAAGCTGTATCAGGGCGCCGGAAACGATCAGCCATGAATGCCGGCACCGGTCAATTACCGCTGGCCATCCGGTTGGCGGATACGGCCACGTTCGGAAATTTCCACGCCGGCGCAAATCAGGCCGGGCTGGATGCGCTGCGCTTGCTGGCACAGCAGGGCGGCGAACGTGCTCTGTTCCTGTGGGGTGCGGACGGCAGCGGCAAATCCCATCTGCTGCAAGCCGCCTGCCATGCGGCATCGGCGAACGGGCGCCGCGCCATCTATCTGCCGATGTCGCAGGCGGTGATGCTCGATCCCGAAGTCACCGAGAATCTGGAAAGTTGTGCGCTGGTCTGCGTGGACGATGTGCATCGCACCGCCGGCATCGAGCCCTGGCAGCATGCATTGTTCAGCCTGTTCAATGCCGTGGTCGAACAGGGCGGCAGTTTTGTCGCTACGGCGCGCTCGGCGCCGGGTGCCATTCCCCGTTTGCTTCCGGATCTGGCTTCACGGCTGGCGTGGGGGCCGGTATATCAGATAGGGGTATTGGATGATCCCGACAAGATCACGGTGCTGAAAGCGCGTGCTTCGCGGCGCGGATTCGATTTGCCGGACGAGACCGCGCAATTCCTGCTCAATCGTCTCAAGCGCGACATGCATACCTTGTGCGCGACGCTGGATGCGTTGGATACCGCCTCCCTGGTCGCGCAACGGCGCCTTACTCTGCCGTTCGTGAAATCATTACTGGATCGACATTAAGATAACCGGCGTCGCGCGCGTAACGCACTACTTGCGGTGGCGAACAACAAGATGCTCAGGAATATTTCGATAGTGCCGGCATAGGCGTGTATGGCGCCGGTCCAGGTGACCGTGATGCCTTGGGCGAGATAACCGAGCGACAGGAAGCCACACCAGGCGTAACCGCCTTTCCTGTCTCGCCATACAGGCCATGCGACGATTAATATCGGCAGCAAAGCCAGCGCCAGCCACAATACATGTTGAGCAGGGGTGGCAACTGTCAGTACACCAAGCCAGATTGCCAGCCACACGAATAATGCGCAGAGTACCGAGAGTACCGGAGCGCGCCCAGCGCGTAACAATTTCATCATTGCCGGTCTTTCAATCGACGGGCAGTATCGGCAATGCGCGCGCCCAGTGCGTGACAGAGTTTCTTTTCCATGTCGGATAACGGACGGTCGCTGTTCATGCCGGCGGCATGGCTCGGGCCATACGGGGTACCACCGCCGGAGGTCGCCATCAGTTCCTGTTCGGTGTAGGGAATCCCGACGATCAACATGCCATGATGTAACAGCGGCAGCATCATGGAGAGCAGGGTGGTTTCCTGACCGCCATGTAATGACGAAGTAGAGGTGAATACGCCGGCAGGTTTGCCGGCCAACACTCCCGATAACCAGAGCTCGGCGCTGCCGTCGAAGAAATATTTGAGTGCTGCGGCCATGTTGCCGAAGCGGGTGGGGCTGCCGACGGCGAGGCCGTCACATTCACGGAGATCATCGAGCGTGGCGTACGGCGGGCCGGCAGCCGGGATGTCGTCTTCGACCGCTTCCGTTACCGTGGAAACTTTTGGCACCGTGCGCAAACGCGCCCGTGCGCCGCTACTTTCGATGCCGCGACAGACGTGGCGCGCCATCTCGGCCGTGGCCCCGTAGCGGCTGTAATACAACACCAGTATCTCGGCACTCACAGGATTTCCAACACGGCTTCAGGTGGGCGGCCGATACGGGCCTTGTCAGCGGTGATAACGACGGGGCGCTGAATCAGAATTGGATAGCGATGCATCGCGGCGATCAAGGCTTGTCGATCAAGCGAGGTATCGGCGAGCTTTTGCTCGTGATACGCCGACTCGTTGCTGCGCATCAACTCGCGCGGTTCCAGCCCGAGCAGGGCCAGGACGCGGGCGATTTCAGCTTCGGCAGGCGGGGTCTGGAGATATTCCAGAATCTCGGGTTCGATGTTGTGGCTCCGCAACAAATCCAGCGTTTCTCTGGATTTCGAGCAGCGGGCGTTGTGCCAGATTGTGACTTTTTTCATACGCGGTATTCGCAACCAGGATGTCGGGGAAACGGCGCCACTATAGCGCAAGCGTGGCGCTTGACGGTTGTGGAAGGCGCTGTTAGCGTGCCAAGCGCTGTTGAAGCGCCAACATTGCCAGAATCGTCCATTGCCAAACTCGTTGCTCAAATACTGCATCGTTATCCTGCTGCTGGCTCTATCGGCCTGTGCGGGCGCGCCCGTGCAGGAGATGAGCAATGCACGCCAGGCGGTAGCAGCAGCGGAGCAGGGTGGAGCGGCCAAGACTGCACCACGGCATCTGGAGCTTGCCAAGACCCTGTTGCAGGCAGCCCAGACCGCACTGGATCGTGCCGAGTATTCGACCGCGCGGGAAGATGCATTAAAGGCACGTCAGGAAGCGGTCAAAGCCCTGCGAATCACCCGGGGATTGGATAGTTCGGACACCTTTCCACCCTGAAATTCCCGTGTTTTCCTTATGTTAAGGCGTATAGTTTGCTTGACACCGCAGCTGGGGTGGGGCTAATCTGTCTTTCACTTTTTTGCCCCAGTCGACCGGCGCGGCCTGATTTCCGTTGCCAGAATAACAACTTGAGGTTGGAGACCTACCCATGACAAAGAATTTTGTAAAACAGCTTGCCGTGCTGCTGCTGACCGCGGGCGTCGCCGTCGGTTGTGCGAGCAACAAACCCAAACCCGCGCCAGTGTCGGCTGCACCCAGTGCTGCCACCACCCAGGCAATGAATGACGCGCAGGCGACCATCGCCAGTGGCCAGGCGCCTTGCACCGATACCGGCAATGCCTCCGACCTGATGACCCAGGCCGCAGCCGCCTCGAAGGGTGGTGACGATGCCAAGGCCCAGCAGCTTTACGCCCAGGCCAAGCAAGTGGCATCCGACGCCATCAACAACTGCTATCTCAGCCAGGCCAGGGATTTGCTGACCCAGGCTCAGGGTTACACCAACCTGAATGCCGATCAGCAGAACCGCCTGAACGAAGGCCAGACCGACATCAACAACAATCAGGGCAAGCCCGCCTATGACGTGCTGAGCGCGCTGGTTGCTGAACTGCAGGCCGCCAAGATGACCTACACAGTGGTCAAGGGTGACAGCTTGTGGCGGATCGCCGGCAAGTCCGACGTGTACGGCAATCCGTACGAATGGCCGCTGATCTTCAAGGCCAATGCCGACAAGATCAAGCATGCCGACACCATCTATCCGAAGCAGGACTTCGATGTCATGAAGAACCCGCTGAAGACGGATGCGGATGCGGCTTCCGATTATGCCAAGCACCGCGGTGCATGGCAGAATCATAAGGCGGACAAGAGAGACCGCAAATGGTTGGACAGCAGCATGAGCAGTTCGAGCAGCATGGCGATGCCGGCTGCGACTCCTGCACCTGCCAGCTCCAGCATGGCGCCGACCCCTGCCGCCGGCAGCACCACGGCGCCAGCTGCGACGACCAAGGCAGCACCGGCTGCTGCTGCCAGCACCGGCGGCTGATTGGAAGCACAATCCAGGCAAGACGTTCAGAAAGGGCCCTGCGGGGCCCTTTCCTTTTGTCAGCGCGTGATCTCGCACATAATGCCGACATGATCTGTAAACGCTGTCTGGTGTCCGGCAAAGTGCAGGGCGTGTTTTATCGCGCGAGTACTGCAAGGAAGGCGCGTGAACTCGGCATCAGTGGTTATGCGATGAATCTGCCGGATGGACGCGTGGAGGTGCTGGCATGCGGTGATGCGGAAGCAGTGAACACGTTATGCGAGTGGCTATGGGAAGGGCCACCCGCGGCAGAGGTGGCGGATGTTGAAATTTACCAGATGGCTGAAACAGATGCGCCTACAGATTTTGTTACGCGATGATTGTTAGAGTAACAAGAACCGTCCTGCACATTAGGTACGAGGCGGTGGTAATTTCTTAAAATGAGGATTGTCAACATTCTCATCTTTACTGTCGCATCCCTCGTCATAAATATCAGTTGCCGAAGGAATTGCTTCCCTAATTAGTTTCTTAGCCTGATTTATTAATGACGTCAAACGTATCTGATCGCCATTTCCAATGACAATATCGAGGCTCAGGCAGCCGCTGTGCCCGTTGATTAAAAGGGGCGCGTATTGGATTGCAACAACTGTATAGGGCTTTTGTTTGCGGTCTTCATAGATCACGCCTAAAAATAGCACCGAAATATCCTTAAACTTGGAATTTGCATCATAGACTTTAGTATTAAATCCATTTTTTATCGCAAATGAGGCTAAAAGGTTCTCAAGTTTTAGCGCTTCGCTTGAAGAATCAATTCCGATTCCTAGCTCTTTTGCTGCAGGAGTGAAATTACCGGCATGACAGTAATACGGTAAAAGCAAAATAACAGCAAATAAGCTTGTTTTAAGTCTCATCATTAGAGTTAGTCCCAATACCATTTTCTGCTAAGCGCTTTGAGCACTTTATCTGAATAATTGATGCCGTCGGTGACGCCGTTGTAGCGTTGTAACGCCTCACGGATATCGCCGTGGGATTTATCCAGATAATACTTGAGGATGGTGCAACCCATACGCAGGTTGGTACGTCTGTGGAACAGGTTGTCGTCAGGGCGATCGATCAGCTTGAGCCAGAACGGCATGATCTGCATCAGACCGCGGGCTCCGGCATTGGAGATGGCGTAGTGATCGAAGCGGCTTTCCACATCGATGACTGCGAGCACCAGCTCCGGTGAGACACCGGCCCGCGCCGCTTCTTCATGGATCATCTTCAATAACGCCAGCCGCCGGTTGTCATCCGGTATCAGCGGTGCCAGCCGCTGGGACATGGTCATCAGCCAGACCTGGGCGACGTATTTATCTTTGAAGCTGGTGGTATCGGTGGCGGCTTGCCTGACCAGTTGTATCAGTGCCGGATCGGGCTGCGTGACCTTCTGGGCGCAAACCGGCAGGCTCATCAGCATCAGGATCGAGCCCAGCACCAGATAAGCCGCCGATCTCACGCCGACTGTCCGCACTTCTGTTTCAGGAAACCGAGTAGCTCCGTGCGCGGAATATCCTGGTTTTCTGCGTCGCGACGGCCCTTGTATTCCAGAGTACCGGCTTCGAGTCCGCGTTCCGACAGCACCACGCGGTGCGGGATGCCGATCAGTTCGGCGTCCGCGAACATGGGACCGGGGCGTAATGGGCGGTCATCGAACAGGACCGCATAACCAGCCTCACTCAGCTCGGTGTAAAGCCGGTGCGCTTCCTGCTGAAGTCTTTCCGATTTGTACATGTTGAGCGGCAGCAGCGCGATATCGAATGGCGCGAGCGGCGCCGGCCAGATGATGCCGCGGGCATCGTTATTCTGTTCGATGGTGGCCGCGACAATGCGCGAGATACCGATGCCATAGCAGCCCATGTGCAGTGCACAGGCCTTGCCCTGTTCATCCAGTACCGTCGCGTGCATGGCTTCGGCGTACTTCTGACCGAGCTGGAATACGTGACCGACTTCGATACCACGCGCAAGTTTGAGCGTGCCTTTGCCGTCGGGCGAAGGGTCGCCTTCCACGACCTTGCGCAGATCCGCGACCCGGGTTACGCGAGCATCGCGTTCCCAGTTGGCGCCGCGGAAATGGGTACCGTCCTGGTTACCACCGCAGATGAAATCTGCCAGCACCGCGGCGGCACGGTCCACGATGATCGGGATCGAGTCCGGCAGATTCACCGGCCCGATGAAACCGGGTTTGCAACCGATCGCAGCGGCGATGTCGGTTTCGCTGGCGAGTGCCGATACGCCTGGAAGTTCGGCGAGCTTTGCCGCCTTGATCTCGTTCAACTCATGATCGCCACGCACGCACAATGCGACCAGGCCAGAATTGCCAGTCACGATCAGGGTCTTGATGCATTGGTCCGGCTTGACCTTGAGGAACGTTGAGATATCTTCGATCGTCTTCTGCGTCGGTGTCGCGATACGTTCCAGTCTGGCGGTAACCGCGGGACGTGAGGCCGCAGGCGCGACCGCTTCTGCCAGTTCGACATTGGCGGCGTAATCTGATCCCGTGGAGAAGGCGATCGCGTCTTCGCCGGAATCGGCCAGCACGTGGAATTCATGCGAAGCACTGCCGCCGATGGCGCCGGTGTCGGCGTGCACAGCACGGAATTTGAGACCCAGCCGCGTGAAGATGCGCGCATAGGTGTCATACATATTCCGGTATTCATCGGCCAGGCCGTCGGCCGTGAGATGGAACGAATAGGCGTCTTTCATCAGGAATTCACGCGCGCGCATCACTCCGAAACGGGGCCGGATCTCGTCACGGAATTTGGTCTGGATCTGATACAGATTCAACGGTAACTGCTTGTAGCTCTTGATCTCGGCACGCACGAAATCGGTGACCACTTCCTCGTGGGTAGGGCCATAACAGAATTCCTGTTGTTTGCGATCCCTGAGCTTGAGCAGCTGGTCACCGAATTTGTCCCAGCGCCCGGTCTCTTCCCAGAGCTCACGTGGCTGGACCGAGGGCATCAGCATCTCGATGGCCCCGGCGCGGTCCATCTCCTCGCGGACGATGGCTTCGGCCTTGCGCAGCACCCTCAAGCCCAGCGGGGACCAGGTGTAGATGCCGGCTGCCAGCTTGCGGATCATGCCGGCTCGCAGCATGAGCTGGTGGCTGACGGTCTCGGCATCGGCCGGAACTTCCTTGACCGTATTCAGGGGAAAGTGAGAAGCGCGCATGATGGGGTAGTGTTTTTGATTGTAAAAACCGTATTCTACCGGGCACTTACCGCAGGTGCATCAGCATTAAACCATGGCGCTCAAACTCTATTACGACCAGGACACCGATCCCGGCCTGATCCGGGCCCGACGCACCACCGTACTGGGCTTCGGGGCTCAGGGGCGAGCGCAGGCCCAGAACCTCAAGGATTCCGGCGTACCGGTCACGGTGGGGTTGCGCGCCGGCTCGATCTCACGTGCTGCGGCTGAAGCCGCCGGGTTGCCGGTGCAAGCGCCGGGGCAAGCCGTGGCACAGGCGGATCTGGTGGTGATGCTGGTCCCGGATGAAGTTCAGCCGCAGGTCTATAGCGAATGGGTGGCCCCCAATTTGCGCCAGCACGCCATGCTGATGTTCGCCCATGGCTTCAATATCCACTATCGCGGCATCGTGCCACGCGCCGATCTGGATGTAGCGATGGTGTCGCCGAACGGCATCGGCGAGCAGGTGCGGGCCCAGTATCTGGCGGGCCACGGCGTGCCGGGGCTGGTAGCGGTGCATCAGGATGTGAGCGGCTCTGCGCGCCAGCTCGCCTTTTCCTATGCCTGGGCGCAGGGGCATGGTCGGGCCGGTATCGTCGAATCCACGTTCCGCGAGGAGACCGAGACTGATCTGTTCGCTGAACAGGCGGTATTGTGCGGCGGCCTGACGCATCTCATCGAAGCCGGGTTCGACACTCTCACCGACGCCGGGTATGCACCGGAGATCGCCTATTTCTGTTGTCTGCACGAAGTGAAGTTGATCGCTGACATGATCTATCAGCGTGGCATCGCCGGGATGCGCGAATCCATCTCTGCGACTGCGGAATTCGGCGATTACACCCGCGGGCCGCGGGTGATCGGCGCGGAAACCCGCGCCGCCATGCAGACGCTGCTCGGCGAGATCCAGCGCGGCAAATTTGCCGCGGAGCTGGCGCACGAAATGGCGGCTGGTAAACCCGTGATCCAGGCAGGCCGCCGAGCCGCGCGCGAATCCCTGCTTGACAAGGTGGGCGCAGTATTGCGAGAGCGGATGAAACGCGACTGAGGCAGTAGCCGGCTCGCCGCCATCAGTGCCTTCGTGGCATCATTACGTCCTGTCCAGCAGGAGTACTCACCGATGCAGCTTCCCGATCAGCCTGATACCGAGGTCGACACCGAAGTCGGTGTAGATGAGGAACTGGACGGTAGTCCGGAAAGCGACGGCCCACGCCGTCGTGGAATCTATCTGTTGCCAAACCTGTTCACGACCGGCGGCTTGTTCGCCGGTTTCTACGCCATCGTCGCTGCCATCACCGGCCATTTCCAGCCCGCCGCAATCGCGGTGTTTGTGGCGATGATCATGGACGGTCTCGATGGGCGCATCGCGCGGCTCACGCATACCGAGAGCGCGTTTGGCAAGGAATATGACAGTCTGTCCGACATGATTTCGTTCGGTCTGGCGCCCGCGCTGGTGATGTACGAATGGGCGTTCAAGGACATGATCAATCTCGGCTGGTTGTGGGGCAAACTTGGCTGGTTGGGCGCGTTCTTCTACGCGATCTGTGCGGCACTGCGGCTGGCGCGCTTCAATGTGCGTACCGGGATGGTCGATAAACGTTATTTCCAGGGCTTGCCGAGCCCGGCCGCTGCCGCCATCGTGGCGGGTGCGGTCTGGTTCGGCGCTGATCTCGACATTCCAGGTAGCGCGCTGGTCATCCCTGCTTATCTGCTCACGATCGCTGCAGGCGCACTCATGGTCAGCAGCATCGGTTATTACAGTTTCAAGGATCTGAACCTGCACGGCAAGGTGCCGTTCACTGTCATCGTACTGGTGGCGTTGCTGCTGATCGTGGTTTCGCTGAGTCCGCCCAAGGTGCTGTTCATCTGTTTCTTCGTGTACGCCTGTTCCGGTCCGGTGATGGCGCTCGCGCGCCTGCGGAAACGGCGCGCCAGGCAACATGCCGCCTGACGATGATGTCATCGGATCGCAATAACTATCTCCACGAACTCGGCATCGTGAACTGGGTACGCCGCGCTCCGCTCGCGATTCCGGCGCCGGCAGAGACCAGAGCCGCTGCAGCGCCGGCTCCTGCGTTATCTCCCGCAGCCCGTCCATCGCCTGTGGAGTTGGCAGCGCGCGAGACCGCGATAGCCGGTATGGATTGGGAAGCACTCACGGCAGCAGTCCGTGTCTGTACGGTTTGCGGG
Organism: Gammaproteobacteria bacterium; assembly: GCA_035690065.1. Classification (GTDB taxonomy): domain Bacteria; phylum Pseudomonadota; class Gammaproteobacteria; order Natronospirales; family REEB76; genus DASSKW01. Next base: position 22,221 of record DASSKW010000023.1, read on the forward strand.
TTGCGGGCAGGCTGTACGCAAACGGTATTCGGTGTCGGCGCACATGATGCGGACTGGATGGTGATCGGTGAAGCGCCAGGCGCGGATGAAGACAAACAGGGCGAACCGTTCGTGGGCCGTGCCGGCCAGTTGCTGAACTCCATGCTCGCTGCCATCGGGCTCAAACGCGAGCAGGTGTATATCGCGAATATCCTCAAATGCCGGCCACCCAAGAACCGTGATCCGAAACCGGAAGAGACGCAACTGTGCCGCCCGTTTCTGGAACGTCAGATCGCGTTGATCAAGCCGAAACTGATTCTCGCGGTTGGCAGGATAGCCGCACAGAACCTGCTCAATACCGATACACCTATCGGCAAGCTGCGCGGCCAGCTACACCAGGTAGCCGGCGTTCCGGTCGTGGTCACTTACCACCCGGCCTATCTGCTGCGCTCGCCTTCCGAGAAGCGCAAAGCCTGGGATGATCTCAAGTTTGCCGTGCGCACCTTCAAAGAACGTCAAGCGCAAAGTGGCGTACAACCCGCCAGTGTAATGGATCAGAAATAATGCCATGAGCGCAGTCGTCGCTATCGCAGAACCGTTCTACCGGCCGATGCAGGAAGCCGATGTACGTGCCGTACTTGAGATAGAACGGCGGGCTTACAAGTATCACTGGACCGAGGGCATCTTTCGCGATTGCCTGCGGGTCGGTTATGGATGCTGGGTGATGGAGTTGCATGGGGCGATTGCCGGCTATGGCGTGCTGTCGCTGGTAGTCGGCGAGGCGCATCTGCTGAATATCTGCGTCGCTCCGGAATGGCAGGGAAAAGGGTATGGCGGTCAGTTGCTGGAACACTTCATGGATCTGGCTCGCGAGCGTAGTGCCAGTCAGATGCTATTGGAGGTGCGGCCCTCCAACGCTGCAGCGCTGGCGCTATACCAGAAGCGCGGTTTCAACGAGGTAGGTTTGCGCAAGTCCTACTATCCGAGCGAGAAAGGCCGCGAAGATGCCCTGATTTTGGCGATCGATCTGACCTGAATACCGTGCGCCTTCAGGTAAAATAGCCGGCTTTCGCCAAGGCATTGACGTTCCATGTTTGACCAGGATATCGGCCGCCGCCGCACCTTCGCCATCATCTCGCACCCGGATGCCGGCAAGACCACCTTGACCGAGAAGCTATTGCTGTTTGGCGGCGCGATCCAGTTGGCCGGGGCTGTCAAGGGTCGCAAGGCTTCGCGACATGCCACCTCGGACTGGATGGCGTTGGAGCAGCAACGTGGTATCTCGGTCACCTCCTCGGTGATGCAGTTTCCCTACAAGGAACATATCGTCAACCTGCTCGACACGCCCGGGCACGAGGATTTCTCCGAAGACACCTATCGCACCCTGACGGCAGTGGATTCTGCATTGATGGTGATCGACTGCGCCAAGGGCGTAGAGGAGCGCACCATCAAACTGATGGACGTTTGCCGGTTGCGCGATACACCCATCATGACGTTCATCAACAAGCTGGACCGGGAAGGCCGCGATCCGATGTCGCTGCTGGATGAAGTCGAGTCGGTGCTTAATATCCGTTGCGCGCCCATCACCTGGCCGATCGGGATGGGACGTGCATTCAAGGGCATCTATCACTTCACTGAAGATCGCATCTACAGTTACGAAGGTGAGAAGATGGGGCGCCTGGGCGAGACCCGGGTGATCGATGGACTCATGAGTGAAGCCGCGGAAAAATTCCTTGGCGGGGACACTGAAATCTTTCGTACCGAAGTCGAACTGGTGCGCGGTGCATCGTATGCCTTCGATATCCAGGAATATCTCGCTGGCCGTCTCACGCCGGTATTCTTCGGCTCCGCGATCAGCAATTTCGGTGTACGCGAATTGCTGGATACCTTCGTCGAGTTTGCGCCTGCGCCGCGTCCGTGTGCTGCCGCTACTCGCGAAGTGCAGGCAGCGGAAGAAAAGCTCACCGGTTTCGTGTTCAAGATCCAGGCCAACATGGACCCGCAACACCATGACCGTATCGCATTCGTCCGGTTATGTTCTGGCCGGTACACGCCCGGGATGAAAGTCCGGCACGTGCGTATCGGCCGTGAGATCAAGATTCCCGATGCGCTCACCTTCATGGCCTCGGAGCGGGAGCGGGTCGAAACAGCGTACGCCGGCGATATCATCGGCATCCATAATCACGGCACCGTATCCATCGGTGATACCTTTACCCAGGGCGAGGAGCTTCAGTTCACGGGTATCCCAAACTTCGCGCCTGAGCTGTTCCGGCGTGTGGTACTCAAGGACCCGCTCAAGGCCAAGGCACTCAACAAGGGTTTGGACCAGTTGTGTGAAGAAGGGGCTACCCAGTTGTTCCGGCCGTTACGCAGTAACGAACTGATCCTCGGTGCAGTCGGGATGTTGCAATTTGATGTAGTCGCGTTCCGGCTCAAGAGCGAATACGGTGTGGATTGCATCTTCGAGAGTGTACCTGTAGCAACCGCACGCTGGATCGAGTGTGACGATACGAAGAAACTCGAAGAGTTCCGTAACAAGGCGTTCGACAACCTGGCGCTGGATCATGCCGGTAGCCTGGTCTATATCGCACCTACCCGAGTAAACCTGCAACTTACTCGAGAACGCTGGCCTGACGTGCGGTTCCGCGAGACCCGGGAGCATGGGGTTGAGAAGGTCGGGGCCTGATTCCATCTTGTTGTCTGTCTCTGCTGATTACAGATCCATATCTTCTCCAGAATTACAGTATCATCGTTTCATTGTCAGTGTGATGGGCTATATGAAATGAACAGGGCCGACGAAAAGACATCCAGCGCATCCGCATGGCAGATACGGACTCTGGCTGAGAGTGCGAGCTACCTTGAACACTCCGGCGATATATCTGGAGCCGAGGAGATATATAAAAAGATACTGGAGGTTGAGCCTGGCCACATGCCGTCATTGATTGCACTGGCAGTCGGCGCGATGGTCCGCAAGGAGGATGATCTTGCAAGGACACTGATAGACAGAGCTGCCGATGATGTGTCTGACCATGCAGCTTTGCACGCGGAACTTGGCAGAGTCTTGTACGCCAGAGGTGAAATCGGGCTTGCACTTGCCAGTATCAGTAGAGCCACAGACATCAAACCCGATCATCTGGTTTTATGGATGTATCGGGCGCAGTTACTTGAGGCGCTTGAGCGAAGAGAGGAGGCGCTTGATATATATGTGAAGATAATAAAATCAGGTCAATCCAGGATATCTGCATCCAGCGATGTACAGGAATCGGCCGAATTATCTGCACTTACCGAACATGCACTTGCCACGTTCGGGCGGCTCAAACAGGCTTATCTGACTGACGCATTGACAGATGACATATCGGAGCATGGAGCAACGGCATTGCGCCGGGTGCTTGCTTCTGCAGCGCGTTTTGCCGGCGAGACCTCGAAGTTCGAAGATCCTTTGCAGCGCCCTGAATGGCTGTATATGCCGGGCCTCAAGCCACAACCGTTTTTTGATACCCTGGAATTTGGGTGGGTCTCAAAATTTCAGTCCCATGCAAGCGAGATCAAGGATGAATTGTTACGGCTCCTGAGTGACAAGGTTGAGCTCGAGCCGTACGTGAAGATAGATCGTAACCTTGACGCCATGCAATGGGCGACTCTGAATCATTCGGATGCCTGGAGTTCATTTCATCTTTACAAGGGTGGGCAGAAAATCAATGAGAATTGCAATCGTTGTCCATTGACTCTGGAAGCGCTGAGAGATGTTCCGCTTGTAGAGATCGATGATCATGCGCCGGAAGTGTTTTTCTCAATCTTGCGCCCAGGCGCTTACATCCCTCCGCACTACGGTCTGGGCAACCACAAACTGGCTGTACACCTTCCATTGTTGGTGCCTGATGCATGTGCCATTCGGGTCGGCAGTGAAACCCGCGGCTGGACTGAAGGGGAATGCCTGATTTTCGATGACAGTTTCGAGCATGAAGCCTGGAATCGGAGCGATCACATACGCGTGGTATTGATAATGGAAATCTGGAACCCTGACGTCACTGCTGTCGAGCAGGCGGCGCTCAGAAAGACGATAGCTGCATTGGCCGAATTCAACCGAAAGATATCCGACAGATGAGCTGGATTATCCAACAGTGTTTTCGGCAGGGCTATTCGGGGCAGGACTACTGATCCACCCTGGTTCAGGCACGTTGGCTGAGGGTCAACGAAGCCCTGGTTTGTTGCATGTTCGGGTCTGTTCTGTATCAGTTTGGATGGTTGATCTTGAGACTTCCTGATACGCTACAGGCGGCTATTAGCCGGGAGTCTGAAATGTCTTCGACGCTGACCCGCAAGGTCGTGGGCTGGGCCTCATATTACTGGGGCAATCACGCTTTCACGACTTCCATCATGACGGTGTTCTTCCCGATCTTTTTCAAGGACTACTGGAGCCATGGCGCGGACGTCACGCTCAGTACCTTCCGGCTCGGTATCGCCAATTCCATCGCCAGCCTGGTAGTGGCTTTGTCGGCTCCGGTCCTTGGGGCGATCGCGGATCGTGGTGGCCACAAGAAGCGCTTCCTGATGTTTTCCGCATTCATGGGTGCGGTGTCGGTGCTGGCCCTGCATTTCGTCAGCAAGGGAGCATGGGAGTGGGCGGTGGTATTTTATGTCATCGCATCCATCGGTTATTTCTGGGGCAACGTGTTTGGCGATTCCATGCTGGTAAGCGTAGCTGCACCGGGCAAGCTGGATCGCACTTCAGCCATCGGCTATTTTGCCGGTTATCTGGGTGGCGGTCTGTTTCTGGTGTTGGGCGTCGCAATGAGTCTGAAGCCGCAATGGTTCGGGGTCGAGGATGCAGCCACGGCAGTGCGCTGGATCCTGGTATTCACGGCGATCTGGTGGGCGGTATTTTCGCTGCCGCTGCTATTGCTGGTACCGGAACCGCCCACGACAGGAACCAGCACTGGTTTCGGGACAGCGGTCCGTGAAGGTTTCGGGCAGATCGCCGCGACTTTTCGCCACGTACGCGCATATCGGCCCGTGTTCATGTTCCTGGTCGCCTATTGGGTGTATATCGACGGCGTCAATACCATCATCCAGATGGCGGTGGACTACGGCAAGGCGATTGGTTTCAGCACCAGTGACCTGATCCTCGCTGTGTTGCTGGTTCAGTTCATCGGCGTGCCGGCGGCACTGGTGTTCGGTCGTATCGGTGAGCGGATCGGGCCGAAACGCGGGATCTTCATCGGTTTGGCAGTCTATGTCCTGGTCTCAGTATTCGCCGCTTTCATGCGCCATTCACTGGAATTCTTCATCCTGGCGGGCCTGATCGGCCTTGTACAAGGCGGGGTCCAATTACTGAGCCGTTCGTATTATGCGCGGCTGGTGCCGCCGGACCGGGCAGGCGAGTTCTTCGGTTTTTACAATATGCTGGGCGAGTTTGCCGCTATCATCGGGCCTTTCCTGATCGGGCTGGTGAGCTATGCGACCGGCAGCCCCAGACTTTCCATCCTCTCGGTGATTGTGCTGTTTGCAGTGGGAGCCGTCCTGCTGGCCAGGGTCGAGGTACCGGCGCAGCAGAATCCGGTTTAATTGAAAGCTACGTGTCCCTATTCGAGGCTGACCGTGGCAAAATCAGCCACTGGGCCGCAGGCATTCCGCCGGCGCCCGTTGACTGGAGGGCCATTATGAAGCGCTTGTGTCTGAGTCTGATTCCGACCCTGCTTACCGTACTGCTGGCGGCCTGCAGTTCGTCCAAGCCCACCTTTGCACTGATCGGCGTACCGGAGCGGTTTTCCTACACGGACAGCGCCAACCTGCTGGTTGATAATGGCAACTGCAGCTATGTGATCTATCGCGGCAACAGCGTCACGCCGCCGGAAGTAGTCAAGCCTTGCACACTGCTCAAGGATGACAAGGATGCATTAGGCGACCCGCATTCGGTGGTCGAAGTTCAATTCGATACCGCCAAGGGGCCGCAGACCTTGTCGCTGCATGCCACCGGCAAGAGTAACGAGACCGCCAAGGCGGTACCGGATATCGGCATCTACCTGCCGAAAGACTGGGCGCAAGCTGATCCGGCTCCGAAACTGGTATTGAAAAGTACGGCTGCCGGCAATTTGTACAGCAACCTGACCATCCATGTCGGTGGTGTGCGGTGTTCGCTCGAGATTACTGCAGTCGCCAACGGCAACGCTGCCAGTAACATGCCGTGTGGCCTGGCCTACTGGAGTGACAGTTCGATTTCAGTGGTGATACCGGGCGCGCTGGTCTCGACTCAGTATGCGAGTCAGGGTTGGCCGATCAGTTTTGCGAAAGATCCGGCATCCGGCAACTGGAATCTGGTAAAAGTGCCACAAGGCTTTCCGGCCAGTTACAGTGTTGCTCCGGATGCCAGCTATGCCTTTGCTGCGGGCACCACCTCGGCACCAGCCAGCGCGCCGGCAGCCAGTACTACCAGCGGAAAATGATTGCTTACCGATAAATTTTCAGAAACCCGAGATTGAAGAACCCGGCCTTGTGCCGGGTTCTTTTTACGGTATCTGCACACCACGCCGAGATCTATTTTTTACTCTTTGCCTGCCAATCGCGCAATGCCGTCAGGGTATTAGCGACATGCTGATCGGGGCTGAGGTTGGTATAGGTGTAGAGGATAGTGCCATCCGGCGCAATCACGTATGAAGTCCGGTTCGCGTACTTGTCGTGCTTTGGCAGTACAGCATCATAAGACTTCATGATCTTCTGGTCGGTATCGGCGGCGACTGCAAATTTGCTGCGACACTCGCTGACCGAGAATTTTTTCAGGGTGTCGATATTGTCATGCGAGACACCGATCACAGTGGCGCCGAGAGCATGATATTTGTCCATCGCAGCAGCGAAATCATGCGCCTCTATGGTGCAACCCTTGGTGAAGGCGGCCGGATAGAAATACAACACTACCGGACCTTTCTTCAGAGCATCTGCCAGCGAGAACTCGAAGACCTTGCCTCCCAGCGAAGCTTCGGTATTGAACAGCGGGGCTTTGGCTCCGACCTTGAGGCTGGCAAATCCCGGCAGGGCACACAATGTGCCCAGCAGTAATACAACAAGTGACAAGCGTTTCATGATGGAACTCCTGGGTGATTATTGTCTGGTCTGGGAATGGTCAGTGTGATTGCACGGGTTTGAGCATGACCGAGAACGAGATCCTGACCTGATTGCCGACCCAACGGGTGTCGGCCCATTGGCCCTGGCCGATATGATAGTCCAGTCGCTGGATATCCAACTCTCCGACAAGCCGGGCGCTGCCGTCTGCAGCGGGTTGCAAAGTGAATGGGACCGTGATGCTGCGGGTGACATCACGCAGGGTCAACCTGCCTTGTACCTGATAACGGCCTTGACCCAGGGCGCTGATCGAATCGCTCTTGAATGTCGCTTGCGGCCAGCGCGCTACATCGAAGAAATCCGCGCCGCGTAACGCTTCATCCAGCTCCGGTAATTGGGTATCGACCGAGGCCATCCGTATCTGTACCTGGATGCCTTCAGTGGAGCTATTGACGGCACCTATGCATATCTGACCGCTGTAATCGCTGAAAGTGCCTTGCAAAGGAGCGCCGGCCTGGCTGATGTCGAAGCTGATCTTGCTCGCCTGTGGAACCGGCGCCCAGCAGGTGGCAGCGACGTTGCCACTGACCAGTATTCCAAACAGCGCCAGCAATATGGCCGGCATCTTTTTCATCATGTGTTCCCCTTGTTCTGGTCAGGATGAATGAAGGGCAGCATGCGCATCAATACATTATCCCTGAGGACAAAGTGATGCCAAAAGGCGGCACAGATGTGCCCGATGACCAGGGCAAATAACAACCAGGCCATGCTCTGGTGGGTGAGCAACAGCCAATGCGCCAGTTGACGATTTGGAGTCACCAGGTTCGGTAACGTCACCAGACCGAACCAACTGACAGTCAGATTGGATGCCGAGGACAGTAACCAGCCTACCGGCGGCATCAGCAACAGCAGGGCATACAATAAACCATGAGAAACATGAGCTGCCATCGCAGGTAATGGGCGGGTCCCCGCAGGCAACGGTGGGGGCGGTGAATAGAATCGCCAGGCCAGGCGCAGGAGTACAAGAAAGAAGATGGTGATGCCGATGGATTTGTGACGCGCCAGCAGCATCAATCTTTCGAGGCTGATGGGCAGGCCATGTGCCTTGATGCCGAGCAAGAACTGTAACAGCACCAGGATCGTGATAAGCCAATGGAATGTCTGGGCCACGATTCCGTAGTGCACGGAAGTATTACGCATCGGGAACGACGTTTTAATTGTACGATCCATCAGGGCTGTTCTCCAGCGTTGCGTCCGGCACGGTCATCGGTCAGGATACGCTACATGAAATCCATGAAATTTTCCGTATCTACGCAGCAGAGGCTGCCCGGTCTTGCGCTGACCCTCGTGTCACTGCTGATCGCGGGCTGTGCCGGCATGGTGGCCAAGTCCCCCGCGGCATTGCCCGCACTTACGCCACTGGTTACCGCTGGCGCAGAGCATTATACGATTCATTCTGCGGATTCCGAGATACGGTTCCTTGTATATCGGGCCGGTCCGTTGGCGGCCTTTGGTCACAACCATGTCATCCATGCCGCGACAATCCACGGGAATATATACCTGAATCCTGATTTCGCGCTTTCGGGATTCGCCTTCACGCTTCCAGTCAATGATTTTCGCGTGGATGAACCGGCGCAACGCGCTGCGGAGGGTCCGGACTTTGCCAGCCAGCCTTCCGATGCGGCCATCTCTGGTACCCGCCACAATATGCTCGGCGCTTTGCTGCTCGATGCTGTCCGCTATCCCGAGATTACGGTGCGTTCAGTGCGCGTCACCGGCTCGCAAACCAGTCCGATAGTGACAGCGCGTATCACCTTGCATGGAGTGCAACATGATCTGGAAGTGCCTGTCGCAGTCTCCGGGACAGGCCCGAGATTGATCGTCAGTGGCAAGTTTCAAATCAAGCAAAGCGATTTCGGTATCACGCCATTCAGTATCCTGGGCGGCGGATTGCAAGTCGCGGACGTTGTCAAAGTCGATTTTCGCATCATGGCCGTGAGGGATTGAAGTCGGCTCCGGCATACGCCAGAGAGGGTTTCCTCAGGATGAATGTGGATGGAAGTCCCGGACTAACGCGATAAATTTCTTCAGATCTCCCATTTCCGCGTAGCGTAACTGGATATACATCGAAGTGATGGCGTCGATCTGTGTCGCTAGTTCCGGGTGCCGTTGTTTGATGCGTTGCGCATAGTCCAATGGCCCTTCATGGGCGGCGCGAGGCGATCCATACTTGGCGAGTTTGCGGCAGAAACGTGCGTAGGCGCGTATTACGGGCAATCCGGGGTGCGGCCGATGTCGCCACCAGAGTAGCAACGAGAAACCTGCCAGTAACGCACCTACCAGCAGCAGCAACACCAGTGCCAATTCGCCCCAGTCGCCGTAATGCAGACCGATACGGGTGAAGAAACGCTCCTGCAACTCGGGCCCGTAAGCTAGCACCCATTGGTTCCAACCGTTATCCACAGCATCCCAGGTATTCCGGATATTGTTTAGCCAGGGGTGGCGCCGGAATATATAACCCGGTAATTCGTTTGCCGGTAAAGCTTGTGATACGCCTCTATCCACGCGCGCCGGATCGACTGCTGCAGTGGGGTCTATTCGTACCCAACCGCGTTGCGGTAACCATACCTCTGCCCATGCGTGCGCGTCTTCCTGGCGGATGACGTAATAACCATCCAGAGGATTTTGAGTCCCACCCTGATAACCGACCACGACGTGTGCAGGGATGCCGGCAGCGCGCATCAGGAACACGAATGCACTGGCATAGTGTTCGCAGAATCCGCGCCGGGTATCGAACAGGAATTGGTCGATACGATTATCACCGGTGATCGCGCCAGGCTGGAGCGTATATCTGAACGGTTGCTCGTGAAACATGGTCAGGGCATCGTCCACGATCTGTGCTGCATCGGTCGATGCGGATTGCCATTGCTTTACCAACGCGCGTGCACGCGGATCGATGCCGTCCGGCAACTTCAGGTCACGTTGCCGACGCCAGGCAGGCAGCCCGATCCCGTAACTGTAATCCGTGTACGAAGTGACCTTGTAGAGCTTGAGCTCGGTTACGGGTTGATGTGTCCCCAGCTCGAAATCTGTCGACAGGAAAGCATCATCCGGGATTCGTACCGGCAGATCGAGCGCATACAGGACACGCAGGTTATTCGGCTCCAGGGTGATGTCGTATGTGATGGGAGTGCCACGGGTTTCGAGTTGCTGATGCAATACCCAGGAAGATTCGCCCAGATGCCAGGTGGTGCCGTCATAGTCATGCAGCACCAGCGCACGCCAGTAGAGCTTTGAAAGGGGAGGCGGCGTGCCGGTAAAGCGGACCCGGAATGCGACCGCATCCGATTGCGCGAGTTGACTGAGGCTGTCCGGCGACATGCTGGTCGAGAGTCCGGTGACACCTGATTGTTGTGGCAGCCCGATACCCCAAAGCGGCCCGGGTACCCGAGGGAACAACAGGAATAACACGGCGGCGATGGGCAGGGCCGGCAGCAGCAACCGTGCTGCGGTACGGGCTGACAGGGAGAAACTCTGCCCGGTATCCGGGTGCGCGATATTGAGTTGTGCAGTGATCGTCAGCCACAAAGCCGGGATCATGTACAGTGCGAGCGGGATACTCTGGTCGTGCAGGAAGTTGGCGATGCCGATGAACAGCGCGATCACCAGCAGCAGGAAATAATCGCGCAGACTCCGGGCTTCCATGAGTTTCAATGCAGCCAGCAAGGTCAACAACGCGGTACCGGCATCCGGTCCGTTCAGGGTGTGATAGCTGATGAACACACCAAGAAATGCGAACAGTGCAAATACGATGCGCGCACCGCGACTGAACAACGGCCAGCCGCGATAGGCGGCAGCCAGTCGCCAGCCGGAGATGACAACAGTCGCGGCCGTGACCCAGACAGGCAGGTACAGCAGATGCGGCAACAGCATGGCTGCCAGTGCTGCCAATACCCAATTCAACCGGATCCGTTCCAGACGGATATCGAGCGTGGGCAACACGATCGCGTTCATGTTGCAGTGTCCCGACTCGACGGATCCGTTCCAAACAGAGCGAGTGCTTGCAGGCAACGTTCACGTTGCGCATCGCCGCTGCCAGGCGCGATACTCTCGCCCGGCAACCGCAGTCCGTAATGCAGGTTCTGAGCGTGTGCATCCAGGACCCAGCGGCACAGGATCGACAAGCGTTGTTCGGGATTGAACTGTGGCAGCAGATTTGCATCCAGCCAGCGGGTCTGTTCACCGCTGCCGGTGAATTGCTTGGTGAGCAGCATCTGCTCACGTGCCGAAACTTTCCAGGCGATATGCCGGGGTGAATCGCCCGCACGATAGGAACGCAGGCCACTGAAATCCTCGTCGCCCTGATCGTTGGGTCGACCCGAGCCATATCCTTCCGCGGGCTGCGGTAATGGCGGACCGTAAGCGGCCGGAGCCGGATATACCAGCGTCCGCATCTCCATGTGTACCCAGCTCCAGGCACGGAACAAACCGAGCGGGTAGGTGGTTTCCACCGAGAGGCGGCCGAGTACGAGCCAGCCACGGCGTCGGGTGGGAAGCGGCACCCGGATGTCGCCATGCTCGCCCGCATCCAGGTCGCCGTTGACGGTGGCGTCACCTGCTTCGGCGCCGATCACCAGACCGGGACGGTGTGTGCGGCCGGCGTTGAAGAGCCGGATGTGAAAACGTGCGACCTCGCCCGCGAATACCGCATCGACTTTGCCGACAGCCAGCGTGAGGCCGTTGAGATTTGCATGACAGGCATGCATGGCGATAAGACCGAGCGCTGCCAGCAGGAACGTCAACATGAAACCCATGCTGTTGGAATAATTCATCGAACCCAACAGCATCACGAATAGCGTGAGGCCGTACAGCAAACCTTGGCGGGTCGGCAGGATATATACACGACGGCGCGCCAGCGTGATTTGCTGACCGTCGGGTCCCTGCCGGCGCCACGCCCAGAGACGGGCTTTGCGCAGTAAAGTGGCACGCAGTGATGCGAACATGCTCAGGGGATTGGTACTGCCTCGATCAGTTCCTGTGCCAGGATCGCGGCGGGAACTGATTCGTGACTTGCCTTGAGACGGAGCCGGTGTCCGGTCACGCCGGGCAATATTGCCTGGATGTCTTCCGGCAACACCGCCGAATGACCAGCCAGCAATGCCCACGCTTGTGATGCATGTTTCAGCGCGAGTGCCGCGCGTGGTGACAGGCCAGTCTCGTAACGGGGCGATTCGCGGGTATGACGTACCACTGCCTGCAGATAATCCAGCAGCGCATCGCTGACGTGTATCCCGGCCGCAGCTTTGCGCAAAGCGATCAGTTCATGCGCGTTCAATGCCGGTTCGATATCACTCAGCAGCGTGCGGCGATCCTCACCCTTGAGCAGCTCGCGCTCCGCATGTTCACCCGGATAGCCCAATGCGATCCGCATCAGAAAACGGTCGAGCTGGGATTCAGGTAACGGGAAGGTACCGACCTGATGGACGGGATTCTGGGTCGCGATCACGAAGAACGGTCGTGGCAGCGCGCGTGTTTCACCGTCCACGGTAACTTGCTGTTCTTCCATCGCCTCCAGTAACGCACTCTGGGTCTTGGGGGTGGCACGATTCACCTCGTCGGCCAGCATGAGTTGCGTGAAGATGGGGCCGGGGTGGAAGCGGAAAGATGCGGTTTGCTGTTCGTATATCGATGCGCCGATAATATCGGCTGGCAACAGATCGCTGGTGAACTGGATGCGCTGGTACGACAGTCCCAGCAACCGGGCCAGGGTCTGTGCCAGCGTGGTCTTGCCGACGCCCGGGATATCCTCGATCAGAAGATGTCCACCGGTGAGCAGGCACGCCAGGCTCAGCCTGATCTGCGGTTCCTTGCCGAGGATGATGTGGTTGGCCCGGGTGATGGCCGTGTTCACCTTGTGGATCAATGCGCTGGTCGGTGTGTCACGCACGATGGCGGGGGTGTCATTGCTCATGTCTATCCTCCGTCGCGCCACCTTATGCCAAATCCGGTGAGTCGTCTAGCGATACCCGGACACAGTTTGAATACGGGAGGATAAAGTGAAAACAGGCATCATTCTGATGGCGGGATTACTTGTGGTGCTGCTATCCGGCTGCCAGCAACATGCGGATACGGCGTCGGTACAGACCGGCAATCTGTTGAAAGCTGACAAGGCATTTTCAGAGGCATCGTTGAAAGAGGGGTTCGCCGCGGCCTTCTCACGTGATGCAGCGACCGACGCGGTGCTGTTGCCGCAGGGCGGTGCGGCAGTCAACGGTAAACTGCAGATCGCTCAATCATTGGCAGGTATCCCTTCTGACACCAAAGTCAGTTGGTCGCCGCAGGCGGGGGATGTATCCGGAAACCTGGGTTACACGTGGGGTATTTATACGGTAGCGGGTATCAACGCCGATGGGCGGGCGACGGTCGCGTATGGCAAGTATCTGTCGGTATGGAAACGCCAGGACGGCGACTGGAAGCTGACGATCATGATGACCAATCAATCGCCGGGGCCGACCGGTTGAATCTCCACTCGCGGATTCAGGTCAGACTGTGCATCCGGGTAACCTGCTGCTCCAGCTCCTTGATCGCAGCACGGACTTCTTCCGCCTTGGTACGCACGCCATTCACCACTGCCTCAGGGGCGCCGCTGACGAAGCTCTGATTGCCCAGTTTGGCTTCGGTGCGCGCCAGTTCCTGACGCTGCTTGTCCAGCAGTTTTTCGAGTCTTGCGATTTCCGCGTCGGTATCTATCAGGCCGGCGAGCGGGATCATCAGGTTTGCCTGATCGAGCACACCGATCGCAGACGGTGGGGCAGCTTCATTTGCGGCCAGTACACGCAAGGACTCAATGCGCGCGATGAATTTCAATGATGCCTCGATACGTGCCCAGCGCTGCGGGTCGCTGCTCCTGTCTTCGATCAGCAACGGGATCGCGAGTGCAGGCGAAAGATTCATTTCGCTGCGAATCTCACGTATCTTGACGATCGCCATGCGCAGCCATTCGATGTCATTTGCCGTATCGGCCCGCTTGATATCGTCAGCGTCCGGATAAGGTTCCACCGAAATGGATTTACCCTGTTTGCCGAGTTTCGGCGCGACCTGCTGCCAGAGTTCTTCGCTGATGAACGGAATGATCGGGTGCAATGCGCGCAGCAGTGTCTCCAGGACATACAGCAGCGTGTGCCGGGTCGAATCGGCTGCCGCCTTGTCCGTCCCATTCAATGCAGGCTTGGAAAGTTCGATGAACCAGTCACAAAAATCGTTCCAGGTAAATTCATAGAGATCCTGTGCCAGCAGGTCGAAGCGATAAGTTTCGAAATGCTTGGGGATAGCCTGTAACAGATGATCGAGTTTCCTGACGATCCAGTGTTCGGCCGGGGTCTTCAACGGTGGTTCGCCGCCCGCTGTAAAGCCTTCGCAGTTCATCAGCACGAAACGGCTGGCGTTCCAGAGTTTGGTGCAGAAATTACGGTAACCTTCGCAGCGCTTGAGATCGAAGTTGATGGTGCGGCCATAGGTGGCCAGCGCCGCAAACGTGAAGCGCAACGCATCGGCGCCGACCGCAGGGATACCCTCTGGATAGTCGCGACGGATGCGCTTCTCGACTTTCTCGCGCTGCTGGGGGATCAATAGCGAGGCAGTGGATTTTGTTACCAGCGCTTCCAGACTGATGCCGTCGATCAGGTCCAGCGGGTCGATGGTGTTGCCCTTGGACTTGGACATCTTCTGGCCTTCCGCGTCGCGCACGATGGCGTTGATATAGACTTCGCGGAACGGCACCTTGCCGGTGAAGTACTGGGTCGCCATCACCATGCGCGCGACCCAGAAGAAGATGATGTCGAAGCCGGTGACCAGTACTGCAGAAGGCAGGAACCGCTGATCTGCGTTCCAGTTTGCAACCACATCATTCCGGTCATTGCGGATCGGGTCTTGCGACGGCCAGCCCATGGTCGAGAATGGCCACAGTGCGGAACTGAACCAGGTGTCGAGGACATCGTCGTCCTGTTTCAATTTTCCGACCGGGTTTATATCGCCGTGTGCGATGGCGTCTGCCTCGTCTTCGCCGACGAAGATATTGCCGGCTTCATCGAACCAGGCAGGTATCCGATGTCCCCACCATAACTGTCTGCTCACGCACCAGTCCTGGATGTTGTCCAGCCATTGCGTGTAGGTCGTGCTCCAGTTCTCGGGCACGAACTTGATGTCGCCGCTGCGGACGGCATCCAGTGCCGGTTCGGTGATGGCCTTTTTGCCACCGGGCCCCGGTTTGCCGTCCACACGCGTATCGCTGGTGAGGTCCAGGAACCACTGATCGGTGAGCATCGGTTCGATGACGGCATCGGAACGCTGGCTGATCGGCACCATCAGCTTGTGCTTTTTGGTCTCGACCAACAAGCCTTGTGTTTCGAGATCGGCAAGAACTTGTTTACGCGCAGCGAAACGATCCAGGCCGATATATTTTTCAGGAATTCCAATATCCGTTGCCATGTCTATAACGCCCGAAACTTCGAGGGGCAAAGGATTAGAGGATCGTTGCAATGAATGCCAATCACTATCACCAACAATCTTGGCGTCTTTGGTGAAGATGTTTATAAGCGGAAGTTGGTGCCGTTGGCCGATTGAGTAGTCATTGAAATCATGCGCCGGCGTGATCTTGACGCAGCCGGTACCGAATTCCTTGTCCACGTACTCGTCGGCGATGACCGGAATCTCGCGCTCGGTGAGCGGTAACCGGAGTTTCTTGCCGATCAGTTTTTGATAACGCGCATCGCCGGGATGCACGGCCACCGCGACATCGCCGAGCATGGTTTCGGGGCGGGTGGTTGCCACGACGACATGATCCGGCGCACCCGCTTGCGGGTTCACAATGTTGTAACGGATATACCAGAGGTGTCCGTCACGTTCTTCGTTGTTGACTTCCAGATCGGAGACTGCGGTCTGCAGCACCGGATCCCAGTGTACCAGGCGTTTGCCCCGGTATAACAAGCCGGCGCGATACCATTCCACGAACACCCGGCGGACTGCCGCGGACAAGCCTGTGTCCATCGTGAAACGTTCCCGCGACCAGTCGCAGGAATCGCCGATGCGGCGCATCTGGCGGCTGATGGTCGAGCCGGATTCCTGTTTCCACTGCCAGACGCGCTCGATGAACTTTTCACGGCCCAGGTGGTGGCGGGTCTTGTCTTCGGCAGCGAGCTGGTTCTCGACGATCTTCTGGGTGGCGATACCGGCGTGGTCGGTGCCGCATTGCCACAAGGCGGCATCGCCGCGCATGCGGTGATAGCGGATCAGCGCATCCATCAGGGTCTGCTGGAACGCATGCCCCATGTGCAGGGTGCCGGTGACGTTGGGTGGCGGCAGCAGGATGCAGTAGGGCGTGCCGGTATCGGCGGGCTTGAAGCAGCCGGCCTGTTCCCAGGTGTCATACCAGCGACGTTCGATGTCGCCCGGCTCGTAGGTCTTTTCCATGCGCAACGGATTCCGGCGTGATCATTCAAAAATGCCGCGCAGGGCGCGGCTGGCAGTGATTATAACAGGCGACAAAGTCACGCACCGGCATCGGCGGCGCTTCAGGTATCGCCGCCATTTTCCCTGAGCGCAGCTTCGATCAACCCGGGTATCTCCTCGCGCAATTTCTCCCAGACCTTGTTCACCAGGGTGGCATGGATCTCCGCGGAAGCATCACGCAACAGGCGGTCGGTGAGCGCAGTGATGCGCTCGGTGAGCACCTCACTCAGGATATCCAGCGGGATCGCTTCGGCCGGTGCGGGTTCAATTTCAGACTCCGACTCTGACTCCGGTTCCGGCACCGGGATGGCGGCCGGGGCAGACGGGCTGGTCTCAGCTATCGTCGCTGGTTCCGCAGATTCAGGCTCGACCACGTCTTCCAGTAACGGGATGTCGTCGGGCGCGAGGCCGGGTTGTTTGCGGGTGGGCGGCATGAGTCCGTTTCAGAGCGAGTGCGTTTCCAGAGGATAGCCCCGATCCTTGTAGAAACGGAAGCGTTCACGTCCCAGCGTGCGCACCTGTTGATCCTTGTCCACTACTTCCGCCACTCGCTCGAAGCGACTGAAGAAGGAAGGCACTTGTGGCGCAAGGTTGACCAGCACCTGGAATTCGCCAGCAGGCTCCTCTCCGCGGCCGATCTGGATCGCGGCATCCGGGTCGGCTCCGGCCAGGCAATGTGGCAGGAAGCTGCGGTCGCGGAACACCCACATCAGGTCGTCCAGCGCACGCGCCTCATGCTCCGATTCTGTATGGATGAAGATGCGATGCCCGAGACCGAATACCTTCTCCGCGAGCTGACAGATGAACTGCAGGCGTGGGCGGTTCGATAAAACGTAGAAATCTATCTGCGTCATGGGCACATCCTGATTCTGGATGCGCCGCCACTCCGAAAAGTGGCGGCGCTGCATGACTCAGGAATGATCCAGCAGGTATTGCACCAGCAACGGCACCGGCCGACCGGTCGCGCCCTTCTCGGCACCGCTCTTCCAGGCTGTACCGGCGATGTCGAGATGTGCCCAGCGCATCTCGCGTGTGAAGCGTGACAGGTAGCAAGCTGCGGTGATCGCACCGCCTTCACGACCGCCGACGTTGGCGAAATCCGCAAAGTTGCTCTTGAGCGCATCCTGATAGTCATCGTACAAGGGTAATTGCCAAGCCTGGTCGCCGGAAGCTTCGCCGGCTTGCCACAGTTCTCTCACCAGGCTTTCATCGTTGCCAAACAATCCCGAGACCACATGACCCAATGCGATCACACAGGCACCGGTCAGCGTCGCGATGTCGACGATGGCAGCGGGTTTGAAACGCTGAGCATAAGTGAGCGCATCGCAGAGGATGAGCCGGCCCTCGGCATCGGTGTTGAGGATCTCCACGGTCTGTCCCGACAGTGAGGTCACGATGTCCGCAGGTTTTACAGCCTTGCCATCGGGCAGGTTCTCGCAAGTCGGCACCACGCCGATGAGATTGGTCTTCAGTCCCATCTCAAGTGCTGCTTTCATGGTGCCGAAGACGCTGGCTGCACCGCACATATCGAATTTCATTTCGTCCATGGCGGCCGGCGGTTTGAGCGAGATGCCACCGGCATCGAAGGTGATGCCTTTGCCGACCAACACCTGGGGCCTGGCACTCTTGGCGCCGGCCATGTATTCCATGATGATGAGTTTGGGGGGCTGACGACTGCCGCCTGCCACGGCAAGTAATGCACCCATGCCGAGTTTGCGCATCTGCGCTTCTTCCAGCACGGTGACTTTCAGTTTGCCGTTTCTGGCGAGTTTGCGCGCTTCGCTCGCAAGATAGCTCGGAGTGCAGATGTTCGGCGGCAGGTTGCCGAGATCTTTTGCCAGCGACACGCCGGCTGCGATCGCGGCACCGTCCTTCAGGCCACGTTCTGCGTCGTGCAAATCCGGGCGCTTCGCGACCAGCATGCTGCATTTCTGCAACGCGGGTTTGTGTTTCTTGTCGGTCTTGCCCTTGCAGGCGGTGAAGCGATAGCTGGCATCTTCCATCACTTCGACACCGTGACGGGCTCGCAGATAAGGATCGGCGTCGCGGATGTCCAGCATCGACAGGGTGTTTGCTGCATCCTTTACGCCGGCATCGTTCAAGGTGCGTGCGGCTTTGGAAAGTGCCTTGCGATAGTTGCGCAGGTTGAATGTCTTTTGCGTTCCCAGCCCTACCAGCAGGACACGCTCGGCGGCGAGCCCCGGCACTTCGAACAGCAGCTGATTTTGTACGGCGCTGCCGTCGATGGCACCACCTTTGATGATCTTGCTGAGATAGGCGTGGCTGGTCTTGTCGAGTTCAGAACCGATGCCGGCCAATTTGCCGCCTTCGAACACCCCTATGATGAGACAACCGGTGGGCAGGGCGCTGATATCGCCGGTCTTTGCCGAGAATTGCATGTAACCTCCGTCTGGAATCAGAGATGATGGCCGGCTGGCGTATGATTGGCGCCAGGCGTGGTGTCGAAGCCCGGGACCGGCCGAAGTGATCAATCCCTAGTTTAACCCAATCCCCGTTCGGCAGCGGGACCTTGGCAGATTATCCGGCATGATACGCATCGTTGACCGCTACCTCATTCGCGAAACCACGCTCACCTGGGCAGCGGTCACAGGTGTGTTGATGCTGATCCTGATGAGCAACCGCTTTGCGCTGTTGCTGGGAGATGCAGCGACCGGGAAGCTGCCGAGAGACACAGTCTTCATCCTGCTGGGGCTCGCCTGCGTCAGTTATCTGATCGTAGTGATTCCAGTCTCGTTGTTTCTGGCGGTGATGCTGGCGCTCGGTCGCCTGTACCGTGACAGCGAGATGACCACGCTCATGGCCTGCGGTATCGGTCCGCGACAGATTTACCGCCCATTACTCACGTTGGCATTGATACTGGCTTTACTGTTGGCGCTCCTGTCGCTGCAGGTCGCGCCATGGGCAGTGCGGACCAGCAACATCATCCGAAGTACCGCCCAACACAATGCCCAGATGGGCAGTTTCGAGTCCGGCAGTTTCAAGGTGGATACCGATGGCAAGGGCGTACTTTATGCCACCAAAGTGAGCAACGACGGGCGTGCACTCGACGATGTGTTCGTGGAAGCGCCGACTCAGGACGGACGCATGGATGTGATCTCCGCTAACAAGGGCACCCGCAATATCACGGGGACAGGCGGTGCCGGTATGCTGATACTGCACGATGGTTATCGCTATGACGGGGTGCCTGGCCAGGCCGACTTCCGTATCGTCAAATTCGTCGAACATGGTCTGCGCATCGCTCCCGCGAAACTTCAGGTCGGCGAGCAGGGGTATGACACGCTGCCTACTGCACAATTATTAAAACAACACGACCTCGAAGCGCTCTCGGAATTGGAATGGCGGTTATCGGTGCCGGTCTCGGCTTTATTGCTGGTGTTGCTCGCGGTGCCGCTGGCACGCACCTCTCCGCGGCAGGGCCGCTATGGCAGATTAATGGTGGCGGTATTGGCGTATGTGATTTATGCCAACCTGGTCGGTATCGCCCGGGTCTGGTTGCAGAAAGGCGTGATGCCTGCGGGTATCGGCATCTGGTGGGTACATGGCCTGCTGCTGGTAGCAACCTTGATCTTGCTGTATCAGCAGTATGGTCTGCATAGTCTGTTCGGCTCGCGCAAGGTGGATCCCGTATGAAACTGCTGGATCATTATCTTGCACGACAGGTGGTGGCGAATACCTTGTTGGTATTGCTGGTACTGACCGCCATCGCGACTCTGATCACTTTCGTCGGCGAATTCGACAATGTGGGGCAGGGAAATTACACCTTGGGTGCTGCTGCGCATTACGCGCTGTTCTATGTGCCGGCCCAGGCTTATGCGATGTTTCCGGTCGCAGTACTGCTGGGTGCGATGCTGGGGTTGGGTGACATGGCTTCTCACAATGAGCTGATGGTATTACGCACCGCTGGCGTATCCGTCTTGCGCATCGGAATGAGTGCCATGTTAGGCGGTGTGGTGCTGGTACTGGTCTGTGTGTTGTTGGGGGAGTTCGTGGCGCCACCGGCGGAACGCAGTGCGGAAGATCAGCGTTCACTGCTTCTCTATAACCAGGCCAACGTATTGGGGGAGGGCGGTATCTGGGCCAAGGATGGCAATCTATTCGTCAACGTCAAGAAGATCGGGCAGCTTGATACGGCGCGGAATATCTACCTGTTCGATTTCGATGATTCGCACCATCTGCTGAGCGCGACTCGGGCCAATTCTGCATTGTTCCGGGACGGCAAGTGGACGCTCAGCGGTCTGCACCGCAGCAACTTGACTCCTGAGGGCTCAACCACACGCCGGATGGCATCCGCTCCCTGGAAGACGTTACTGGCGCCGGGCCTGCTTGATCTGTTCGTGATGGATACCGACAGTCTTTCGGCTCGCGGATTGTTTCACTATATCCATTATCTGAAGGCCAACGGCATCGGTGCCGATCGTTACATCGCTGCCTTCTGGGGCAAGCTGGCGCAACCGGTCTCGGTACTGTTGATGATGTTGTTGGCATTACCGTTCGTGTTCGGACCGATGCGTTCTTCCAGTGCTGGTCAGCGGCTGCTGGTCGGTATGCTGATCGGTATCGGTTTCTATGTCTTCAACAGCATCTTCACCCAGACTGGGGTGGTGTTCGGTTTGAATCCCGTATTCACAGCCTGGTTTCCGACTGCACTACTGGCGCTTGTCAGCGGTGTCGCGGTGAGCAGGATCCGTTAGGCTGATGGGCGCCTCTGAAAATCGATCTTTATGATTTCTGGCTTGCCTGCCCAGAAACCAGGATCTCTGATTTTCAGAGGTGGCCCTGTCTCGTTTCCCGATTGGATAGTTCCGTGAACGAGGGGGTCATGCGCAGTTCGGTGCCGGAGAGCCGGTCATGCCAGGCTTTGCGTTCACTGTCGAACAGTGACCAGATAAATCCGAGGCCCACGACCAACCAGGAAAACAATGCAGCGAGATAGCGCAGCAGCGCCTGTTTCCAGGTGATGGATGCGCCGGTTGGCGATTGCACGACCCGCACTCTCCAAGCCAGCATGCCGAGCGTCTGTCCGCTGCGCGTCCAGAACCCCGCGAAGAACAGGAATCCGATGCCGAGCAGATAAAGCCGGTAAGCCATGATCGCCAGCAGGTCCGAGGAGGCTACCGCTTCGCCGTGGGTAAGTGGCAGGATCAACGCGGTACCGAGAAACCACAAGGCCAGCACGATGAGGCTGTCATAGAATGCAGCCGCCAGACGCCGCCACAGAGCAGGAGGGCGAGAGAGACTCGCGGATGGTGGCGATCGATCGGTTGCAGAGTTCATCACGGGGCCGGGCAAGACAGGAATCTGGCGCTCCCTACCGGATTCGAACCGGTGTTTAAGCCTTGAGAGGGCTCCGTCCTAGGCCTCTAGACGAAGGGAGCGGGCGCGAAAGGAGTGGTATTATACGCAGGCTCCGGGCCGTTTCCATATAACAGTCATCCTGGGTCCGGTTTTTGGGAGCATGTCCTGATTCGCCATTCAGAAGCGATTTTCCAGAACCGACAATACGTGAACATTTTGGACCAACCTGTCGTTAGCCCTGCCATCGTCCCCCGCGCCGAACACGCCATATCCCGGGCCAACATCTCGGAGAGCGCTCTCAAGGTGCTGTACCGGCTCAAGAGTGCTGGTTTCGAGTCCTATCTGGTCGGCGGGGGGGTGCGCGATCTGCTGCTCGGCCGTGAGCCGAAAGATTTCGATGTTGCCACCAATGCCAGCCCGGAACAGGTGCAGGGTTTATTCCGTAATTGCCGTCTGATCGGCCGACGCTTCCGCCTGGCACACGTACGTTTTGGCGGTGACATCATCGAAGTGGCCACGTTCCGTGCCACATATCAGGATGAGGTGGATGAGGACGAGGCGCCTCGTGATCTGACCCTGAACGAGAATGGCCGCATCCTGCGCGACAACACCTACGGCACGCTGGAGCAGGACGCCTTCCGGCGTGATTTCAGCATCAACGCGCTCTACTACGACATCCGTGATTTCTCCATCGTGGATTATGTGGGCGGGCTGGCCGACCTGAAGGCCGGTGACCTGCGTTTGATCGGTGATCCGGACAAACGCTATCGCGAGGATCCGGTGCGGATGCTGCGTGCCGCGCGCTTCGCTGCCAAGCTCGGATTCCGTATCCATCCCGAGACGGAACAGCCGATCAGAACTCTGGCGCCGCTGCTGGGTGATATTCCGCCCGCGCGCTTATTCGAGGAAATACTGAAACTGTTTCTGTACGGCTTCGGAGTGCAGGCCTTCGAGGCCTTGCGGCGTCATGGATTGTTTGCACAATTGTTCCCGCATACCGATGCGGTATTGGACCTTGAGGACCAGGGGTTCCCGCATATCTTTATTGCCAAAGCCCTCGCGAGTACCGATGCGCGGGTCGCCGAGGGGCGTCCAGTTACGCCCGCGTTTCTGTTTGCCGCATTGCTATGGGAACCGGTGCGACAGCGTGCGACCGCCCTGCAGGCATCAGGCATGCATCCGGGAGATGCGTATCGGCAGGCAGCCTACGAAGTCGTGGATGAGCAGACTTCACATGTCGCGCTACCACGCCGTTTCGTGACACCGATGATCGAGATCTACCAGATGCAGCCGCGCTTCCTGCAACGCGAAGGCAAGCGCCCCCTGCGTTTGATCGGGCATCCCCGTTTCCGGGCTGCGTATGATTTTCTGGTACTGCGGGCCGAAGTGGGCGACGTGGATCAGGATCTGGCGGATTGGTGGACACGATTGCAAGTCGCGGATACGGACCAGCAATACGCTTTACTTGATGCACACCGTACACCCTCGCCGGGCAATGGTCGGCGTCGCCGTCGCACTCGCGGAGCAGGCTGACGGGCACTCATGCAAAGCAGAGTCGTCGCCTACATCGGACTCGGCAGTAATCAGGATCAGCCCGTCCGGCAGGTACGCACTGCCTGCCGGGAACTGGCGAGCTTGCCTGCCACCCGGCTGCTGGCATGTTCCCCACTTTATAAAAGTGCACCACTCGGTCCGCCCGACCAACCCGACTATATCAACGCCGTCGCCGCACTCGAGACCGGACTCGCTCCGTCTGTGCTGCTGACGGAATTGCAGGCATTGGAGGTGCGTCACGGCCGGGTACGTGGCACCTTGCGTTGGGGTCCGCGCAGTCTCGATCTCGATCTGTTGTTATACGGTAATGCAGTGATCGATACGCCCGACCTGCGGGTGCCACATCCGGGCCTGCCCGAGCGGGTATTCGTCCTGTATCCTCTTGTCGATATCGCTCCCGACCTTGAAGCGCCGGGGCTGGGTCCGGTGAAACTATTGCTGGCGCGCTGCGCGCAAGACCGCATCGAAGCGCTCGGAGAAACCACGGGTGAGTGAACCGCAAGCACGTTATCTGGTTGTCGAGGGCCCGATCGGGGTCGGCAAGACCAGTCTGGCAAAGCGCCTGGCCAAGACCTTTGGTGGCGAACCGTTGCTAGAGCACGCCGAAGAAAATCCGTTCCTGGAACGCTTCTACCGCGATCCGAAGGGTGCGGCCCTGCCTGTCCAGCTATCGTTTCTGTTTCAGCGTGCGCGTCAGTTGCAGGCCTTGCGCCAGGGCGACATTTTTACCCCCCTGCGGGTGGCGGATTTCATGCTGGAAAAAGACCGGCTGTTTGCCCAATTGAACCTGGACGACGACGAACTCGGGCTTTACGAACAGGTCTATCAGCATCTGACCCTGGACGCACCGGCGCCGGATATGGTGGTTTACCTGCAGGCGCCGATCGAGGTATTGATGCAGCGGGTGGTGAAGCGTGGTGTGGGCTATGAACAATTCATCCAGCGTGAATATCTGACGCGCATCGCGGAAGCCTACTCGCGTTTCTTTTATCATTATGAGCGTTCGCCGCTGTTGATCGTGAATGCGGCGGATATCAACCCGGTGGACAGCGAAGAGGATTATCAGCTCCTGGTTCGCGAACTCAGCCGGGTAAAGAGTGGCCGACATTATTTCAACCCCGGCAGGACGCCAGCTTGATGTTTAAGTAGGCTCAGTCCATGCTGATGGATTGATAGAAGCAGGTATCGGGCATGTACACCCAACCGGTAAAGCAGAACAGTGAAACCGCCGTGACGGTGGCGACGCTGGCGAAGATGAAACAGGCGGGCGAGAAGATCGCCTGTCTTACGGCGTATGACGCCAGTTTTTCCGCACTGCTGGACAGCGCCGGCGTGGACGTGGTGCTGGTCGGTGATTCACTCGGCAATGTGATCCAGGGTCATGCCACCACGGTGCCGGTGACGATGGACGACATCGTCTATCACACGCGGTGTGTGGCACGTAGCATCTCGCACGCCATGCTGATGGCTGACATGCCGTTCATGAGCTATCCCACTCCGGAACGCGCACTCGACAATGCCGCACGTCTGATGCAGGAAGGCGGCGCGCATATGGTGAAACTGGAAGGCAGTGGACATCAGGCTGAAATCGTCCGCAATCTGGACCAGAACGGGATCCCGGTCTGCGCGCACCTTGGATTACGCCCGCAGCTGGTACACAAACTCGGCGGTTTCAAGGTGCAGGGACGCGACGGTGTGGCGGCAAAACAGATGCTGGATGATGCGGTAACGCTGGAACAGGCCGGTGCCGATGTGATCCTGTTGGAGTTGGTGCCGCGAGCGCTGGCCGCAGACATCACCCGCAAGGTGAAAGTGCCGGTGATCGGTATCGGCGCCGGTGCCGATACCGATGGCCAGATACTGGTGTTGTATGACATGCTCGACATCACGCCGGGACGCAAACCGAAATTCGTACACAATTTCATGGCGGGGGCGGCAAGCCCGCAGGCTGCAGTCGAAGCGTATGTGCGCGCGGTGCGTCACAGGAGTTACCCCGCATCCGAACACTGGTTTGACTGAGGACACGAGATGCTGACCGAACACGGTGTTACAGAACTCCGTAAGCGCATCCAGCGTTGGCGCGAACTGCATCAGAAGATCGCTTTCGTACCCACCATGGGCAA
>DASSKW010000024.1:0-3867 GCA_035690065.1 Gammaproteobacteria bacterium
CTGTCGAAAAAGACTTGAAACGCATCGGTCCGGAGAACGCCAGACGCATCATCAGGTTTCTCCGGGAACGTATAGCGCAACTCGATGATCCGCGCAGTATAGGTGAGCCTTTGCATGGCCAGGAATTGGGTCAGTTCTGGAAATACCGTAGCGGAGATTACCGGATCGTGGCTTCCATACAGGATCAATTGATAACAGTAAGAGTCGTGCGCATCGGTCACCGCAGTGATGTGTATCGCCGATAGCTCAAACTGAAACAAACATACATATATGAACAAGAAAACTCGTGTCGGCATCCTGTTTGGCGGCAAATCCGCGGAACATGAAATCTCGCTGCTGTCGGCCAAGAACGTCATCGATGCCATCGACAAGAGCCGGTACGAGCCGGTACTGATCGGCATCGACAAGCGCGGCCGCTGGCTGATGAACGAACCGTCGAACATGCTGCTCAATACCAGCAATCCGAAACTGATCGCACTCAACAAGGCCGACAGCGAGAGCGTGGCGCTCGCGCCGCAGAGTGAAGGCAAGCTGGTGAAACTGGACAGCGGCGATGTCGGTCAGACCGTGGACGTGGTGTTCCCGATCCTGCACGGCCCGCTCGGCGAAGACGGCACCATCCAGGGTCTGTTGAAACTCGCCAACGTGCCGTTCGTGGGTGCGGGTATCCTCGGCTCGGCCGTCGGCATGGACAAGGACGTGATGAAACGCCTGCTGCGCGACGCCGGGATACCGGTGTCGAAGTTCCTGGTATTCCGGCGCAAAGACAAGATCGATTTCGATGCGGTCACACGGGCTTTGGGGCTACCGGTATTCGTCAAGCCTGCCAACCTCGGATCGTCGGTCGGCATCAGCAAGGCCAGGGATCAGGCCGGATTCGAGAAAGCGATCAAGGAAGCGTTCCGTTACGACAGCAAGATCGTGGTCGAGGAAGCGATCAAGGGCCGCGAGATCGAATGCGCGGTACTCGGCAACGACAATCCGCAGGCATCCATCGCCGGTGAGATCATCCCGACGCATGAATTCTATTCCTACGAAGCAAAATACATCGACGAGGATGGTGCGCGCCTGGAGATACCGGCGAAGATCCCGCCGGAAACGCTCAAGCAGGTACAGGAGATGGCGGTAAAGACTTTCAAGACGTTGGATTGCGAAGGCATGGGTCGGGTGGATTGCTTCCTGCAGGACGACGGCAAGCTGTTGGTCAACGAGATCAACACCATCCCCGGCTTCACCAAGATCAGCATGTATCCGAAACTGTGGGAAGCCAGCGGCATCGGTTACACCGAATTGATCGGCAAGTTGATCGAACTGGCCATCGAACGTTTCGAGCACGAACAGACACTGTCGAGCACTTATGATGATTAGCTGAATTCCCGCCGGAGCGGGAACCGGCACTCAAGGACTGGATACCCGCCTTCGCGGGTATGACGTCAAAACGAAACAGGAACGAAGAGAATGACCAAGCTGATATTACTGCGCCACGGCATGAGCCAATGGAACAAGGAAAACCGTTTTACCGGCTGGAAAGACGTGGATCTGGCACCGGAAGGCATCACCGAAGCGCATGAAGCGGCACGCCTGCTAAAGGAAGCTGGTTTCACATTCGATGCGGCCTATACCTCGGTATTGAAGCGTGCGGTGCGCACGCTCTGGACCGTACTCGACGACATGGACCTGATGTGGATACCGGTCTACAGGGATTGGCATCTGAACGAACGTCATTACGGTGCCTTGCAGGGACTCAACAAAGCCGAGACTGCGCAGAAATACGGCGAAGAGCAGGTGAAAGTCTGGCGACGCAGCTACGACATCCCGCCGCCGCCTTTGACGGAAGACGATCCGCGCCATCCGAAACACGATCTGCGCTATCGCGACCTGAAGCCCTCCGAGCTGCCGGCCACGGAATGCCTGAAAGACACCGTGGCACGCTTCGTACCCTATTTCGAGCAAACCATTCTGCCGGTGATCAAGAGTGGCAAGCAGGTGATCATCACGGCGCACGGCAACTCATTGCGCGCGCTGATAAAATACCTGGATAACGTCAGCGACCAGAAGATTGTCGAACTCAACATCCCGACGGCGGTACCGCTGGTGTATGAGTTCGACAGCAACTTCAGACCTGTCAATCATTATTACCTTGGCGATCCGGAGAAAGTCGCAGCAGCGGCTGCCGCAGTCGCCAATCAGGGCAAGAATTGACAATCGATCGGACCAGATACCGGCTGTCGCCGGTATGACTGAAAACTGAATTTACTTTTGATAATAGTTGGAGTTACGGAATGAAATTTGAAAAGCTCAATGCCATCGTCTCCGGCGCCGCCTCCGGGCTCGGTTTTGCTACTTGCGAACGTATCGTCAAGGCCGGCGGCAAGGTCGCGATGCTCGATCTGAACGATACGCAAGGTACAGAAGCCGCGAAGAAACTCGGCGAACACGCCTTGTTCATCAAGACCGATGTCTCATCCGAACAGAGTGTGGCTGCCGCTGTCGAGAAGGCGAAAAGTGCATTCGGCAACCTGCAGCTGGTGGTGAATTGCGCCGGGATCCTGGGTGCGGGGCGCACCCTGGGCCGCGAAGGTCCAATGGCGACGGATTTCTTCGCCAAGACCATCCAGGTGAACCTCATCGGCAGCTTCAATCTGATCAAGGCCGCGGCCAACGTGATGCAGCACAACACGCCGAATGAGGAAGGCGAACGTGGTGTGATCGTAAATACCGCATCGGTCGCCGCGTTCGAAGGCCAGATCGGGCAGGCCGCCTACTCTGCGTCCAAAGGCGGCGTGGTCGGCATGACCTTGCCGATCGCACGCGAGTTCGCGCGTTTCGGCATCCGTGTCATGACCATCGCGCCCGGCATCTTCTGGACACCGATGATGGCCGGCATGTCCGAGGAAGTGCAGAAATCCCTGGGCGCCCAAGTCCCGTTCCCGTCGCGCCTCGGCAAGCCGGAAGAATACGCACAACTGGTGCAGCAGATCTGCGAGAGCGCGATGCTGAATGGCGAGACCATCCGTCTCGACGGCGCGATAAGGATGCAGCCCAAGTAAGGGACAAGCCGTCAGCGCTGCACCTTGTCCCTCTCCCCTTGCGGGAGAGGGAAGGGTGAGGGGTAATTCTTTATGGCAGCAATCACTCCGGCGCGCGCGGATCCAACTGCACAATAACTGCGGATGTCCGTGGCACCGGCACGAACGGCGAGTGATCCTCTGGGGCGACCGGTTCTCCACGCGGTCCAAGTAATGCGGCAACACCCAAACCACCGCATAGCAGCGTGGTGAACAGGAACAGTCCGCGAGGACCAATCAGATGCATCACGCCAGCTGCGCCAAACGGACCCAGCATCGCACCGAGGCTGTAGCACAGGATCAAGGCTGCACTCACCGGCACCACTTCGTCCGCTTTGATGTGATCGTTGGCATGTGCGACCGCCACCGGATACATGGTGAACGTCAATCCTCCGAACAATGCGCCCGCAATCAACAGTGCCGGTAGCGGTCGACCGCCGATCGTCACCAGCACCAGACTCGCGATAGCGACCGCAAAACTCAGCACACCGATCACATGCTGGCGGTCGAAACGATCCGATACTGTGCCGATCGGCCATTGCAGCACCAGACCACCGAGGATCGTCACACCCATGAACGAGGCGACCTGACTGACGGCCAATCCTTCACGAACCCCGAAGGTCGGTCCCAGCGCATAGAATGCCCCGTTCGCAAGCCCGGCGCCGAGACAACCCCAGACACCGAACGGTGCGACCTTGAACAGTTTGCGGATCCGGAACTGGATATTTTCAACCGGCTGCGGGTGTGCGGCGCGCGTCAGCGCGACCGGAATCAGGCATATCGCGAACAGGATCGCGAC
>DASSKW010000025.1:0-11735 GCA_035690065.1 Gammaproteobacteria bacterium
CATCCGCGGGTGGAGACCATGAACGAACGTGCCGCCCGCATCGTCAGCAGCCTGTTCGATGCCTATTTTTCAGGCCATACGGGCTTACCGGAGACCGTTACCCGGCAACTGCAGCTGGCCGAAAACGCTCAAGGTGCGGCCGGCCGCGCGCGGGTGGTGGCGGACTATATTGCCGGCATGACCGACCGCTATGCCGAGCGTGAATACCAGCGCCTGACTGAATCGGTCCAGATGACCGGACCGATGCGCATCGCATGATAAAATTGCCCACCGTTCATCAATGAAAGATCTGCCCATGCTCTCCAGTAACTCCATCCCCACCCGCGAACGGCTCATCTTCGCACTCGACGTGCCTGATACCGATTCAGCCCGCCAGCTGGTAACGACGCTGGGCGACTCGGTGCAGTTCTACAAGATCGGCCTGGAACTGTTCATGACCGGGGGTTATTTCGAACTGCTGGATTGGCTGGTGCGACAGGACAAGCGCGTGTTCGTGGACCTGAAGTTCTTCGATATCCCTGCTACTGTGCAGGCCGCCGTACGACAATTGTCGAAACGTGGCGCCACTTTCTGCACCATCCATGGCAACCAATCGCTCATGGAAGCAGCCGCGGAAGTGAAAGGCCCGCTCAAGGTCCTCGCAGTCACTGCGCTCACCAGTCTGGATCGTGGCGATCTCGACGATCTTGGGTTCCAATGCGATGTCGCAGAACTGGTATTGTCGCGCGCACGCCGGGCACTCGAAGCCGGATGCGATGGCGTCGTCTCTTCTGGCATGGAAGCGGCCAGGCTGCGTGAATTCATCGACCATCGCTTGCTGGTGATAACGCCCGGAATACGGCCGGTGGAAAACCGCCCGGACGATGATCAAAAGCGTGCCGTGACGGTCGAACAGGCATTCAACAACGGTGCCGATTACATCGTGGTGGGCCGCCCGATCCGCAAGGCAGCGGATCCGCGGGCTGCCGCCGAAGCGATCCAGACCAGCATCGCCGGACTATTCGGCAAATAATGCGATTCGTTATCGCCCTCTCCCCCTTGGAGAGGGATAGAGAGAGGGTTAGTGACAAAAACCGTTCTGAAAAATGACCTGCTGCTGCGCGCGCTGCTGCGTCAACCAATCGAACGCACCCCGACATGGATCATGCGACAGGCAGGACGCTATCTGCCTGAATATCGCGCGACGCGTGCACGCGCTGGTGACTTCATCAAACTGATGAGTACGCCGGAACTTGCCTGCGAAGTCACCCTGCAACCGCTGGTACGTTTCCCACTCGATGCGGCTATCCTATTTTCGGACATCCTCACCATCCCGTCCGCCATGGGCCTGGGATTGCATTTCGTGGAAGGCGAAGGCCCCGCGTTCGAGTATCCGCTGCACGACGTCGAGAGTGTAAAGAAACTCAGCATACCCGATCCGGAAACCGACATCCGCTACGTGGTGGATGCCGTGCGTCTGATCCGTGCGGAACTCGCCGGCCGCGTGCCGCTCATCGGTTTCGCCGGCAGTCCCTGGACCCTGGCCACTTACATGGTCGAAGGCCGGTCCAGTCGCGAGTTCGCGCGCATCAAGACGATGCTCTACCAGGAACCTGCCACACTGCACCTGTTGCTGGAAAAACTCGCCGCTGCCGTCACGCTGTATCTTAATGCCCAGATCGCAGCCGGCGCGCAGACGGTAATGCTGTTCGATACCTGGGGCGGCGCGCTGGCGGCAGCGGAATATCGCGAATTCTCGCTGCAATACATGACCCGCATCGTCAGTGGCCTCACCCGTGAACGGGAAGACCGGCGGGTGCCGGTCATCCTGTTCACCAAAGGCGGCGGTGGCTGGCTCGAAGCGATGGCTGGATCGGGCGCGGATGCGCTTGGGATCGACTGGACCCAGGATATCGGTGATGCGCGCCGGCGCGTGGGCAACAAGGTCGCGTTACAGGGCAATCTCGATCCCGCCGTGCTGCGCGCCGCGCCTGAGCACATCCGCGAACAAGTCGGAAAAGTCCTGGAAAGCTTCGGGAACGACAGCGGTCATGTCTTCAATCTGGGACACGGCATCACCCAGGACATCAAGCCTGAACATCTCGCTGCGCTGGTGGCCGCAGTGGAAGAATTAAGTCCGAAGTATCACCGCTGAGATTTCAAACCACTCCATTTCCGATCCTGTCATCGCAGTGACGACACAATCCAGGGATTGCTTCGCTTCGCTCGCAATGACAGGGAAAATAGCCACAGAGTCCATGTCATTGCGAGGAGCGTAGCGACGAAGCAATCCCGGGATAAAGTACGACTCCGCACCACTGCCACTCTCGTGCGCAATGACGGGAAAATAGCCGCAGAGTCCATGTCATTGCGAGGAGCGTAGCGACGAAGCAACCCCGGAATGAAGTACGACTCCGCACCACTGCCACTCTCGTGCGGCCGCCATGGATGGGAGTCATGCACGGATAACAGGATTGTTTTAAACAAACGCTCCCGGTTCAAGAAGCCTTCTTCAAATCCTCATCCCGCAACTCGCGACGCAGTATCTTGCCCACATTCGACTTGGGCAATTCATCGCGGAATTCCACGAACTTCGGCACTTTGTAGCCGGTCAGATACTTGTGACAGTGCGCGATCAGTTCTTCGGCGGTGAGCGCCGGATCCTTGCGCACCACGAACAGTTTCACGATTTCGCCGGAATGCTCGCTCGGTACACCGATAGCGGCACATTCCCGTACCCCGGGATGCAGCATCGCGGCATCCTCGACTTCGTTTGGATATACGTTGAATCCGGATACCAGGATCATGTCTTTCTTGCGATCCACGATATATACGTAGCCTTTCTCGTCTATGCGCCCCATGTCACCGGTACGCAACCAGCCGTCCGCACTGAGCACTTTGGCGGTCTCATCCGGCCGGTTCCAGTAACCGCGCATCACCTGCGGTCCCTTGAAACACAATTCTCCCACTTCACCAATCGCGAGTTCCTTATCATCGTCATCCCGAACACTGATGTCCGTGGAAGGAATCGGCAGGCCGATACTGGCGTTGTAATCTTTCAGATCCAGCGGATTGATACAGGCTGCAGGCGAAGTCTCGGTCAGACCGTAGGCTTCGACGATCGGCAGGCCGGTGACTTTTTTCCAGTGTTCAGCGACTGCGCGCTGTACCGCCATACCGCCACCGAGAGCCAGTTTCAAGGTGCTGAAATCCAGCTTGTCAAAACCGGGGGTGTGTAGCAGACCATTGAACAGGGTATTCACACCGGTAATGACACTGAAGCGCGTACCGGCGAGCGTCTTGACGAAATCCGGCATGTCGCGTGGATTGGTGATAAGCACGTTACGCCCGCCGAGGGTGATGAACACCAGGCAGTTCGCCGTCAATGAGAAGATGTGGTAGAGCGGCAAAGCAGTGATCACCACTTCCTGACCAGGCTGCAACGACGTACCCAGCCAGGCTGAAGCCTGCAATACATTCGCTACCATATTGCCGTGCGTCAACACTGCACCTTTCGATACGCCGGTAGTGCCGCCGGTATATTGCAGGAATGCGATGTCTTCATGCCCGAGCGTCACATCATCCGGCTTATGTCGTGCGCCCTCTGCGAGTACCGCACGGAAACCCTGCGCGTGTCCGATGCACCAGGCCGGCACCATCTTCTTTATGTGTCGTACCACGAAATTGACCAGCGGGCGCTTCGGGAAACCCAGCAGATCGCCGATGGCGGTGACCACTACATGTTTTACATCCGTGTTGCCCAGTATCTGTTGCAGCGTAGTGGCAAAATTCTCCAGGATCACGATGGCGGTGGCGCCGGAATCCCTGAGCTGGTGTTCGAGTTCGTGCGCGGTGTAGAGCGGATTCACGTTCACCACCACCATGCCCGCGCGCAGGATACCGAACAGGGCTATCGGATATTGCAGCATGTTCGGCATCATCAGCGCGACACGCTCGCCTCGCTTCAGACCCACGCCTTTCTGCAGCCAGGCAGCAAAATGCCGGCTCTGCTCGTCGATCTCGGCATAGCTGAGCGAAACTCCCATGTGGATGAAGGCCGGCAGCTCAGCGTACTTGCCACAGCTTTCCTCCAGGATGGCGTTGATGGATGCGTACTTGCCGATATCAATCTCGGCAGGAACACCCTCTGGATACTGTTTCAGCCAGATTTTTTCCATGGGATCCTCATCGGGAGCGGGCGTTTGCAATTGCGGTTCGTTGTGTACGAAGTTACACGGTATAGCAGCCATCGTAGTACGGCAAGCAGGAAAGCAGTATGCCATTCGCGCTAGAATTGCGCTCCTTCCTGGAGGGCCTTGCATGCACAAACCTGCACCAGCGGTGGCCTGGATCACAGGCGGTGGTACCGGCATCGGCCGGGCTCTGGCCTTGCGTCTGGCCGCGGCTGGCTGGACCGTCGCCATCTCAGGCCGGCGGTCCGGCCCGCTCGCAGAAACCGCCAGCTCGAACCCGGACCGGCTCCGCCCCTACCCGCTGGATGTAGCGGATTTGCAGGCGATGCGGAATACGGCAGCTCGTATCGAAGCAGAACTGGGGCCACTGACACTGGTGGTGTTGAATGCAGGGATCGGGCAGTTCCTGAAACTTTCCGAATTCAATGCCGAGATTTCCGCCAAACACATGCAGGTGAACTATCTGGGCGTAGTCAACGGCCTCGACGCGATCCTGCCGGGTTTCCGGCAACGTCATGCCGGACATATCGTGGTAGTAGCAAGCGTCGCCGGTTATCGCGGCGTGCCGCGTGCAGCGGCTTACGGGCCCACCAAGGCTGCGCTCATCAACCTCGTCGAAGCGCTGCGCTTCGAACTGGAGCGGGCAGGCATCCGGATCTCGGTCTGCAACCCGGGATTCATCGACACTCCCATGACCGCCGACAACAACTTCCCGATGCCGTTTTTGATGCGTCTGGATGATGCCGCAGACCGGTTGTATCGCGGTATCCTGAAACAGAAGTTCGAGATCACATTCCCGCGTCGGCTGGTGATGCCGCTAAAGCTGTTACGTTGCCTGCCTTATCCGCTCTATTTCTGGCTGATGCGTAAATTTTATTTCCGATAGCAAACACCATGAACGAAACCACGATCCACCACTATCACGCCACCTGCAACTGGACCGGTTCCACCGGCACCGGATATGACCAGTACACGCGGGATCACTCTCTGACCGCATCGCCAGCCACTGCTGTTATCGATGCCTCCTCCGACCCCGCATTCCGAGGTGACCCGACACGGCTCAACCCGGAACAGTTATTGGTGATGGCGGCGGCATCCTGTCAGATGCTGTCGTTCCTGGCGATCGCGGCACGCAAACGTATCGATGTGATCGAATACACCGATCAGGCCGAGGGTTTCATGCCGGAAGCAGACAAACCGTTACGCATCACCCGCATCATGTTGCACCCGCATATCGTGATCGCCGGGCAGGGAGACCGTAACCAGGTGCAACAGATGGTGGAACTGGCCCACCAGCACTGTTTCATCGCCAACAGCCTCAAGACCGGGATCGAGATCGAGGCCAACGTGGAATTCCGCGGTTGAGCCCCGACGGTAGATGGATCCGGCCTGAAATGAGACCTGGTTCCATATCGGCTGATGTCACTACGGATAGACTGGGCCGTTGTTCAATGGCAGACGGGGACATATGGACTACTTGCAAGCCATAGCCGACAGGTGGAGCAACACCTTCATGCTGCTGAAGTGGGCCAACGAGCATGGCGTATGGGGCGCGGTACAAGCTATCGTGCTGGTGGCCTCGTTCGTGATCGGCCTGAAGATCATCTATTTCCCGCGCCGGCGGATCCGCAACCTGAATTTCCATGCGCGGCTGGTACGCAGCGAGCGCAACAAGTTCCGGCTGATGATTTACCTCGAACTGCGCAATTACACCGGTCGTACCGTGGTGCTGTCATCACCGTTCTTTCGCTACCTCGACCTGCGTGCACCCTCCGAGGCACACGGCGACACTCCATCGCGTGAATACGAGATCCGCTTCCCGAGCAACGGAGGCAAGGAACTCACGGAGGTGGAATACCTGCTGCGCAACAAGGAATCGGTACACACCATCATCGCGCTGGATCCTGCACATACCGATCAGGAAGTACACCGCGCGCTGAATAAACACCGCATCGGTACCTTCATCGTGAAATGCATCTGGCTGCAGGACGCACCACGGGTGCAAAGACTTTCACGTCGGATCTAGGTCGCGGCCGGTAATCCAGCCAGCCATGTCTCCAGGAATCGGCTCGCCTGGCTTGCCATCGTAACGGCATGCTGTTGTGCCTGTTGCCGCAGTATTTCCGGCGATAGTCCCAGCGCCGCCAATTCACCGACGTTTCCGACGTACCACTGTTCCAATCCACGCGCAGTCACTTCCGGATGAAACTGGATCGCCAACGTCGTCGCGCCCAGACTGAATGCCTGATTCGGGCATAACGGCGTACCTGCCAGATGCAGCGCGCCCTCCGGGATATCGAAAGTCTCGCCGTGCCAGTGAAATACCGGCCCGAGCAGATGATTCAGTGGCGATATCGCACCCGCCTCAGTCAGTGTCAGTGCCTGCCAACCAATCTCGGTCCGCGCTGCACGGCGCACCTGTGCGCCCAGGGCCCGGGCCAGCAACTGGCTTCCCAGGCAGATACCCAATACCGGCGCAGCGACTTTGAGCCGTGACTCGATCAACCGCAGTTCGGGGATCAGGAACGGAAAATGTTCGCTATGGTTGCTGCTGATGGGGCCGCCCAACACCACCAGCAGATCCCATCTCCCTTTCACAACACTGTCAAAATCGGCCGTCGCTGCATCAACATACTGTATCTGGTAGCCGGCAGCATCGAAGCAGGTTTCGAACGACCCCAGATCCTCGAACGGGACATGACGGATGGCGAGCAGGGTTTTCATGTGTCCATTCTATCCGCTTGTTCCCGCATCCGGGTTATATACTGTGGGCATGGCTATCCATCCCCGCCTTTCCGCCGGCGTCGCAATCCTGCGTGAAACGCCGGCCGGCCCGTTGTTCCTGTTATTGCGCGCCTGGCGTTACTGGGATTTCCCCAAGGGCGCGGTGGAACCCGGCGAGACCCCGTTGCAAGCCGCGATCCGCGAGGTACAGGAAGAAACCGGCATCAACGATCTGGAATTCGCATGGGGGGATCAGTACTGCGAAACCCCGCCCTACAACCGGGGCAAGGTGGCGCGTTATTACCTGGCCCGCACTCGGCAGGAAAAGGTGGTCCTGGCGGCGAACCCGGTCACTGGGATTCATGAACACATGGAATATCGCTGGCTTACCCATGCTGGTTCATTGCCGCTGCTATCGCCACGGATGCTGCAGATCATGGCCTGGGTGACGACGGAGCTGCAGCGCGATCTAGTGCACGGTCAACAGGATCGTCACCAATGATGCGATGCTGATAAACACCCATAACAACACGCCTTGCAACAGGGGTTTGTAGCCGACCGCCTTGAGTGCGCCACGCGACAGGCTCGCGCCGATAAAGAACAGCGTGATGGTGAGTCCAATCTTCGCCAAACGCGACAACAAGGCTGTCCACTGTGCGATACCGGGTACGAAACTGCTCGCAACTGCAGCCAACAGAAACAGGCCAATAAACCATGGCAGGTTGATCCTGCGTTTTCCTGTGTGCACCAAATCGGCAGCTTCCTTGCGCCGAAACAACAGCGCTGCTGCCAATGCCACTGGCACGATCCACAACGCACGCGACAGCTTGACCACCGTCGCGGTGTGCAAGGCACCGTTGCCGTATTCCGCTGCCGCGCCGACCACCGACGAGATGTCATGGATGGCCACGCCGGCCCAGGTCCCGAACTGATCCTGACTGAGCCCCAACAGATGTCCCAACACCGGGAACAGGTACAGGGCTACCGCATTGAGCATGAACACCGCGCCCATGGCGACCGACATCTCACCGTGGTCCGCATCCACCGCCGAGCCCACTGCGGCGATAGCGGAACCGCCGCAGATCGCCGTACCGGCGGAGATCAGCAGTGAAGTCTTGCGATTGATCTTCAACAACCGCGCCAGCAACCAGCCGAGTGTGAACGTAGTGACAATCGTGGCAGCGGCAAACACCATCCCACTCGCGCCAGCGCGCAACACCACACCCAGACTCATGCCGAAGCCCAACAACACCACGCTGGCCTGTAACAGGTACTTGGCGATTCTGGCACCGCGTGCCCGGTACGGATTATCGAGGGTGAGCGCGAAGCCGAGACCCAGCGCCAGCGCCAGTCCTGGCGACGCCCAGGGCGTGACACAGAAGAGGATACCGAGCGCGTAGATCGAAAGGCTCAGCCGTTGATTGTTCATTTGAGAAGTCGCAGCAGGAAGCAGTGACAGGCTGCGTAGTTTACCGGAGAGCGCTCAAGGTTTACTCGCGGGCTTGGCCAGCATCGGCGCCAGCTTCGCCCAGACGTTATCCAGCACTCTGGGTTCGGCCACCGCTTTGGGATGCAAACCATCCGCCTGCATGAGCTTGCGATCCTGCGCCACACCATCAAGCAGGAACGGCACCAGCGGCAACCGGTAATGGCTGGCAAGTGCCGGATAGACCGCGCTGAACGCCTGGGTATATTGCGGGCCGTAATTCGGCGGCAGCAGCATCCCTACCAGCAGTACTTTCGCGCCGGCTTTGCTTGAAAGCGTGATCATGCGTCCCAAGTTCTGCTGCATGAGTTTCAGGGGCAAGCCGCGCAGACCATCGTTCGCGCCCAGTTCCAGGATGACGATGGCCGGTTTATGTTGTCCAAGTGCCTGTGGCAACCGGGTCAGGCCACCGGCCGTGGTCTCGCCGCTGATGCTGGCGTTAATCACGGTATAGTCGTAACCCTGCGCCGCGAGACGCTGCTGCAGCAGGCTCGCCCAGCCCTGACCGGCTTCGAGACCATGGGCGGCACTGAGACTGTCGCCCATCACCAGGATATTCGCAGGTGCAGCAAAAGCCGGGGATGCCGCGCTCAACAGTAACCAGAACAGGATGCGTTTCAACATGCCGAATGACCCCTCAGCCGAAGTACTGCTGCATGCAGACCAACTCTGCAAACAGGTTAACAGTTCGGATGGCTTGCTGACTATCCTCGAAGATGTCTCACTCACCATCCACAAGGGCGAATCCGTCGCCATCATCGGGCCATCCGGTTCAGGCAAGACCACCCTGCTGGGCTTGCTGGCAGGACTCGACGTGCCGACACGCGGCAGCGTCTGGCTGGATGGCGTGGAATTCAGTGCGCTGGATGAAGATGCACGTGCCACACGTCGTGCACGCGAGATCGGGTTCGTATTCCAGTCGTTTCATCTCCTGCCCGGATTGACCGCGCTTGAAAACGTGATGCTGCCGCTGGAACTGGTGAACGATCCTGCGCCGGAGAAATCCGCACGTGCGGTGCTCGCGTCCGTGGGTCTCGCGGCACGCGCCGGTTACTATCCGCAGAAACTTTCCGGTGGCGAACAGCAGCGTGTCGCGATCGCCCGCGCTTATGCTACCGAGCCTGGCCTGCTGTTCGCGGACGAGCCCACCGGTAATCTGGATGCAGTCACCGGCCACCTGATCATCGATCTGCTGTTCAAATTGAACACCGAACATCATTCCACGCTGGTACTGGTCACACACGACGTCGAACTCGCGGCCCGTTGCGACCGGACCTTGTCGCTGCATGCCGGCCGTCTGGAGCAGACTGCATGACGCTGTTGCGATTCTCGTTACGCCAGTTCCGGCGCGGCCTGAAAAGCGGCGATCTCACCGTGATGGCGATCGCGCTAGCGTTGGCGCTCGCTGCAGTCAGTGCGGTAGGGTTTTTCACTGCACGAGTCCAGACCGCGGTCATGGAACAGGCCGGAGAAAGTCTGGCTGCCGATCTGGTACTGGATTCCAGCGATCCCATCCCGGCCACGTTCAGCAAAACCGCAACCGATGCAGGTGCGCGTACCGCAAAGGTCCTGGATTTTCCTACCGTCGTGGTACATGGCGACGACACCCTGTTAGTCGAGATCCACGCAGTCAGTCGCGGTTATCCTTTGCGCGGTCATGCCCGCGTCAGCGCCGAACCGTTCGGCCCGGATCATGTGATCGGTGATATCCCCACCCCAGGCAGTATCTGGGCCGAACCACATGTGTTTGCGAGTCTCGGTCTCAAGACCGGCGACAGCGTCAATATCGGTAAACTGACCGAACGGGTCGCCGCCAACATCGCCTATCTTCCGGACGGCGGTTTCGGATTCTCCGCGCTGGCACCGAAAGTCGTACTCAACATTGCCGACATCCCCGCCAGCGGTCTGGTGAGCGCCAACTCCCGCGTCAATTACAAATTGCTGGTCGCCGGCACACCGGAGGTGATCAGCGGACTCGAACAGCAATGGAAAACTGCCTTGCCCTCCGGTATCCACCTCAGAGATGCACGTGACGGCCGACCGGAGATGGTCAACGCCATCGATCGTTCGCAACGTTTTCTGTCGCTGGCGGCATTGGTGAGCGTGCTGATCTCGGCGGTCGCAGTGGTGTTGTCAGCGCGCCGCTATGCCACCCGTCACACAGACACCGCTGCGGTTCTCAAATGTCTTGGCCTGACGCGTCGCCGCGTGCAGGTAGTCCTGTTGCTGGAGTTACTGTGGCTCGGCATCGCCGCCGGGATTGGCGGCGTCATCGTCGGGTATCTCGCACAATTCGGCCTGGTCAGCCTGCTGAAGGACCTGTTGCCGTCTCAACTGCCTGCGCCGCCACTCACACCGGCGTTCTCTGCCATCGGCATCGGCCTGGTCTTGCTGGTAGGTTTCGCGTTGCCACCCTTGATGCGGCTCGGCGACACGCCTCCCGCCCGTGTGCTGCGGCGCGATCTGGCGCCTCCACCGTTACGCGGCTGGATCGTCTATGGATTGGCCGTCATCGCGTGCTTCGGGTTGACGTGGTGGCAGGTGCAAACGCTGACCCTGTCACTCTATGTGCTGGGTGGACTCGCACTCAGCGGTTTACTGTTGGCTCTCGGCGGCCTGGCAATGCTCTATGCACTCAGAGGCCTGCGTCACGGCGCCGGTGCCGGCTGGCGTTACGGTCTGGCTAGCCTCAATCGCCATCGCCGCGATACCGTGGTGCAGATAGTCGCGTTCGGGATCGGCTTGATGGTACTGTTGCTGCTGGCGATCGTGCGCGGCGATCTGCTGACCAGCTGGCGCAACAGTCTGCCGGACGATGCCCCCAACCAGTTCATCATCAACATCCAGCCCAATCAGCGCAGTACCGTCACGCATTTCTTCGCCAGCCATGGTCTGCCGACACCTGAACTCTACCCAATGTTGCGTGCGCGGCTTGCCGCGATCAATGGCACGCCAATTAAAAACGTCCGCGTAAAGAATGAACAAGCACGGCGCATGCGCGACCGGGAAGCCAATCTGAGCTGGTCGGCGACGTTGCCCGCTGCCAATACCCTGACTGCAGGCCATTGGTGGAATGCTGACGAAGCGCGAGGATCGCTCGCATCGATCGAGGAGGGTTACGCAAAAGACCTGGGCCTGAAACTCGGCGACACACTCACCTTCAATGTCGCTGGTGACCTGATCAGCGTCAAGGTGACGAATTTTCGCAAAGTACGCTGGGATTCGTTCCAGCCCAATTTCTTCATCGAACTTTCGCCCGGTGCGCTGGAGGATTATCCGTCAAGCTGGATCACCAGCACTTACCTGCCACCCGACAAGGCCAACGTGCTGGTCGGACTGGTGCGTGAACTGCC
>DASSKW010000026.1:0-12496 GCA_035690065.1 Gammaproteobacteria bacterium
GTCGCGCGATTCCGGCATGGAGTTGAGTCCGGCGAGTATCCGCAACGTGATGGCGGACCTGGAAGAACTGGGCTTCGTCGCCTCGCCGCATACGTCTGCCGGACGGGTACCGACGGTGAAGGGTTACCGTTTCTTCGTGGATACGCTGCTCACGGTGAAACCGCTGGAACAGCAGGAAGTGCGTCTGCTTCGGCAACAGTTTGCGAACGAAGAACCGAACCCGCAGGCCCTGCTGGCGAGCGCATCCGGCATGCTCTCGGCGATCACGCACATGACGGGAGTAGTGACTTTGCCCAGGCGCGAGCATATCTCCTGGCGGCACATCGAATTCGTGCGCCTGTCGGAGAAACGGGTACTGGTGATCCTGGTGGTGAATGACGGCGAAGTGCAGAACCGGGTGCTGAACCTGGACCACAACTACGACCCCGCGGCCTTGCAGCAGATCGGCAACTATCTGAATACGCATTTCGCTGGCAAGGATATCCACACGGTGCGCGCCGAGTTGCTGAATGAGCTGCAGCGTACCCGCGAGAACATGAACAACCTGATGCTGGCGGCGATCACCATGGCGGAAAAGGTGTTCGACGTGCGTGGCCGCGACGAGAACCGCAGTTACGTGATGGCCGGCGAGACCAATCTGATGGAATGGGCGGAACTGTCGGACGTCGAGAAACTGCGCCGCTTGTTCGACGCCTTCAACCGCAAGCGCGACATCCTGCAATTGCTGGACAAGTGCATCGCCGCGGAAGGCGTGCAGATCTTCATCGGCGAGGAATCCGGCTATCAGGTA
The DNA here is from genome assembly GCA_035690065.1 of Gammaproteobacteria bacterium. Classification (GTDB taxonomy): domain Bacteria; phylum Pseudomonadota; class Gammaproteobacteria; order Natronospirales; family REEB76; genus DASSKW01. The sequence goes on from DASSKW010000026.1 coordinate 791, forward strand.
CTCGACGAATGCAGCGTGGTGACCGCACCTTATAAGGTGGACGATCAGGTAGTCGGGGTGCTGGGCGTGATCGGTCCCACCCGCATGGCCTACGAGCGGGTCATCCCGATCGTGGATATGACCGCGCGGCTGCTGACCGCTGCCTTGAATCCACGCAAATGACCCCCAGATTCTGAAGTACGTATCTCTGTGCCTGACAGGCATGGTTCCCTTTTATTTCCGGCAACCGATGCCGGCAGAGCAAGTTTGCGGAGGCGAGGATGAGTGAGGAACAGGCGGCGCATGCCGCACAGGACCAGCAGGTCGATGCAGCCGCCGTCAGTGACGATCCGGTGGAGACATTGCAGACCGCGCTGGCTGCCGCAGAACAGAAGGCCGCCGAGAATTGGGAGAACTATCTGCGCCTTGCCGCGGAACTGGATAACCTGCGCAAGCGCGCCCAGCGTGACCTGGAGAATGCGCACAAATTTGCCCTGGAACGGTTCCTGGGTGAGCTGCTGCCGGTGAAAGACAGTCTGGAGATGGGCATCGCGGCCGCCGGCCAGACCGATGCGGCTGCCTTGAAAGAGGGCATGGACATGACCCTCAAGTTGCTGGGCTCGGCTCTGGAGCGCGCCGGGGTCAGCGAGATCAACCCCGCGAAAGGCGATGGATTCGACCCGGAACAGCACGAAGCCATGGCCATGCAGGAAGCCCCCGACGTCGCGCCCGGCAGGGTCCTGATCACGGTGCAGAAGGGCTACCAGCTCAACGGCCGCCTGCTGCGCCCGGCCCGGGTGCTGGTCGCGAAAGCGGCCACGCCCGCCGCTTGAAACACGGGGCAGCACCCCCATCTATCGTAATAACCAGGATTCGTTAACTTTTCGGAGACTTTGAACCATGGGCAAGATCATCGGCATCGACCTCGGCACCACCAATTCCTGCGTGGCCATCATGGAAGGTGGCAAGCCGCGCGTCATCGAGAACAGCGAGGGCGATCGCACCACGCCGTCCATCGTCGCCTTCACCAAGGACAATGAAGTGGTGGTGGGCCAATCCGCCAAGCGCCAGGCTGTCACCAATCCCAAGAACACCCTGTACGCCGTGAAGCGCCTCATCGGCCGCAAGTTCACGGACGACGTGGTGCAGAAAGACGTCGGCATGGTGCCTTACAACATCGTCAAGGCCGATAACGGCGACGCCTGGGTGGAAGTGAACGGCAAGAAGATGGCGCCGCCGGAGATCTCCGCGCGCGTGCTGCAGAAGATGAAGAAGACCGCCGAAGATTATCTTGGCGAGCCGGTCACCGAAGCGGTCATCACCGTACCGGCGTACTTCAACGATTCCCAGCGTCAGGCGACCAAGGATGCCGGCAAGATCGCCGGCCTCGACGTCAAGCGCATCATCAACGAGCCGACTGCGGCCGCGCTCGCCTATGGACTCGACCGGGAACACGGCGATCACAAGATCGCGGTGTATGACCTGGGTGGCGGCACCTTCGACGTCTCCATCATCGAGATTGCAGCCGTGGACGGCGAGCATCAGTTCGAAGTGTTGTCCACCAACGGCGACACTTTCCTGGGTGGTGAGGATTTCGACAAGCGCATCATCGACTACATCGCCGAAGAGTTCCGCAAGGAGCAGGGCGTGGACGTGCGCAACGATCCGCTCGCCTTGCAGCGTCTGAAGGAATCCGCGGAGAAGGCCAAGATCGAACTGTCTTCCTCGCAGCAGACCGAGATCAACCTGCCGTACATCACGGCGGACGCGTCCGGTCCGAAACACCTCAACATCAAACTGACCCGCGCCAAGCTCGAAGCATTGGTAGAAGACCTGATCAAACGCACCATCGATCCGTGCAAGACCGCATTGAAAGATGCCGGCTTGTCGGTGAGCGAAGTGGATGCCGTGATCCTGGTCGGTGGCCAGACCCGCATGCCGAAAGTGCAGGAGATGGTCAAGGATTTCTTCGGCAAGGAGCCGCGCAAGGACGTGAACCCGGACGAAGCCGTCGCGGTCGGTGCGGCGGTGCAGGCCGGTGTGTTGAAAGGCGACGTGAAAGATGTGTTGCTGCTGGACGTGACGCCGTTGTCGCTGGGTATCGAGACCCTGGGTGGCGTGATGACCAAGCTGATCGAGAAGAACACCACGATCCCGACCAAGGCATCGCAGGTATTCTCGACCGCCGAGGATAATCAGGGTGCGGTGACCGTGCACGTATTGCAGGGTGAACGCGAGATGGCAAGTGCCAACAAATCATTGGGCCGGTTCGACCTGTCCGATATCCCGCCGGCACCGCGCGGTATGCCGCAGATCGAAGTCACCTTCGACATCGATGCCAACGGCATCCTCAACGTATCGGCCAAGGACAAGGCCACCAACAAGGAACAGAAGATCACCATCAAGGCGTCTTCAGGTCTGAATGACGAAGAGATCCAGCGCATGGTCAAGGATGCCGAGGCGCATGCCGAGGAAGACCGCAAACTGCGTGAACTGGTAGATGCGCGCAATCAGGCCGATAACCTGATCCATGCATCGGAGAAGAGCCTCAAGGAACTCGGCGACAAGGTCACCGGCGAAGAGCGTGCCGCAGTAGAATCCGCGGTCAGCGACTTGCGCGACGCACTCAAGAAAGACGACAAGGCCATGATCGATACCAAGGCCCAGGCTTTGGCGGAAGCATCCGGTAAACTGGCCGAGCGCCTGTATGCCGCGAAAGCCGAGGAAGCCAAGGCGGGTGGCGATGCGCCAGCCGGTGACGGTAAAGGCAAGGACGATGTGGTGGATGCGGAATTCGAGGAAGTCAAAGACGACAAGAAGTAATCAGGACAGGAATCTGAACGGCCACTGCGGGGAGTTTGCGTGAATCGCAAGCTCCCCGTATGCATGTCGATGGCAATCTAAACTGACAAGACAGAAGAATCATGGCGCAGCGGGATTACTACGAAATACTGGGTGTAAAGAAGGACGCCACGGAGGCCGACCTCAAGAAGGCTTACCGGCGCCTTGCCATGAAATACCATCCGGATCGCAATCCGGACGACAAGGATGCCGAGCATCATTTCAAGGAAGCCAAGGAAGCTTACGAGATCCTGAGTGACAGCGAGAAACGCGCTGCCTATGACCAATACGGTCATGCGGGTGTGCAAGGGCACGGTGCCGGTCGTGGCGGGTTTGGTGGCGGTGATGCCTTCAGCGATATCTTCGGTGACATGTTCGGCGATATCTTCGGCGGCGGGCGCCGTGGTGGCCGCGGCAAGCGTGTTTATCGTGGCGCGGATCTGCGTTACGAGCTGGCATTGGATCTTGAACAGGCCGTGTTCGGCGATACCGTCACGGTCCGGGTACCAACCCTGACGCGTTGCGATGCCTGCGAAGGCAGCGGTGCGAAAAAAGGCAGCAAGCCCGAGACCTGTTCGACCTGTGCCGGTCAGGGTCAGGTGCGCATGCAACAGGGGTTCTTTTCCATCCAGCAACCGTGCCCGCGTTGTCACGGCAGTGGCAGCGTGATCAGCGATCCCTGTCCGAAGTGCCACGGTCAGGGGCGTATTGAAGAACGCAAGACGCTGTCGGTCAAAGTACCGGCGGGCGTCGATACCGGTGACCGGATTCGCTTGTCGGGTGAAGGCGAAGCGGGACCACAGGGTGGCCCGGCCGGCGATCTGTATGTGGAAATCCACGTGCGCAAACATCCGATCTTCGAGCGCGAGGGTGCCGATCTCGCCTGCGAGATACCGTTGCCGTTCTCAACCGCTGCACTCGGTGGTGAGATCGATGTACCGACCTTGAATGGCCGCGTCAGTCTGAAGATCCCTGCCGAGACCCAGACCGGCAAGGTGTTCCGTCTGCGCGGCAAGGGCGTCAAGCCGGTACGCGGCGGCGCGACCGGCGATCTGTTGTGTCGGATCGAAGTCGAGACACCGGTACATCTGACCCGTGAGCAGAAGGAATTGCTGAAACAGTTCGAAGCATCGATCCGCGCCAACGGCAGCAAGCATTCGCCACGCGAAGGTTCCTGGCTCGAAGGTGTGAAACGCTTCTTCGAGCGCGTAAGCTCCTGAGACCATGAGCACCGATTCAAGAACCGTCAACGTCGCCTTGCTGGGCGCGGCTGGCCGCATGGGCCATGCCATCATCGAGACGGCACAGGATTATCCCGGCGTGCACATCAGCGCAGCGCTGGTGCAGTCCGGCAGTCCCCTGCCGGGTCAGGCTGCCATCGGCACACTTGTGTACAGTACCGATATCGAAGCGGCGCTGAAAGTCAGTGATGTCATGCTGGATTTCGCGACACCGGAAGCGACGGCTGTCGCACTCGACGCCTGTAGTGCGGCAAGCAAACCGCTGGTTATCGGCGTCACCGGCATGGATCCCGCCCTGCAGCAACGAATCAAGACTGCCAGCCGCAAAATCGCGATCCTGACCGCCGCCAACATGAGTCTGGGTGTGAACCTGCTGCTGCAACTGGTACACACTGCAAGTTCGGCACTGGATGAATCGTACGATATCGAAATCATCGAAGCGCATCACCAGCACAAGAAGGATGCGCCATCCGGTACGGCACTGGCGCTTGGCGCCGCCGCCGCCAGGGGCCGTGGTGTTGAGCTGGCGAAGCACGCCGTATATGACCGCGCCGGCAAACAGGCCGCACGTCCGCCCGGCAGCATCGGTTTCAACTCGATTCGGGCGGGCGACATCGTCGGTGACCACAGCGTGGTGCTGGCCGGTCCTGGCGAACGCCTGGAATTGACTCATCGGGCGCATAACCGCGCTACCTTCGCGCGCGGCGCACTGGCTGCGGTGCGCTGGCTGAGCGGAAAACCGGCCGGATTGTACGGTATGGCGGATGTGCTGAGACTCGTCTCCAAAGACTGAAACGCGGGGGCGTGGACGTCGCCGGGTAGTTTCCGTTAAAATTCCATGAATTTGACCGCCGTCCGTCGGGGCCAATCCGGCCGGACGGACGCAGCGCGCACGAGGAGGAGCTGCCCTTGGATCATCTGGCCATCCTGGCTCTTGAGGACGGTACGATTTTCCGGGGTATTGCTATTGGTGCTTCCGGTTCCAGTGTCGGCGAGGTGGTGTTCAACACCGCCATGACCGGCTACCAGGAAATCCTCACCGACCCTTCCTATTCCCGCCAACTCGTCACGCTCACCTATCCCCATATCGGCAATACCGGCGCCAACGCCTCCGATTGTGAATCGGAAAAAGTCATGGCGGCGGGGCTGATCATCCGTGACCTGCCACTGCTGGCCAGCAGTTGGCGTGCCGAGACCTCACTCGACGATTATTTGAAGCGCGAAGGCATCGTCGCCATCGCCGGCATCGATACCCGCAAGCTGACTCGTCTTTTGCAGCGCAAGGGTGCCCAGAACGGTTGCATCATGGCTGGCGCAGAAGTTGATGAGGCGCAGGCACTCAAACAGGCGCGCGCTTTCCCCGGGCTCAAAGGCATGGATCTGGCAAAAGTCGTCACCACCCCGAAGGCTTACGAATGGAACCGGGGCAGCTGGCAACTGGAAACCAATGCGGACACGACCCCATCTGCGGGTACCTTGCATGTGGTGGCCTACGATTACGGTATGAAGCGCAATATCCTGCGCATCCTGGTGGATCACGGTTGCCGGGTGACCGTGGTGCCGGCGACGACCAGTGCCAGGGATGCGCTGGCGCTTAATCCGGACGGCTTGTTTTTCTCCAACGGCCCCGGTGATCCTGAGCCCTGCGATTACGCGATCAGTGCGATGCAGACCTTCCTGAAGACCGGCATACCGATATTCGGGATTTGCCTCGGCCATCAGTTGCTGGGTCTCGCCAGCGGCGCCAGGACCGTCAAGATGAAGTTCGGGCATCATGGTGCCAATCATCCGGTACTCGATCTCGATACCGGCCGGGTGATGATCTCCAGCCAGAATCATGGGTTTGCGGTAGATGAGGCCAGTCTGCCTGCAAACTTGCGTGCAACCCACAAGTCGCTGTTCGACGGTACTCTGCAGGGGATGGAGCGTACCGATTGCGAAGCGTTCAGTTTCCAGGGGCATCCGGAAGCAAGTCCGGGTCCGCACGACGTGAAACCCTTGTTTGAACGTTTCGTGTGCGCCATGCAGGCGCGCGGGATGCATTCAAAGACTGCTGCTACGGCAAGTTAAGTCCTATGTATTTCGAGAATAAGCAGCGGCGCCGATACGGTGCCCGCTTTTTTACGGCCGCGCGCCACATTTTATGAACAACAGACATTTCCGGAACCATAGTCATGTCCAAACGAACTGACATTAAAACTGTCCTGATCATCGGCGCCGGCCCCATCGTCATTGGCCAGGCCTGCGAGTTCGATTATTCCGGGGCGCAGGCGTGCAAGGCGTTGCGTGAAGAAGGCTATCGGGTGGTGCTGGTGAACTCGAATCCCGCCACCATCATGACCGATCCGGGAACGGCGGATGCGGTCTATATCGAACCGGTCCACTGGCGCGCAGTGGAACAGATCATCGAGAAGGAACGCCCGGATGCGTTGCTGCCGACCATGGGCGGGCAGACCGCACTCAACTGCGCATTGGATCTGGTGCGTGAAGGTGTGCTGGAGAAATACGGTGTCGAGATGATCGGTGCTTCGCGCGAAGCCATCGACATGGCGGAAGACCGCGATCAGTTCCGGCGTGCCATGGCCGAGATCGGCCTGGCTTCACCGCGCGCAGGACTGGCGCACAACATGGATGAAGCTTTGACGGTACAGGCGGAGATCGGATTTCCCACCATCATCAGGCCATCCTTTACGCTGGGTGGTTCCGGCGGCGGAATCGCATACAACCGCGACGAGTTCATCGAGATCTGCGAGCTGGGTCTGGACCTTTCACCTACCAATGAATTGCTGATCGAAGAATCTGTCCTGGGTTGGAAAGAGTTCGAGATGGAAGTGGTACGGGATCGCAATGACAACTGCATCATCATCTGCGCTATCGAGAACCTCGATCCGATGGGCGTGCATACCGGCGATTCCATCACGGTAGCACCGGCGCAGACGCTCACCGACAAGGAATACCAGATCATGCGCGATGCATCCATCGCGGTGTTGCGCAAGGTGGGTGTGGAGACCGGTGGTTCCAACGTACAGTTCGCCATCAATCCGAATGATGGCCGGATGCTCATCATCGAGATGAACCCACGCGTGTCGCGCTCCTCGGCGCTGGCGTCCAAGGCGACCGGTTTCCCGATCGCGAAAGTGGCGGCGAAACTCGCTATCGGTTACACGCTGGATGAACTGAAGAACGAGATCACGGGTGGCGCTACGCCAGCCTCGTTCGAGCCGACCATCGATTATGTAGTCACCAAGATCCCGCGCTTCACCTTCGAGAAATTTCCCCAGGCGGAACAACGCCTCACCACACAGATGAAATCGGTCGGTGAAGTGATGGCCATGGGCCGCACTTTCCAGGAATCGTTACAGAAAGCGTTGCGTGGTCTTGAGACCGGCAACGATGGATTGAACGAGAAGCTGACGGATTTTTCCGCGCCGGGTGTCATGGATGCCTTGCGTCTGGAATTGCGCTTGCCGGGGCCGGAACGTCTCTGGTACGTCGCGGATGCGTTCCGGAGCGGGCTGACACGTGCGGATATCGCCGACCTGACCCACATCGATCCCTGGTTCCTGGTGCAGATCGAAGATCTGGTAAAAGAAGAACAGGAGATAGCGGCGGGCGGTATCAAGGCACTGGATGCATCACGCCTGCGCGGGTTGAAGCGTAAAGGTTTTTCGGACAGCCGTATCGCCGGTCTTGCGCGTGTCGAAGAAGCGAAGATCCGTAGCTTGCGCATCCGGCACGGCGTGCGTCCGGTGTTCAAGCGGGTGGATTCCTGCGCCGCTGAATTCGCTGCCACGACTGCCTACATGTATTCGACTTATGAAGAGGAATGCGAAGCGCAGCCGACTGCACGCGACAAGATCGTGGTGCTGGGCGGTGGTCCCAATCGTATCGGTCAGGGTATCGAGTTTGATTACTGTTGCGTGCATGCCGCACTCGCATTACGCGAGGACGGTTATGAGACCATCATGATCAACTGCAATCCGGAGACCGTCTCCACCGATTACGATACTTCGGATCGCCTGTATTTCGAGCCGCTGACCTTCGAAGACGTGATGGAGATCATCGACCTTGAGAAACCGAAAGGTGTGATCGTGCAATTCGGCGGACAGACACCGCTGAAACTGGCGCGCGCACTGGAAGCGGCCGGTGCGCCGATCATCGGTACCAGCCCGGATTCTATCGACCTGGCCGAGGATCGCGAGCGTTTCACCAAGCTGGTCGATTCGCTGAATCTTCGGCAACCGCCGGCGCGCAGTGCCCGCAACGAGCAGGAAGCGGTGAAGCTTGCCGACGAGGTCGGTTTCCCGCTGATGGTACGGCCATCTTATGTATTGGGCGGGCGTGCCATGGAAGTGGTGTTCAGCCGGGAAGATCTGGTCGGTTACATCCGTAATGCGGTCAAGGTCTCGAACTCCTCGCCGGTGCTGATGGATCGGTTCCTCGAAGACGCGGTGGAAGTAGATGTCGATACACTGTCGGACGGCAAGGACGTGCTGGTGGCCGGCATCATGGAGCACGTCGAGGAAGCCGGTGTACATTCCGGCGACTCCAGTTGTTCGCTGCCACCCAACAGTCTCAGCCAGGACATGCAGCGGCAGATCCGCGAGACCGTGACCAAGCTCGCGCGCGCCCTCAAGGTCGTGGGATTGATGAACACCCAGTTCGCGATCCAGGACGGCAAGCTATATATATTGGAGGTGAATCCGCGCGCCTCACGCACCGTGCCGTTCGTGTCCAAGGCAGTGGGGCGGCCGCTGGCCAAGATCGCCGCGCGCTGCATGGCGGGCCGCAGTCTGGCGGAGCAGGGCGTCACCTCGATTCCCGTGCCGACGTATTTCTCGGTCAAGGAATCGGTGTTCCCGTTCATCAAGTTCCGCGGCGTGGATCCGATCCTCGGACCGGAGATGCGTTCGACCGGCGAAGTCATGGGTACCGGGCGCAGTTTCGGTGAGGCCTATGCCAAGGCACAGTTCGCCTCCGGCATCGTGATTCCGACCGGCGGCAAGGCACTGATCTCGGTACGCGACCGCGACAAGCGCGGCGCTATCGATCTGGCACGGGCGTTGATCCAGCGCGGTTTCGGCATCATCGCCACCCACGGCACTGCCGCGGCACTGGAAGCGGCCGGCATATCCTGCGAACATATCAACAAGGTGCGCGAGGGGCGGCCGCACGTGGTGGATATCATCAAGAACGACGAGGTCACCCTCATCGTCAATACCACCGAGGGCAAACAGGCAATCCTGGAATCGTATTCGATCCGCCGGGAAGCGGTGTCGCACAAGATCACCTATTACACGACCATCGCGGCGGCCAAGGCCACCGTGTTGGCACTGGATTACATCGATTCTGCCGGCGTCAACAAGCTGCAGGATCTGCATCGGGAGTTGGTTGGATGAACAAGACGCCATTGACGGTACGTGGCGCGGAGCGTCTGCGCGAAGAGTTGAAGCGACTTAAGACCGTGGATCGCCCGCGCATCATCCAGGCGATCGCGGAAGCGCGTGCGCATGGCGATCTGAGCGAGAACGCCGAATATCACGCCGCGCGTGAGCAGCAAAGTTTCGCGGAAGGACGTATCCAGGAGATCGAGTTCAAACTCTCGAATGCCGAGATCATCGATGTCACGCAGTTGAATGCTGGCGGCAAGGTAGTGTTCGGCGCGACCGTGATGTTGTCCGATGAAGAGAACGGCAATGAAGTCACTTACCAGATCGTCGGCGAGGATGAGGCTGATATCAAACAGAACCGGATCTCGGTGAACTCACCGATCGCCCGTGGCTTGATCGGCAAGCAGGAAGGGGATATCGCAGTGGTGAAGACACCCGCCGGCGAACGCCAGTTCGAAGTCATCGAGGTGCGTTACGAATAAGCTGGCGGCCAGCCGGATGCTGCAGCGAATAATCGTGACTGCATGGGCGGGTTCACTCTGGTGCGTGGGTTTTCTGGTTGCCCCTTTGTTGTTTGCCAGTCTGCCGAATCGCGAGCTGGCTGGCGACGCGGCCAGGCAATTATTCACGGGGGTGGAATATCTTGGCGTAATCTGCGGTCTGTTATGGATGATATCGGCGCGTGTGCGTTCCGGTCATTGGTTCACTGCTCCAGGCATCCGGCCCGTGAGCATCATGTTGATCCTTACCGTGCTGAGTTTGCTGGTGATCGACCCGTGGCTGGATCACCTGCGCCTGACCGACGGTGGAAGCAGCAGTGCGTTTGCCTGGGCACATGGAGTCGCGACAGCCGTCTATCTGCTGTTGTGCCTGTTGGCATTGTGGCTGGTCACGCGGGACGCCGATGCGGCGTTCAAGGCAGAGTGATTTTCGGTTTGTCGGGATGGCGGCGATAGAAGCTGGCGACATGCCCGATCTGTTGCACACATGTGGATTTGGTTTTGGTACAGATGGCATCGATCATGGCAAGACGCGCAGCCCGGTCATCGGCCACCAGTTTGACCTTGACCAGTTCGTGCGCAGCAAGGGCGTTGTCTATTTCCATCAGCACGTTGGCGGTCAGCCCCGCGTTGCCGGTACGGACCACGGGTTGCTTGTGATGCGCGAGCCCGCGCAGGTGCAGTTTCTGTTTTTCGGTGAGTGATTTCATGGGCGGTCGAACTGTGGATCGGCCGCCATTTTAACAGTTTGGATACAGGCACCATGCCCAGACGAACAAAAAGCAGCGGCCGATGGCTCGCGGAACATTTTTCCGACGAGTACGTGAAGCGTGCGCAGGCCGAGGGCTGGCGTTCGCGAGCCGTGTTCAAACTGGAAGAGATCCAGACCAGGGATCGGATTCTCAAGCCCGGTATGCGGGTGATCGATCTCGGGGCTGCCCCCGGCGGCTGGAGCCAGTATGCGGCCAGGCTGATGAAAGGGCGGGGTACTCTACTGGCATCGGATATTTTGCCCATGGAACCGCTGCCGGGGGTAGAGTTCGTGCAGGGAGATTTCACCGATGAGGCAGTATTCGAGCGGCTGATGGCACTGTTTGAGGGTCAACGGGTTGACCTTGTTTTGTCGGATATGGCCCCCAATATCAGTGGAGACGAGTCCATCGACCAGCCGCGAGCCATGTATCTGGCCGAGTTGGCCCTGGATTTTGCCCAGCGGGTACTAGGGCCAAATGGCGCTTTTCTGGTCAAGGTGTTCCAGGGTCAGGGTTTGCCGGATTTCATGAAGGACTTGCGTGCGGCGTTTACCAGCGTGGTCACCCGCAAGCCCAGGCCTTCCCGGGCGCGCAGCCGCGAAGTCTATTTATTGGCGAAGTTTCCCCGGGTGTAGTAACGTCAGAACCGTATTTGCAGGCTAGGGCACCGGGCTCATGGCCGACGAGGAATCCAGCTTTGAACGATATCGTCAAAACTCTTTTTATCTGGCTGTTGATCGCAGTGGTGTTGCTGTTGGTGTTCAACAGTTTCACCTCCAGTACTTCCAAGACGCACCATGTCGCCTATTCCGAATTCCTGAGCGCGGTGGATAACGGGGGGGTGAAGAAAGTCACATTCGACGGACTTGACGTGTCCGGCTGTTGCATCAACGGTGGCGATTTCGAGACCTACAGCCCGGTCACGGATTTCAATCCGCTGCTTGCCAATCTGCGCAAGAGCGATAGCAACGTGACCATCGAGGCCAAGCCGCCCGAGCAACAC
>DASSKW010000027.1:0-12576 GCA_035690065.1 Gammaproteobacteria bacterium
CGTGTGATCGGTACGCGCGTATTTCTCGAAGCTGGGCTTGAAGCGATTCACGATCTCGCAGAATAGATCGGCGGTCTTTTCAGCATCGTAGGCTGCCGAGTGTGCGGCGCTCGCATCCCATTCCAGGCCGATGGTCTCCGCTGCACGCGCCAGCACCGTCTGTCCGACTGCGACGCCAGCGAGGGTGGCGGTATCGAAGCTCGAGAACGGATGGAACGGGTTGCGTTTGATCTCACTGCGGGCGACCGCCGCGTTCAGGAAGCCCAGATCGAAGAATGCATTGTGACCGACCAGCACCGCGCGGGTGCAATCACAGTGATGCAGCGCATCGCGTACTTCGCGGAACATCCGGCGTAATGCCTCGCGTTCGGGTAACGCCGGGCGCAGCGGATGATGTGGATCGATGCCGGTGAAAGCGAGTGCTGCCGGTTCGATGTTTGCACCCTCGAAAGGCTGCACGTGATAGGCGAAGGTCGCGCCACGATGCAGCAGACCGGCTTCATCCATCTCCACCAGCACTGCCGCTATCTCCAGTAATGCATCGGTCTGCTGGTTGAAGCCACCAGTCTCGACATCCACGACCACGGGCAGGAAACCGCGGAAGCGGCGCGAGAAGGGATGCTTTGGTTCACTCATGTATACAGGTTTTCTCAGGTCAGTGACCAGCGCACGGATTCGCCGGCGCGGTAAGGGATCAGTTCGGTCTGGTCGAACGGATAGCTTGCAGGCACCGTCCAGGCTTTGCGGGTTAGCGTGATCTTACGCCGATTGCGCGGCAGCCTGTAGAAATCGGGACCATGGAAACTCGCGAAGGCTTCAAGTCTGTCGAGCGCGCCAGTTGTATCGAATATTTCTGCATACAGTTCGATGGCGGCGTGCGCAGTGAACATGCCGGCACAACCGCAGGCAGTCTCCTTGGTGTGGCGTGCATGCGGTGCGCTGTCGGTGCCGAGAAAGAATTTCGGATTGCCGCTGGTCGCCGCCTGTACCAGTGCCGCGCGGTCCGCTTCCTGCTTCAGGATCGGCAGACAGAAGTAATGCGGCCGGATCCCACCCTGGAACAGAGCGTTGCGATTGTGCAGCAGATGCTGTGGCGTGATGGTGGCAGCGACCTGCTCCGAAGCCGCCAGCACGAATTCCACCGCTGTGGCCGTAGTGATGTGCTCGAATACGACCTTCAGTTCCGGCAACTGTGCAACCAGCGGCGCGAGTACGCGCTCGATGAACACCTGCTCGCGTTCGAATATATCCACATCCGGATCGGTGACTTCACCGTGCACCAGCAGTGGCAACCCGACTTCTGCCATGGTTTGCAGCGCGGCCCAGGGTTTGCCGATATCGGTCACGCCCGAATCGGCGTTGGTGGTCGCGCCGGCCGGATAGAGTTTGACGCCGTGCACGATGCCGCTGGCTTTGGCGCGGCGGATCTCGTCCGGTTGGGTGTTGTCGGTGAGGTACAGGGTCATCAACGGCGTGAAATCCATGCCGCCCGGAATCGCGTTCAGGATGCGTTCGCGGTAACTGGCGGCCTGTGCGGTGGTGGTCACCGGCGGTTTCAGGTTCGGCATCACGATCGCGCGCGCAAAACAGCGTGCCGTGTGCGGTACCAGATCGCGCAATACCGCACCATCGCGCAGATGCAGGTGCCAATCGTCCGGACAGGTAATGGTGAGTTTGTCGGTCATCGTTGCGCCAAGCCCTGTTCGAGCAGCAGATTCAGGCTGAAGCGGATACCAAAACCGGTGATCTCGGTCGGGATGTGTGCCAGGCCACCTTTGCTTTCGCCCGCGGCCAGATCGATGTGTACCCACGGCACGTCTGCTGCGACGAAACGCGACAGGAAGCGGGCCGCGAGGATGTGATCGGCTTCGCCCTCGATCAGGCATTGCTTGACGTCGGCGATGCTGCTTTCCAGCGCCTCGTCGTAATCGGTATCCACCGGGAACGGCCAGACACGTTCGCCACTGGCGCGACCAGCGGCGATTACCGGTACGGTGAGTTCGTCGCGATTGCAGAACGCGCCGCTGTAACGGGTGCCCAGTGCTGTGATGCAACTGCCGGTCAGGGTGGCGTAATCCAGCATCATCCCCGGCTTGCCGCGACTGGCGATTGCCAGCGTGTCGGACAATACCATCCGGCCTTCCGCATCGGTATGCACGATCTCGATATTCACGCCGTTGGAGGCGGTGACCACATCATTCTGCGTATAGGCGCGCGGCCCGATATCGTTGCGCGACAGCGCCAGCCAGCAATCCACCTGGAACGGAACTTTCAGACGCGTCAATGCGAGCAGAGTGCCGAGCGCCACCGCGCTACCCTGCATGTCGCCGTGCATGCCGAACATGCCCTTGGCGGATTTGAGATTCACGCCACCGGTGTCATAGCAGATACCCTTGCCGACCAGCGCCACGGATTTCGCCTTCGTTGACACCTTGGTGGGTTTATACGTCAGGTGCACGATACCCGCATCGCGGCGCTCGCTGCCTTGCGCGACAGCCAGGAACGCACCGGCTTTCAATGCTTGCAGTTTGCGTTCATCCAGGAATTCGAACTTCCAGCCTTCCCGTTTGGCCAGCTTGACGACATGGTTACGATAGATGACCGGCGTCAGATGATTGGCAGGTTGCAGGGTCAGCCAGCGCGCCAGCGCGTTGCCTTCGGCTGCGGCCAGTGTGTGGCTGGTGTCGAGTTTGCGCTGCAGGTCATACACGCTGATGGTTTTCAGCTTGTGGGGCTCAGCTTGCCCGGTCTTGAAACGGGGCGTCGTGAAACAAGCGGCATGGATCGCGGCAAGCAGGGCATCCATAGCAGCTTTCTGCTGCGCCGCATCGAGCCCCGGCAGCAGGATGCCGAGCGTCGCCGGATTGCGTTCCAGGGCCCTGGCTGTCAGTTTGCGCGCCAGAGTCAGCAGCTCGAAATGGCTCGCTGTCTTGGCAACGAAGCCCAGTACGGCAGTGGTGCCGGATTCGTTCGGCAGGTCGGTCTGGACGATACCGCCGGATTTGCCGCCGGAGTGCTTCTGGCGCAGGCGTTCGGCGTATGGAAATGCCGGCCAGGGCTTTTGGCCGGCGGTCGCAGGCAGCAGTATAATGAGCGCCTGTAGGGCATCGATCTGTGCCTTGCCTGCTGCCGTTAGCTGTTGATCCAGCTTGATTTTTTGCGGTTGTGGCAGGATTTGCGCCATCGATGTTCCCCGGGTGCCAACAGGCACACGATGATATAGGGCTTCGTGCCCCGCCGAAAGGGCGTCGCGGTGTTCGTGTTCGAGAAGCAAGCCAACCGGACGCATGTTCCCCATGCATGGACTCTTCTCACTTTGTCCGTAACTGCGGGCACGCCGCTGACGCATCACAAAACGCTTGATATCTGAAGGGCATTTGCAAATGGCGAATGAGATGGCAAAAGTGCAGGACGTGGACCCGCAGGAGACGCGCGAATGGACCGAAGCGCTCGCTTCGGTGCTGGATGTAGAAGGCATCGAGCGTGCCCACTATCTGATCGAACAGCTGATAGATGAAGCACGCCGTTCCGGTGCCTACCTGCCGTACAGCCCGAATACGGCTTACATCAATACCATCCCGCTCAATAAGGAACCGCAATATCCCGGCGACCGGGCCATCGAGAAGCGTATCGAGGCGTACATCCGCTGGAATGCCATGGCCATGGTGGTGCATGCCAATACCGAGAGTCACGGTATCGGCGGCCACATCGCGACTTATGCTTCAGCCGGCACGCTCTATGAAGTCGGCTTCAACCATTTCTGGCGTGCGCCCAGCAAGGAACACGGCGGCGACCTGGTGTATATCCAGGGGCATTCGTCCCCCGGCATCTACGCGCGTTCCTTCCTGGAAGGCCGTTTCAGCGAACAACAACTCCTGAATTTCCGCCGTGAAGTCGAGCGCGACGGGTTGTCGTCGTATCCACATCCGTGGCTGATGCACGACTACTGGCAATTTCCGACCGTCTCCATGGGTCTCGGCCCGTTGCAGGCGATCTACCAGGCGCGCTTCATGCGCTACATGGAGCACCGCGGCTTCATCCCGGAAAGCGATCGCAAGGTGTGGGCGTTCCTGGGGGATGGCGAGATGGACGAACCCGAATCGCTGGGTGCGATCTCGCTGGCATCGCGTGAAAATCTCGACAACCTGATATTCGTCATCAACTGCAACCTGCAGCGTCTCGATGGGCCGGTGCGCGGCAACGGCAAGATCATCCAGGAACTGGAAGCGAACTTCCGTGGCAGCGGCTGGAATGTCATCAAGGTGTTGTGGGGTTCGCGTTGGGATCCGCTGTTCATGCGCGACAAGCACGATCTGTTACGCAAGCTGATGATGGAATGCGTGGACGGCGAATATCAGAACTTCAAGTCGAAAGATGGCAAGTTCGTGCGCGAGAAGTTCTTCGGCAAATATCCGGAACTGCTGGAGATGGTCGCCAACATGAGCGACGAAGAAATCTGGAACCTGAACCGTGGCGGCCACGATGCGCGCAAAGTGCATGCCGCATACAAGGCTGCATCGGAGCACAAGGGCCAACCTACCGTGATCCTGGCCAAGACCGTGAAAGGTTTCGGCATGGGCAAGGGCGGGCAGGGCGCGATGGGCGCCCACCAGCAGAAGAAACTGGACGAAGATGCACTCAAGGACTTCCGCGACAGCTTCAAGATCCCGGTCAGTGATGATGAGATCGCCAAGGTCCCGTTCAAGCGCCCCGCTGATGATAGCGAGGAGATCAAATACCTGCAGGCGCAACGCAAGCGACTCGGCGGTTATCTGCCGCAGCGGCGCACCAGGGCCGAACCACTCGAAGTACCCGGGATCGATTTCTTCAAGACCTTCCTGGAAGGTACTGGCGAACGCGAGATTTCCACCACCATGGCGCTGGTTCGCATCATCACCGCGCTGGTGAAAGACAAGACCATCGGCAAGCACGTCGTGCCGGTCGTGCCGGACGAAGCGCGTACCTTTGGCATGGAGGGGCTGTTCCGCCAGATCGGTATCTATTCATCGGTAGGCCAGTTGTACGAACCAGCCGATGCCGATCAGCTCATGTTCTACAAGGAATCCAGGTCCGGGCAGATTCTGGAAGAAGGCATCACTGAAGCGGGTTCGATGGCGTCGTGGATCGCAGCCGCGACTGCGTACAGCAATCATGGAATCCAGATGATCCCGTTCTATATCTACTACTCGATGTTCGGTTTCCAGCGTGTGGGTGATCTGGCCTGGGCCGCAGGCGATATCCAGGCGCGTGGCTTCCTGGTCGGCGGCACCGCCGGCCGCACCACGCTGGAAGGTGAAGGTCTGCAGCATGAAGATGGTCATAGCCATATCCTGTCATCCGTGATTCCCAACTGCGTATCGTATGACCCGACCTACATGTATGAAGTCACGGTGATCGTGCAGGAAGGCATGCGGCGCATGTTCAAGGAGCAGGAAAACGTCTTCTATTACCTGACCACCATGAACGAGAACTACGCCCATCCAGTCATGCCGAAAGGCGTGGAGCAGGGCATCCTCAAGGGCATGTATCTGCTCAAGCAGGGTGGCAAGCACAAGGCGCGCGTGCAGCTCATGGGTTCCGGCACCATCTTGCGCGAAGTCGAGGCTGCAGCGGAATTGCTGGAGAAGGATTGGAACGTCTCGGCGGATGTGTGGAGTGCGACCAGCTTCACCGAACTGCGGCGTGACGGACTCGATTGCACGCGCTGGAATCTGTATCACGCGGATCAGAAACCACGCGTGCCATATATAACCCGGCAGTTGCAGAAACAGACCGGCCCGGTGATCGCGGCGACCGATTACATGAAACTGTTTGCCGATCAGGTGCGTGAGTTCGTGCCCAGCCGTTTCGTGGTACTCGGCACCGACGGGTTCGGTCGCAGCGACACTCGCGAAGGATTGCGTCACTTCTTTGAAGTGGATCGGCGCTATGTCGTGGTAGCTGCGCTCAAGGCACTGGCCGACGAGGGCGAGATCGATGTCAAGAAGGTGGGTGAAGCGATCAAGAAGTACAAGATCAATCCGGACAAACCGAATCCGGTGACGGTGTAAGTTTTGTGGTTCGTTTGTTTGTTCCGGATTTGGTAAATTCTGGGATTGCTTCGTCACTGCGTTCCTCGCAATGACGGCGCAGGAAATTCGGTGTCATTGCGAGCGAAGCGAAGCAATCTCGAAACAATGAGGCGTTGAATCGTGGTGAAAAACGTAGAAGTAAAAGTTCCCGACATCGGCAATTTCAAGGACGTCGATGTCATCGAGGTCATGGTCAAGGCCGGTGACAGGGTCGAGAAGGAACAAGGCCTCATCACCATCGAGACCGACAAAGCCGCGATGGATGTGCCGTCGCCGTATGCAGGCACCGTCAAGGCGATGAAGCTCAAGACCGGCGACAAGGTCTCGGAAGGTTCGCTGGTATTGATCCTCGATGCAGATGAATCTGCACCGGCGAAGCAGGCCGACAAGAAACCTGCCGAATCCAAACCGCAGCCTGCGCCGGCGCAGAAGACCGAAGCGCCGAAACCGGCACCGCAGGCTCCGGCGGTTCAGTCCGCGCCTGTGTCTTTACCTCCGATCAACGAAGCCGGCTTCAGCAAAGCCCATGCCGGTCCGTCGGTGCGCAAGTTCGCACGCGAACTGGGCGTGGACCTGTCGCGTGTCAATGGCAGTGGTCGCAAGGGCCGTATCACCGAAGACGATGTAAAAGCTTTCGTCAAAACCGTGATGCAAGGTGGCGGTACCGGTGGCGGCTTGCCGAAAGTGCCGGAAGTCGATTTCGCGCGTTTCGGCACGATCGAAGTCAAACCGCTGTCGCGCATCAAGCGCATCTCTGGTCCGCGTCTGCAAGCTGCGTGGGTCAACGTCCCGCACGTCACACAGCATGACGAAGCCGATATCAGCGAACTCGAGTCCACCCGCAAGGCGCTCAAGTCCGATGCCGACAAGATCGGCGCCAAGCTCACGCTGCTGGCGTTCCTGGTCAAAGCCAGCGTGGAGGCACTCAAGGAATATCCGGACTTCAATGCTTCGCTCGATCCGAGCGGCCAGAACCTGGTGTACAAGAAGTATTTTCACATCGGTTTCGCGGCGGACACGCCCAACGGTCTGGTAGTGCCGGTGATCAAGAATGCGGACACCAAGACCGTATTCGAGATCGCCAGGGAACTCGGCGACCTCGCCGCCAAGGCGCGCGATGGCAAGCTCAAGGCCGACGAGATGCAGGGCGGCTGTTTCAGCATCTCCAGTCTGGGCGGCATCGGCGGTACCGCGTTCACGCCGATCGTGAATGCACCCGAAGTCGCCATCCTCGGCGTCTCCAAGTCGCAGATGAAACCGCTCTGGAATGGCAATGAGTTCGTGCCGCGCCTGATGCTGCCATTGTCGTTGTCCTACGATCACCGTGTCATCGATGGCGCTTCGGCGGCGCGCTTCACCACGTTTATGTGCAAGGTGCTGACAGAAGTTCGCGGCCTGGTGTTATAGGGTTTATGCGGGTCGGGTCAGGCGTCTTCGCCGTAACCCGACACAACCGTTGGGCTACGCTTCGCTAACCCAACCTTCATTCGACAGGGAGACGAATATGCATCACAGCCGTCTCTGCGCAGTCATCATTGACTGCAATACCTACGAGATCGAGGAAGCCGGAAAATTCTGGAGTGCGGCACTGGGCCGCGACATCAATCTCGAAAAGAGCGGTAACCTCGCAAGATACCGTGCGCTCGATACACCGCCCGGCGAGATTATCGTCGAAGTACAAAGCGTGGGACATGCCAGTCGCGCCCATCTCGATATCGAAACTGACAATATCGAAGCGGAAGTCGAGCGCCTGCAGAAACTTGGCGCCAGGATACATCAGCGTTTCCCGCGTTGGGTGGTAATGCAAGCACCGACCGGCCAGCGTTTCTGTGTGGTTCGGCAGCAGTCAGCCGATTTTACGCAAAAGGCGAACCGTTGGGATTAGGCTGATGTTAAATGTTACGCATCATGACGTAATCGCGAGATTGCTTCGTCACTGCGTTCCTCGCAATGACTGGCGTGGATGGTGGATATCCCTGAAACGCAGGAGCGGTTTCCGGAGAACAGGATACAATCGAGTGTCATTGCGAGCGCAAGCGAAGCAATCCAGAAACCAGGAGGCATCGAAAGTGGCAAATATCATCGAGATCAAAGTCCCCGACATCGCAATGGTTGCCGGGAATGGTGGATATCCCTGAAACGCAGGAGCGGTTTCCGGAGGACAGGATACAATCGAGTGTCATTGCGAGCGCAAGCGAAGCAATCCCGAAATCAAGAGGCATCGAAAGTGGCAAATATCATCGAGATCAAAGTCCCCGATATCGGCAACTTCAAGGACGTGGACGTCATCGACGTGCTGGTAAAGCCTGGTGACAAGATCGAGAAAGAGCAGGGGCTTATCACCATAGAGACCGACAAGGCCGCGATGGATGTGCCGTCGCCGCAGGCGGGCATGGTCAAGGAAGTGAAACTCAAGCAGGGCGACAAGGCCTCGGAAGGCACGGTAGTGCTGACGCTGGAAGTCAGTGAGGAAGCTGCGGTACCGAAGAAAGAAGAAAAGAAGCCGGTCGCAGCCGCTTCTTCGTCCCCCTCACCCCAACCGGCTCCTGCCAGGGGAGCGGGAGTCAACGCAGAAGCTGAATCCAAACCGGCAGCACCGGCACCTGCTGCTGCAAATGCTCCGGAATACAAAGGCAAGCACGACATCGAATGCCAGATAGTAGTACTCGGTTCCGGGCCCGGCGGTTATGCCGCAGCGTTCCGCGCCGCCGACCTCGGACTGCAGACGGTGCTGGTGGAACGCTATCCGGTACTCGGCGGCGTGTGCCTGAACGTCGGTTGCATCCCGTCGAAAGCCTTGTTGCATGCAGCGAAAGTGATCGAGGATGCGGAAGCGATGGCGGTCAACGGCATCGAGTTCGGCAAACCGAAGATCGATCTCGACAAGCTGCGTGGCTTCAAGGAAAAGGTCGTCAAGCAATCCGTCAATGGCCTCGACATGCTCGCCAAACAGCGCAAGGTGCAGGTAGTGCAGGGTGTCGGCAAATTCGTCGGGCCGCATCACTTGCAGACGGAAAACGATGGCAAGAAGACCGTCATCAAGTTCGAGCAGTGCATCATCGCTGCCGGCAGTGAACCGACGCGAATTCCCGGTCTGCCGGACGATCCGCGCATCATGGATTCCACTGGCGCACTGGAACTCGCCGATCTGCCGGAACGCCTGCTGGTGATCGGCGGCGGCATCATCGGCCTCGAGATGGCCTGTGTGTACGACGCGCTGGGCGTGAAAGTCACGGTGGTGGAACTGACCCCGACCCTGATCCCCGGTGCCGACCGCGACGTGGTGCGGCCGCTGGAGCAACGTATCAAGAAGCGCTACGAGCAGATCCTGCTGGGCGTGAAGGTGTCCAAACTCGAAGCCACCAAGCAGGGGATCAAAGCCACATTTGAAGGTGATGGTGCTCCAGCGGCGCAGACCTACGGCCGCGTGCTGGTTGCTGTCGGCCGCCGTCCCAATGGCAAGTCACTGGATGCCGGGAAAGCTGGCGTCAACGTGGACGAGCGTGGCTTCATCCCGGTGGACAAGCAGATGCGCACCAGCGCGCCGAACATCTTCGCCATCGGCGACGTGATCGGCAATCCGATGCTCGCACACAAGGCCAGCCACGAAGGCCACATCGCCGCCGAAGTCGCGGCCGGACACAAGCGCTTCTACGACGCGCGCGTGATCCCGTCCGTGGCCTACACCGATCCCGAAGTCGCCTGGGTCGGCCTGACCGAAACCGAAGCCAAAGAGAAAGGCATCGCCTACGGCAAGGGCGTGTTCCCCTGGGCGGCATCAGGCCGTGCGCGTTCCATCGACCGCACCGACGGCCTCACCAAACTTATATTCGAGGAAGGCACCGAGCGCATCATCGGTGCAGCCACGGCCGGCGTGAACGCCGGCGAACTCATCGGCGAACTCGCGCTCGCCATCGAGATGGGTTGTAACGCCGAGGATATCGGTCTCACCATCCATGCGCATCCGACCTTGCATGAGTCGGTGATGCTGGCGGCGGAAGTGTTCGAGGGCACCGTAACGGATTTGTACGCGCCGAAGAAGGCGCGCTAAATAATATTAATGAAGCAATTAGTTTGCAGATACATGAATGAATGAACTAGAGTTCACGTAGGGCGGAATAGCGCAGCGTATTCCGCCGTATGTCTTGAAATCTAAAATGGGGGGGCAGGGACGCATGCCGGATTATCGACGAAGCCGGGTTTCCGGCGGTTGTTATTTCTTCACAGTAAACCTTCTTGAACGCTATCCAAACGATCTGCTGATCCGGCATATCGATGACCTTCGGGACGCCGTTAGCCATGTTAGAAGGCAACGACCATTCGACATTCACGGCTGGGTGGTGCTTCCGGATCATATTCACTGTATCTGGTCGTTACCGGCCGGGGACCTGAATTTCGAAACCCGTTGGCGGCTGATCAAGACCTTGTTTGTAAAGGCATTGCCGACGCTTGAAAGACGTTCGATCGTACGTGTACGACGAGGCGAACGTGGAATCTGGCAGCGGCGTTATTGGGAACATACGATCATGGACGATCGTGATTTTGCAGCGCATATGAATTATCTGCATTTCAATCCGGTCAAGCATGGATATGTCGATCGGGTGAGAGACTGGCCGTATTCGACGTTTTTGCGCTGTGCTGAAAAGGGTATTTATCCATTGGATTGGGGCGGCGGCCACAAGGATGAAATTGACGCGGGCGAGAGAGGTTAAGATGCCCAGACATCCGGCGGAATACGCTGCACTATTCCGCCCTACATAGCAGGAACAACATGAAACACGTCTTCTGGCTCGAACCCGACCGTCTCGCCGGGCGCTGCGGGCCAAATCTCGAACCCTGGAGCCCGGTGGAATTGTATGCGCACGGCATCGGCGCGGTGATCTCGGTCAACAATGCCGAGCGGGTCTATCCGGAAGAATTCTCGGCATTGGGGATGCGGTACGCGCACATTCCCTTGTCTGATGCGGCACCGCCACGTCCTGGTGATCTGGAGTTTAACCGGCAGCAGCTTCCTGTCGCCTACGATTGGATTATGAATTGTTTGAACGACGATCTGGCAGTGCTGATCCATTGCCGCTCCGGCAAGGACCGGACCGGCTTGTTGATGGCGTATTACCTCGTCAGACGTCATGCCTGTACGCCTGACGAAGCGGTCGCGCGGGTCAAAACTGTCCGGCCCATCGCATTCAGTTCGGAGGGCTGGGATCAGTTCGCACTCGACATACTCACGGTTTGACCTCCGTCACGACGAACGAACCTTTGTGCTTCGGGTCGGGTTCGCAACGGAAGCCCTTATTCAAGGTCAGTGACCAATCTTTCCCATCCAGATGCATACCCGTTGGCATTCTTTCGAGCGGCACTGTCACGCTGTCGAATGTCGCGGGAATTAACGCCATGCCGTCGTCATGGACAGTCAGCTTGCCCCAGGCTTCGCCGAGTGTCAGGGTCTGATAGACGCTGCCGTGGCCTGGCAGGGTGTAGACCATGCGTGGATCGTACGAGATCGAAATCGTTTTCAGGTTCAAGGGCAGGGTCAGGGTTGAACCGCTTACCAGCGCTTTGGCGAAACGCGCATTTCGCTCGGCCGTGACCTTGGCGCGGGCATCCTCCTCGGCAATGATCTGTTTGCCGTCGTATTTGGCGATAGCCGTCATCGCCTGCTGCTTGTCCGGTTTCGGCATTGCGATGTGGTAGGCCGCCGCCGTGGCCATGCCGAAGGCAAAACCCGGTGTGACTTTGCGGCGCCAGTCCGGTTGCACGGCATCCAGCAATTCTGCATAAGCCGGTCCGGTCGCGTAGGCGAACGAGCGCACGAAACTGGATTCCTTTTCGACGCCCTCGATGTCATGCAGTGCGGCGCTGACGCGAGCTTCAGTACTGTGCTGCGACGCATCGATGCCAGTGGATTCGGCCAGGCCTTCGTTGAGTTCCAGACTGCGTTCGTCGGTCGCCGCATGCGTCCACAGGCTCATGCGGTAAGCGCGAAACAACAGCGCGTCGGCAAGGGCCTGCTTGCGTTGCTGGCCCGACGCTTGCAGCGCGGCATGTAACGATGAGAATTCGGCGCGCAACCAGATGCGACCGTCGCGCGAATCCAGTTCGCCATTTTTGCCAAGCCCGCCATTGCCTTGCAGCCCCAGCACCGGCTGGATGCTGTGATACGACTCGTGCATCAGCAGGATATCGCGCTCGGTCTTGTCGGTTGGCAGTGGCCACATCACCATGCTCCAGCGCCGACCCTGGAAATCGAGAGAGGTGT
The DNA here is from genome assembly GCA_035690065.1 of Gammaproteobacteria bacterium. Taxonomy (GTDB): domain Bacteria; phylum Pseudomonadota; class Gammaproteobacteria; order Natronospirales; family REEB76; genus DASSKW01. The sequence continues at coordinate 12,331 of DASSKW010000027.1, forward strand.
TGGCAATGCCGATATCTTGCGGCAGGGCGAGACGGTAGATTGCACCATCCCTTGCGGCGTCGTTTGCTGGCTGGTTCAGCACTGCTTCCCGGCTATCGGGATCGACGAACATCATCGGCACACACAGAGAATGACCCCAAAGCTTGCCGTGTTCCGCAGTACACAAGGCATGGACTTCTGCGAATGCTGCGGTTGCCTTCTCGGTGGGGATGGCCTGCGAGGGCGACGTGGACTGTGCCGCAAAGG
>DASSKW010000028.1:0-40061 GCA_035690065.1 Gammaproteobacteria bacterium
CGATCGTGAAGTCGAGGATCAGGCCCGCCGCTTCATCGCGCTGGTGGATGAATTCTATGATCGCAAGGTCAAACTGGCCGCATCCGCTGCTGCGCCAATCACCGGACTGTATACCGGTAAACGGCTGGCATTCGAATTCCAGCGCACCGCCAGCCGCCTGCAGGAAATGCAGACCCGCGCATACCTGTCCCTGCCACATTTGCCGTAAAATTGCATGAATCAGAAATCCGAGGTCATCATGTCTTCAACCGCTCCTTTTGACGAAGCCGCCTTTGCCGAGTGGCACAAGGCCCAGCAGACCCAGGTCGCCGACTATCTGCGCCAGCTGGAAGTATTCGATACCGACATCACCGGCGAATGGCTGTGGATCATCCCGCATCGCGCCATGCTGGGTCGGGTGCGCCCCAAGGAAGGTGACGGGCCCATGTTGTGGATGATCACCGGCGTGGTGCCAACGGACCACGCTGAGGCTGCTGCAGCAAGTAACTGCCGTGAAGCAGCGCGCTATTTTTCACTCAAATGGCAGATGGAAGCTGCCCGGCTCGAAAAGAGTGGCGGCAAACACAACCCCGCCGAGGGTGTGGACTGGAAGCAGACCAGCGGCAACATCGCAGGTCGCGCCGAATGGCTACACGATCTCACCGAAGACCCGCGCCGCTGGAATCAGGACGGCAGCCCGGTGCAGCGTATTGATCTAGAGGCTTCCCGCAGCTAACCCCGATCACCCTCCAAACAAAGAGAGCCGAAGCACTGATGCTTCGGCTCTCCACAGAAATCGAACTGTCTGTAACTTTGAGATCAACTCAAACGTCGCGGGCGACCGACGATCCCGGCCAACAAGGCCAAAGCCAATAGACCCAGACCGCCACCACCCGAGCCACTGTTCGAGGAACTGCCACCGGAAGAAGAGCCGCCCGAGCTGCTGCTGGAACCGCTTCCAACGTTATATTCCAAGACGTCATAATCAGCGGCTGCAACGTATTGCGAGCCATCCCAGGCGATGTCATACACGTCGAAGGCTTGGTCGGTCGTATCGAGCGTCCAAGTCTTCCCATCCGAACTCGAGAGAAAGGCGCCACGCCGTCCGCCGTCATACCTCTGCCCACCGGCCATAAATTGCGAACCATTCCAGAGCAATGACGACCAGCTAGTGGCGGTCCCCGACGCTATGCCAGATTCTTCTGTCCACTTGACGCCATCGGTACTCGTCAAAATGACGGTTGACCTATCGGATTTATTGCCGATCGCAACGTAGAGGCCGTTGCCATAGGCAACTGAAGCAATCGTCATATCGGCTGGCAACCCTGAGGTAGTGACATTCCATGTCGACGCATCTGTTGACGTCGCAATAAATGGTGCATTGTCAGCAGTACCCCATGCGATATACGTATTATTTTCATAGGTAAAACCACCACCCTCATATTCACCAGCTCCGAACTGTATCGTCGTGCCGCTGATGTTTATGGAGCCCGCATACTTCCAGGTCTTGCCATCAGCACTGGTAAACACAGCTGGAAGTGGGTTGGTGGATGTAATAATTGTTCCCACTCCGACGAACCTGCCGCCATCCCATGCCACACCGTAAATAGTCCCGGGTGTGAATTCGAATGTCCAGGTTTTGCCATCCGGACTCCAAGCGATACCCTCCCCTCCATTTTCCACGGCAACATATTCACCAGAGCCGTAGGTAGCACAGCCCTTCCCTGTGAACGTATTACGGAGGTCGCTACCAGAAAGAGTATCAGGCCAGGTGACGCCATCGCTACTGGCAATTGATCCGTAATGCCCCGGTATCACAAACCTGCCGCCACCCTGCACGATGCATGCCGACAAATTAGTCTGAGGCCCCGTAAACTCGGTTTTCCAATTTACAGCGTCGACGCTGCTGAACACGCCAGTGTACCCGCCAACGATATAACGACCTGAGCTATATTCGATCGCCGCCGTGCCGAATAAGAGCGATGCCCCACGTGGGGCCAGTTTATGCCCGACCCAGGTAACCCCATCGTCACTGGTAACTACGGCTGCATAATTAGCGGTATCAAACCCAGCACCAACGAACTTACCATTCACAAATGCTATCCGCGACATTATCCAAATCGGGGCAGAATTATCAGTGTAGAAATTCGACAAATCGTGGGACACCCACGTCACGCCATCGGTGCTGGTATAAACAGCCCCGCCGCCGCCAACCACCCAGGTGCCATTTCCCCAAGCAGCGTTGTTACCCCACCCTATGAAAACTAACGTGGAATCCGATGGAGGCACAGACTGGGGCGTCCAAGTCGTTCCATCCGGGGAGGTGATAATTATGCCCGTGGATTGGTTTTCCGTTCCGTCCGCAGCTACAGTGTAATTGTAGCCTATTGCGACGAATTGACTGCCATCTGAGGCAACACCGGTAAGCGAGGAGCCAGATGTGCTATTAGGAGCGGCCAGACCCGACGATACCGGCGTCCATGAATGTCCATTGGTACTGCGAAGCACGCTCGAACCAGCATCACCTACCACGAGATAGATCCCTTTACCATAGGTAACCGCGGACCACTCATTATCGGGGTCCGGCGCATACCGAACGATCCAGGTCTTGCCGTCAACACTTGTAATGACGCCGTCACCGACCGCAATAAATTGGGAACCATCCCAGATGACATCGTTGTAATACACCGAGGCTTCGGATGGAAGGCTGGCACGCTGCCAGGATTGCAGGTCATTGCTCGTCCAGATGCCATTGGATCCGGCGGCGACATGCAATGTGCCGTTCGTCGCCATACCGCGGATTGCGACCGAACTGCGTACCGATTGCCAGCTGCTGGCAGCATGCGCGGTCATACAGGCTCCAGTGAACACGAGGCACAAACAAGCGAACACGACCGTGCGTGCAGAACGGCGTTTGAATACTGTCATGGTGAAATCCCCGATTGAATTAATTCAGTCAAATGTCCCTATAATCTGAGGGTCCGCAAGCGCCGTCCGTTCCAGAGGCCCCATGAGCAGATTCTAATCCAGGCCTCGGTAGCAGGCAATGACCTGCAAATCCCAATCTCGGCCAGTAGTCGCACACCCCGATCCGGGTCTTGGCCGGGCTAATACCCGTTTCGCGTCAATTACTGCGCATCGGGTTGTCGTTCGGGAGCAGCCATCGAGAACGCCTCCAGTTTCAGGCACTCATCATCAATGCGTTTGATGGTAGGGAACGATTCCATATCCACCTCGAAGCGCCTGGCGTTAAAAACCTGGGGCACCAGGCATAGATCGGCCAGTGTCGGCTGATCGCCGTGACAGAACCTGCCGGTTGAAGGATTGGCAGCCAGCGATTTCTCCAGCGCCGTAAAGCCTTCTATGACCCAGTGCCGATACCATTTCCTGCGGCCGTTCTCATCCACGCCGAATTCCTTTTCCAGATACTTGAGAATTCGCAGATTGTTGACCGGATGAATTTCACAGGCCACGATCTGGGCCAGTGCGCGTACCCGCGCGCGCCCGGCGGCATCCTTCGGCAATAGCGATGGTTCGGGATGTGTCTCATCGAGATATTCGATGATGGCGAGGGATTGGGTCAGCACCTGTCCGTCATCGACTAATGCTGGTACCAGTCCCTGCGGATTCAGCTTCAGGTATTCCGGCTTATGGTGCTGACCGCCGTCCTTCACCAGATGCACGTAACGGTAATCCGCCTGCAGTCCTTTCAGATTGAGTGCGATGCGTACCCGATAGGCGGCTGAGGAACGGAAGTAAGTATAAAACTCCATATATTCCTTATGGTCTTTTTGCAGGTTGGACTGAACACAGTGATACCCAACACGGACCTGGGGCTACTGTTGGGGTCCGAAGACTCACCCCAACCTGCATCATCAATATTTCTCGACCACTTGCTCAATCGCACCAAATATCGAAGCGCCGCCCTGGTCCAACATTTCAATTCGCACCTTGTCGCCGAATTGCATGAACGGCGTCCTGGCCTTGCCTTCCCTGATGATCTCCAGCACCCGCTTCTCGGCCAGACAGGATGAACCTTTCGATTCATCCTGATTCGCGATGGTGCCGGAACCGATGAGGGTGCCTGCGGACAACGGCCGGGTCTTGGCCGCATGCGCGACCAGCCGCGGGAAATTGAACTGCATGTCCACACCTGCATTCGGTTCGCCGAACAGCTTCCCGTTCAGATGTGTGATCAGCGGCAGGTGTACCTTGCCATCTTTCCACGCATCGCCCAATTCATCCGGCGTCACCGCCACTGGCGACAATGCCGAACGCGGCTTGCTCTGCAGGAAGCCGAAGCCCTTGCCGAGTTCCGCTGGGATCAGATTGCGCAGCGACACATCATTGATGAGCAGGATCAGCCTGATGTGCTTGGCCGCCGCTTCCGGCGTCACGCCCATCGGCACATCGTCCACCACCACGCCGACTTCAGACTCGAAATCGATGCCATAGTCTTCGCTGGCCATCCGGACCGGCTCGGTGGGCGACAGGAAGCCATCACTGACCGCCTGATACATGAGCGGATCGTCGAGGAAACTCGGTGGCATCTCGGCGCCGCGCGCCTTGCGTACCCGTTCGACGTGGGCGAGATACGCGCTGCCGTCCACAAATTGTGGCGCGCGCGGCAACACCGCTGCGAACTGCGAGGGATCCAGATTGAACGCACCCTCAACCTTGCCGGCTTCGAGCGCTTCGGATACCGCGCGCAACTTGGGCCCCACTGTGGCCCAGTTTTCCAGCGCCTGCTGCAACGTCGCGGCGATCTCCGGCACTTTGACAGCGCTCCGAAGGTTTTTATCAACGACAATCAACCTGCCGTCACGGCCACTCTTCAACGAAGCAAGTTTCATTCAAAACTCCGGGTATTCAATGATTTGTCAGCGCTTTTTAGGATCAAAGTGCTTCTTTATCCCCTGCCAGCATTCGTAATAGTCACTTTGCAGTTCCTTCGCTTCCAGCGCCTGCTTGACCGGCCGGATCACGGCGCGGGTCTCGAACATGAAGGCCATGGTCTCGGTGACATGTTGCGGTTTGGCGGTGTCGGTCGCCACCGCTTTTTCGTAACTGGCCGCATCGGGGCCGTGCCCGCTCATGCAGTTGTGCAATGAGGCGCCGCCGGGCACGAAGCCGCCGCTCTTGCCGCCTTCTTTCGCGTCGTACACGCCCGTGATCAGGCCCATGAATTCGGATGCGACGTTGCGGTGGAACCAGGGCGGACGGAAGGTGTTCTCCGCCACCAGCCAGCGCGGCGGAAAGATTGCGAGATCCATGTTGGCAGTGCCGGGGGTGTCGCTCTGCGAGGTCATCACCGTGAAGATGGACGGATCGGGATGATCGAAACTGATGGAACCGATGGTGTTGAAACGGGTGAGATCATATTTGTACGGTGCGTAGTTGCCGTGCCAGCCGACCACGTCGAGCGGCGAATGATCGATCCCGGCGGACCACAAGCGGCCCTGGAATTTTCCGATCAACTCTAACTTGCCCTCGACATCTTCATACGCCGCAACCGGATACAGAAAATCCCGCGCATTGGCGAGCGAGTTGGAACCGATCGGGCCGAGTTCCGGCAAACGCAACAGCGCACCGAAATTCTCCGCCACATATCCGCGCGCGGTCTCATCCAGCAATTCCACACGAAAGCGGACACCGCGCGGGATCGCCGCAATTTCAAGCGGACTCACCTGCAACACACCGAGTTCCGTGGCGATCCGCAAACGGCCCTGTTGCGGCACGATCAGCAGCTCGCCATCGGCATCGTAGAAGAACCGGTTCTGCATCGAGCGGTTGGCGGCATAGATATGGATGCCGATGCCGCTTTGCGATGCAGCACTGCCGTTGCCGGCCAGGGTCATCAGACCATCGATGAAATCAGTCGGCTTGGCCGGTGCCTCGAACGGGCTCCAACGCAACTGATTGGGGCTTGCCGGTATTTCATCGAAGCGATTATGAAACCGGCCTTCCGGCATCGCCTTGAACGGCTTGTGCATCGCTGCCGGACGGATGCGGTATAGCCAACTGCGCCGATTGCTGTGACGCGGTGCAGTGAACGCGGTGCCGGACAGCTGTTCGGCGTATAACCCATACGGAACTTTCTGCGGTGAGTTCTGGCCGGCCGGCAACACACCGGGGAGCGCCTCGGTCGCAAATTCGTTACCGAAACCGGATTGGTACTGATAAGTGTCGGCCGGCACCGCTGCTGACTTGGGTTCGATGGCGCTCAGTTTTTGACTCATGTTCAACGCCTCTGAAAATCTCTACCTGATTCTTTAATGCCTTCTCTCATTTTAAGAGAGGTCCCAGTCTTTACTCCCCTCTCCCTCCGGGAAGGTGGCAAGTCTCGTCGTTCCCTTTCGACTTCGCCGCTACGCGGCTACGCTCAGGACGAACGGACTAGCTGATAATCTTCTCACTCCACCATCTCCCGTTACGAGAGTGGTTGGCATCCAACCTCCATTCCGTTCGCGCTGAGCGTAGTCCGGAGGACGAAGTCGAAGCGCCGTAAAACTAACGCTCATGCTTGTGTTTGCCTTTCGCAAGCCTGCTTACAGCAGCCCAATCTCCAGCCATATAGGCGAATTTCTTGGCGCGATTCCAACCTTTCAGCTTTCTTTCCATAGTCAGCGTTTCCTCGCGCGTTTCAAACTCTTCCACATGCAGCAATTTCAGTGGGTGACGGCTCGCCGTGTAGGAGCTCGCCTTACCGTCGTCATGTTGCTGCATACGCCGGTCCAAATCATCCGTATGACCGATATAAATCGTCCCGTCCGCGCACTCAAGAATGTACAAACTAAAAGCCATCCTTGGTCTATCCTTCACCCTTCGACCTCACCGCTGCGCGGTTACGCTCAGGGCGAACGGGGCTTTTTTAATTCGCCGTCACAACACTCCGCGCTTCATCTGATCCCGCTCGATGGATTCAAACAGCGCCTGGAAATTGCCTTCGCCGAAACCCTGGTTGCCCTTGCGCTGGATGATCTCGAAGAACACCGGCCCGATGCAGTTCTGGGTGAATATCTGCAGCAACAATTGCTTCCTGGTCTCGCGATCGGCGTCGATCAGGATCTTGTTCTTCGTCAGCCGCGGCACGTCTTCGCCGTGATTCGGGATACGCTCATCGACCATCTCGAAATAGGCGTCCGGGGTGTCCAGGAATTCGACATGCTTACCGCGCATGGCTTCCACGGATGCATAGATGTCGTCGGTGAACAGCGCGATGTGCTGGATGCCTTCACCCTTGTACTCGTCCAGGTACTCGTTGATCTGGCTCTTCGGGTCGTTCGATTCGTTGAGCGGGATGCGCACCATGCCGTCCGGTGCCGTCATGGCTTTCGAGATCAGGCCGGTCTTGGCGCCCTTGATGTCGAAGTAACGGATCTCGCGGAAGTTGAACAGGTCCGCATAGAACTTGGCGAACTTTTCCATGTTGCCGAAATAGAGATTGTGGGTCAGGTGATCGACGAAGGTCAGACCGAAACCTTTCGGATGCTTGTCCACGCCCGGCAGGTACTCGAATTCGGCGTCGTAAACCGAACCCTTGTCGCCATAGTGATCAATCAGATACAGCATGCTGCCGCCGATGCCTTTGATCACCGGCGTATTGACCGCCTTGGTGGACTCCAGCTCGTTGATTGCTTCGCCGCCTTTCTTGAGCGCCTGTTCGCGCACATGCGTAGCGGGCTTGCTGAAACGGATGGCAAACCCACAGGCGCAGGGGCCATGCTTGGCAGCGAATGCAGCAGCGAAGGAATTCGCTTCCTCGTTGACGAGAAAATTGCAGTCACCCTGACGATACAGCGTGATCTTGCGTTGCTTGTGCCTGGCGACCGGGGTGAAGCCCAGGCGCGGGAACAAGTCATGCAGGAGCCTCGCATCCGGGGCCGCGAATTCCACGAATTCGAAGCCGTCCACCCCCATCGGGTTCTCGAACTGCACCGGTTTCATGCCGATATTGGGCTGGGCATTCATGTCCTCTCCTCCTGCTGCATCGCGTTGATTCTCAAACGGTCATTATACTGCCCAGCCCCAGCACAGCCTAAATAGCGGATGCCTCAATGCACGCCGTGCATGAGCCGCCGGATCCAGGGCGCTGCCAGCAGGAATACCGCTGCCACCGCCAGGCCCGACCAGAACAAGAGCCCATACACGTGTGCGTAGTCGGCAATACCGCTCAGGGCATTGCCCACGGTCGCCGGCGTGGTCTGGATCGCGATCCAGCCCGCCAGCTGATAGGCCAGCGCGACGCCGAAAAACCAGCCGCCCATCGCCAGCGAGGCTTCTTCCGGCGCCGCCAACTGCCCGATCAGGGAATAGCCGATCGGCGACAGCGCCAGCTCGCCCACGGTTTGCAGTAGATAGCACCCCGCCAGCATCAGCCAGCCGACTTTCTCGCCCGGACCACCCGCATGGTGAATAGCCCACGCCATCAGGCCGTAGCTCAGGGCCACCAGCAACAGACCGATGCCGAACTTGCGCGGTGAGGACGGATCCTTTCCCCGCCGCTCCAGCCACGGCCACAGTATCGCCAGCAGTGGCGCAAAGATCAGGATAAAGAGCGGGTTGGCAGACTGGAACAGGGTGTAATGGAACGGTGCGTTGACGTAATCGCGCGCAAAGAAATTGAGCGAGGTGACGCCTTGCAGACTGAATGCCCAGAACACCACCAGGGCGATGAATAACAACAGCAGCGCGATATACCGCTGGGTCTGCACGCGGTCGCGCCGGCGTACGCAGCTCGCCACGAAATACAGCATCAGCAAACCCATCAGCGTGTACATCACCCAACCCAATATCGCAGGGTAAGCCAGCAGTAATGCGGTCGGATACAGCAATACGACGATCGCCACCAGCACCCATACCGTTGCCATCGGCCCGTGCAGATGTTCGCCGCGCGGCAGGGCCGGCTTCAGGATGTGGTGTCGCAACTGGAACAGGATCGCCGCAAACGCCATCCCGGCAGCCGCCGCGATAAATCCCCAACGATAACCAAAGCGGGTACCGACAAAGTCCGCGCACACAAACGGTGCGATAAAAGCACCAAAATTGATGGCCAGATAGTACAGCGTGTAACCGCCTTCGCGACGTGTATCCTTGCTGGCGTAATTGCGTCCGATCAACACCGTCAGTGGAATGCTCAGTCCCAGGGACAATGCAAACAACGCCATGCCGATTTCAAAACCGGCCAGGGTTGGCAATGACATGAGGACCAGCGACAGCACGCCCATCCACAGCGAGATGGCCAATGCGCGGGCTTCGCCGAGGATCTTGTCGGCCACATATCCACCAACAATCGGCGTCGCGTACAGCAATGCCAAAAAGCCGCTGGTCAGCAGATCGGCTCGCTGTTGCGCTGCTGCGTTGCCAAGATCGGCGTAGAAATTCTGTGCGATATAGGGTGCCAGAAAGGCGCGGAAGCCGTAGAACGCGAAGTTGAACCAGACAGTGACGCCCAGCAACATCCACAACGGTGACGGATGTCCCCAGCGGCTGGCAAAACCCGGGTCGCGGTCTTCAGCGTCGAGCGTATGCATGCGCTACCCCTTGATGAAATGACGGTGAGTTTCAACGTGCTGGATGCACGCGACTACGCTTGATTACCGATCTCGGTACGCACATCGATGAGTTCGGGGAAGAAGGTCAGATCCAGTGCCTTGCGCAGGAATCCCACACCCGAAGAACCACCGGTACCTTTCTTGTGGCCGATGATGCGTTCCACGGTCTTCATGTGCCGGAAGCGCCAGAGCTGGAAATATTCCTCGACATCCACCAGCTTCTCGCACATCTCGTAGGCGTCCCACCATTCGCGAGTCCCTTCGTAGATGGACTTGAACACCGCGGTGACGCCCGGATGGCGCTCGTAGGGCTCGGACCAGTCTCGCTCTACCCGTTCCTTGGGTACCGGCAGACCCCGGCGGGCCAGATAGCGCAGGAATTCGTCATACAGGCTCGGCCTGTGCAGTAAATCGTTCAAGGTTGCATGTGCGACCGGGTCATGACGGAACACCGCGACCAGTTCCGGGGCTTTGTTGCCAAGCATGAATTCCATGGCCCGGTACTGGGGCGACTGGAACCCTGAGGCGGTACCCAAGACGCCGCGAAATTCCGCGTATTCGGTCGGGGTCAGGGTCTCCAGCACCGCCCACTGGTTGAACAACTGCATCTGGATCTGTTTCACCCGCGACAGGATCTTGAAACACGGTTCCAACTCGCCGCGTTGCACATGCCCGATCGCGGCACTGAGTTCGTGTAGCACCAGTTTGATCCACAATTCCGAGGTCTGGTGCTGGATGATGAACAGCATCTCGTCGTGGTGCGGCGGATTGCTGAGCGGATGCTGGGCCGTGAGCAGCTGATCCAGGCCGAGGTAGCCGGCATAGGTCAGCCGGTCCTTGAGATCGGTATGGATGCCCTGCTCCAGATCGCGCTTGTTCGCTGTCATGTCCAGTCCCGGAATCAAGATGAGTGATGGGCCATTGTAGCCGACAGGGCCTTCGCTGCCGGGCAGGCTGCCCACTCCGGGGCCTCATGTATAATGGCGAGCCCGCCCCTGGCGGCCATTTCCAGCAGTTACGACCCAGATCGAGGCCGCCCTGCCGCACCGGCTCTGCCCGTGCCCGTGGAAGCCGAACGCGAGGAGGACGCATTTTGAAGACTGCCGCCACGTTCGAGATCAAGTACCAGCAATTCCTTGATCCCGAAGCCAAACTGACCCAGAAGAAACTGCCCAAGTTCGCCGAGGATCCGGACGAACTCCTGAAGATGTATCGCATGATGTCGTTCGTACGGGTATTCGATACCAAGGCCATCGCGTTGCAGCGCACCGGCCAGCTCGGCACCTATGCTTCCTGCCTCGGCCACGAAGCCACCCATGTCGGCATCGGCGCCGCGATGCAGGAAGGCGACGCGTTCTTCCCGATGTACCGCGAATATGGCACCCAGTTCTGGCGCGGCGTGCAGCCGCACGAAGTCCTGTTGTTCTGGGGCGGCGACGAACGCGGTAACAATTTCTCCGGACCCAAACATGATTTTGCCTGGTGCGTGCCGATCGCGACCCAGTACCACCATGCCACCGGCGCGGCGACGGCATTCAAGCTGCGCGGCGAGAAGCGCGCGGCGGTGACGGTGATCGGCGACGGCGGTACCTCGCAGGGCGATTTCTACGAATCCCTGAACTGCGCGGGGGCCTGGCAATTGCCGGCCGTGTACGTGGTCTCAAATAACAAGTGGGCGATCTCGGTGCCGCTGTCGGCGCAGACCGCCTGCGAGACACTGGCGCAGAAAGCCATCGCCGGCGGCATGGAAGGCATCCAGGTGGATGGCAACGACATCATCGCAGTGCGCGAAGTGATGGATTACGCACTCAAGAAAGCCCGCAGCGGCAAAGGCCCGACCCTGGTCGAAGCCCTGACCTATCGCATCAGCGACCACACCACCGCTGACGACGCCTCCCGCTACCGCGGCAAGGATGAAGTCGAGGACGCCAAGAAGAAAGAACCGCTGATCCGTATCCGCAAATACCTGATGGATATCGGTGCCTGGGATCAAAAGAAAGAAGACAAGTTGCTGGCCGAATGTGCCGAACGCATGGATGCCGAGATCAAACTTTACAAGGACGCCGGCAAACCGCCGATCGAATCCATGTTCAATGACATGTTCGCCAATCTTCCGGAGAGCCTCGTCGCGCAACGCGATGCGGCCGTCGAGGAGGGTCAGCACCATGGCTAAGGTCACGATGGTCGAAGCCATCACCATGGCGATGGCACACGAACTCGAAAACGATCCGTCCGTCGTGGTGCTGGGCGAAGATGTCGGCATCAACGGCGGCGTGTTCCGCGCCACCGCCGGTCTGCAGCAGCGCTTCGGCAAGGAGCGCGTGATGGATACTCCGCTCGCAGAAGCGTTGATCGCGGGGGTTTCCATCGGCATGGCTGCACAAGGCATGAAGCCGGTGGCGGAGATCCAGTTCTCCGGCTTCATCTATCCGACTGTGGATCAGATGATCAACCACGCCGGCCGGCTGCGTACCCGCACCCGCGGCCGTCTGCACGTGCCGATGGTGCTGCGTGCGCCGTCCGGTGGCGGCATCCATGCGCCGGAACACCATTCCGAAAGTAACGAAGCGATGTTCGCGCACATGCCCGGCATCCGCACCGTGATGCCGTCGTCACCGACGCGGGCCTACGGTCTGTTACTCGCCGCGATCCGCGACCCGGATCCGGTGGTGTTCCTGGAACCGACGCGTCTGTATCGTTTGAACAAACAGGACGTGGAAGACAACGGCGAAGCGCTGCCGCTCGACACCTGCTTCGTGTTGCGGGAAGGCGATGACGTGACCCTGGTCTCGTGGGGTGCGATGATCCACGAGACCTTGCAGGCTGCGGCCAAACTCGCCGAAGAAGGCATCGGATGCGAAGTCATCGACCTCGCCACGGTGAGCCCGATCGATTTCGAGACCATCCTCGAATCGGTGGAGAAGACCGGTCGGCTGGTCATCATCCACGAAGCGCCGAAGAACTGCGGTGTCGGCGCGGAAGTTGCGGCGACCGTCGCCGAACGTGGCATCTATTCACTGAAAGCACCGATCGAACGCGTCACCGGTTACGATATCCCGATGCCGCTGTTCAAACTCGAACACGATTACATGCCGAGTGTGGATCGAGTGATCAAGGGCATCCGCAAGGTTCTGGAGGATTGAAAATCGTGTGCGCCGTCAGCAAGCGGCGCTTCCGTGTCCCCTCTCCCTTGGCGGGAGAGGCTGGGTGAGGGGGATAAGCCCCTCAGATACTGGTCAATGAGGTTTGTGCAATGAGAACTTTCAATCTTCCCGATCTGGGCGAAGGCTTGCAGGAAGCCGAGATCGTCACTTGGCATGTGAAACAAGGCGACACCGTCAAGGTGGATCAGGCACTGGTCTCGGTGGAGACCGCCAAAGCCGTGGTCGACGTCCCCTCACCCTGGGCCGGCAAGATCGCGAAGCTTTACGGCAAGGAAGGCGACATCATCCCGACGCATTCGGCGCTGGTGGACTTCGATATCGAGGGCGGCGCGGCGGCGGCCAGCAAGCCAGCCGCGGCTGCGAAACCGGCTGCGGTGAAGCACGAGCCGATCGCCGAAGACAGCGGCACCGTGGTCGGCAATATGCCGACCAGCAACGAAGAAGTGCGGGAAACCGCCATCATCCGCAAGAAGCAGAAAAAAGGCCCGACACGCGTCAAGGCGCTGCCTTCAGTCCGCATGCTGGCCAGGCAACTCGGTGTGGACCTCGCAGACTGTGATGCGACCGGCAAGAACGACACTGTCAGTGCCGACGACGTCCGGCGTGCCGCCGAAGGCGGCGGTGCGGCACCTGCTGCCTCCGCACCTGCCGCAAAGTGGGACCTGCCGAAAGCACGCACCGACGTCAAATTCGGTGTCGCCGAGCCCTTGCGCGGCCCGCGCCGGGCCATGCATCAGAGCATGTCGCAGTCACGTTCGCAGGTCGCCGCTTGCACCCTGTTCGACGATGCCGATATCCACGGCTGGATGCCAGGACAGGACATCACGGTGCGTATCATCCGCGCGATCGTGGCCGGTTGCCGGACGGAACCGGTGCTGAATGCCTGGTACGACGGCGAGAAAATGGAACGCACCCTGCACCAGCACATCGATCTGGCCATGGCAGTGGATACCCCGGATGGGTTGATCGTCCCGGTGTTGCGTGACGTAGGCCGCAAGGATGCCCAGCAGTTGCGTGGCGAACTGAACCGCATCAAGGAAGCCACCCGCAACCGTAGCGTGGCACCGGCCGACATGAAGAATCCGACCCTCACCCTGTCCAATTTCGGCATGATGGCCGGCCGTTATGCCACGCCGGTGGTAGTCCCTCCGCAAGTCGCAATCCTCGGTACCGGCGGTCTGCGTCATGATGTGGTGCCGGTCATGGGTGGCATCGAGGTCCACAAGCGGATCCCGCTCTCGATCACCTTCGATCACCGCTGCATCACCGGTGGCGAAGCCTGCCGCTGGCTGGCAGCCGTCATCAAGGACCTGGGGAAAGCTCACTGAAGACCGGTAATCTGTTGCGGTATCAATCCGGCGGCCTTCGGGTCGCCGGTTTCGTTTCGTAACCTGCCCTCGCATCGGCACCCAAATTGCGACATCAATCGCATTCCCATGCAGCAGAACCGTGTCAAATAGCGCTAAAATACGCCAATAAACCCATCATTTCTCGCAAGGCCAACGCCGCCATGCCGCAACGCAAGTCCAATTCCAAGAACAAACATCTCGATTCCGTCATCGCCCTCGCCAAGAAACATTCCCAAGACCCGGCCCTCGCGGCATTCATCCAGCAGTATTACGACGACATCGCCGAGGAAGACTTGCTGCAGCACAGCGTCGAAGACCTGTGCGGCGCGGCACTCGGTCATTGGACCTTCGGAGCCAAGCGTGCCGCGCATGAAAGCCGCGTGCGGGTGTTCAATCCGGATGCGAAGAAGAATGGCTGGAAGAGTCCGCACACCATCATCGAGATGGTCAACGACGACATGCCGTTCCTGGTCGATTCCACGATCATGGCGCTGACTCGCAACGGCATCGGTGTCCATCTCACCATCCATCCCATCCTGCGTCTCAAACGCGATACCCGCGGTGTCGTCACCAAACTCGACGAGAGTGACGATGCGCTCGCTGAATCCTGGATCCATATCGAAGTCGATCACCAGAGCGATGCAGCCAACCTCAAGCAGCTCGAAGCCGAACTGCAATCCGCGATGCGCGATGTCCACGCCACCGTCTCCGACTGGCAGGTGATGCGTGACAAGGTGAGCGATGTCTGCAAGGCAGTAGATGCCTATCGCGGCATACTCAGCGACGAGGAAGTGGATGAAGGCCAGTTGTTCCTGAAGTGGATGCTGGAGAATCATTTCACCTTCCTCGGTTTCCGTGAATACCAGTTGGTCGAGGAAAACGGCGAAGACGTCCTGAAAGTAGTACCGAAATCGGGCATCGGCATCCTGCGCAATGCCAAGGACGATGCGGTTTCGAGTCATCTGGTGCTGCCCAAGGATGTACGCAAACGCGCCCATGCCCATGAGTTCATGATCATCACCAAGGCCAACTCGATGGCCACGGTGCATCGTCCGGGTTATCTGGATTACGTCGGTATCAAACGCTTCGATGCCAAAGGCAACGTCAACGGCGAATGGCGCTTCCTGGGTCTGTTCACTTCCACCGCCTACAGCCGCAGCCCGCGCGACATCCCGGTGACACGCAAGAAGGTCGCCGAAGTATTGCGCCGCTCCGAACTGCCGGCAAAGAGCCACGACCTCAAGGCTCTGCTGCATATCCTCGAGACATTCCCGCGCGACGAGCTGATGCAGAGCACTACCGACGAATTGTTCGAGACTGCCATGGATGTGGTACACCTGCAGGAACGGCAGCGCGTCAAACTGTTCATCCGCCGTGACGGTTTTGGCCGTTTCTTCTCCTGCCTGGTGTATCTGCCACGCGACCGTTACAACAGCCAGGTACGCAGCCGGATCGAGAATCTCTTGTACCGCGCACTCAATGGCAAGAGCGTCGAACACAACGTGACCCTGTCTGAGTCGGCACTCGCACGCCTGCACATCATCGTGCGTACCGCCCCCTGGAAATTACCCAAATACGATCGCGCGGCCCTGGAACAGGAGATCGCCCTGGCAGTAAGGTCCTGGCAGGATGAATTGCGCGAAGCACTGGTCGAACACTGCGGCGAAGAACGCGGACTCAGTCTGTTTGGCCGTTATGCCAATCATTTCCCGGCTGCCTACCAGGAAGACATCAAGGCCAGGACCGCCGCCTTCGATATCGAACAGATCGACACGCTGACCGGCGAGACCAGCCTGCGCATGAGCCTGTACCGGCCCACCAGCGCACCGTCCGGTTATCTGCGTTTCAAGACTTTTCACCGGGAACAACCGATACCGATCTCTGACGCACTGCCGATGCTGGAGAACATGGGGGTGCGCGTTATCAGCGAACGTCCGTATGAATTGGAGCTGCGCGACGACTCCATCATCTGGGTACAGGACTTTGAACTGGTCCATCAGGGCGAGCTGGATGTGGAAGCCCTCAAGGATCTGTTCCAGGAGCAGTTCGTCCGGGTCTGGCGCGGCGAAGCCGAAAACGACGGTTTCAACCGGCTGGTACTGTCGGCCGGACTCAATTGGCGTCAGACGACACTGTTGCGTGCCTATTGCAAATACCTGCTGCAGACCAGCCTGAACTTCAGTCAGGCCTACATGGAGCGGGCTATCTATGCCAATCCGCAGATCGCCAAGCTGATCGTCAAACTGTTCGAGGCTCGTCTCGACCCGTCTGCAGCACGCGACCGCGATGTGCTGACGCAACGCTACATCACCGAGATCGACAAGGCACTGGAATCGGTCTCGAGCCTGGACGAGGATCGTATCCTGCGCGGCTTTATCAATGTGGTGCGCGCCACGCTGCGCACCAACTACTTCCAGACCACCGAACATAACGAGCCCAAGACCTATCTGTCGTTCAAGTTCGATCCGTCGCAGTTGCCGGATCTGCCGCTGCCGAAACCTGTATACGAAATCTGGGTCTATTCACCCCGGGTCGAGGGTGTGCACCTTCGTGGCGGCAAGGTCGCCCGCGGCGGTATCCGCTGGTCGGACCGGCGTGAGGATTTCCGCACCGAGGTACTGGGCCTGATGAAAGCTCAACAGGTCAAGAACACCGTGATCGTCCCGGTCGGTTCCAAAGGTGGTTTCTATGTGAAGCGACCGCCACGCAGCGGCAACCGGGAAGATCTGCTCAAGGAAGGCATCGCCTGTTATCAGACTTTCATGCGCGGCCTGCTCGATATCACCGATAACATCGTGGACGGCAAGATCGCCCCGCCACCGAAAGTGATGCGCCATGACGGCGACGATCCGTATCTGGTAGTCGCTGCCGACAAGGGCACTGCCACGTTCTCCGATATCGCGAACGGCGTCTCCCGTGAATACAGGTTCTGGCTGGATGATGCGTTCGCTTCCGGCGGCTCCGCCGGTTACGACCACAAAAAGATGGGGATCACTGCCAAGGGTGGTTGGGAATCGGTCAAACGTCATTTCCGCGAGATGGGCATCGATACCCAGAGCACCGACTTTACCGTGGTCGGCGTCGGTGACATGTCCGGCGATGTATTCGGCAACGGCATGCTGTTATCACGGCATATCCGCCTGATCGCTGCGTTCGATCACCGCCACATCTTCCTGGACCCCACTCCGGATGCGGAACACAGTTTCCGGGAGCGTGAGCGGCTGTTCAACCTGCCACGTTCCAGTTGGGATGATTACGACCGGGAACTCATCTCGGCAGGCGGCGGCGTGTTCCCGCGCTCCGCAAAACTCATCAAGATATCGCCGGAGATGCGCGCCGTACTCGGTATCGAAGCGCACCAACTCACGCCTCAGGATCTGATGCGTGCGATCCTCAAGGCGCCGGTGGATCTGTTGTGGAACGGCGGTATCGGTACCTACGTGAAATCCAGCCGGGAAAGCAACAACGAAGTCGGCGACCGCAATAACGATGGCATCCGGGTCAACGGCCGTGATCTGCGCTGCAAAGTAGTGGGCGAAGGCGGCAACCTCGGTTGCACGCAACTGGGACGAGTCGAGTACGCCCTGCATGATGGTCGTCTCAATACCGACTTCATCGACAACTCCGCTGGCGTCGATTGTTCGGATCACGAAGTCAACATCAAGATCCTGCTTAACGTCGTTGCCAGTGAAAAGCGTTTCACCGAAACCCAGCGCAACAAGCTGCTCGCCGAGATGACCGACGAGGTTGGCGAACTGGTACTGCGCGACAACTACATGCAGGCACAGGCCCTGTCGATCGCAGAATCGCAGGCTCCTGCGCGCATCAACGAGCATGGTTATCTGATGCGGGCGCTGGAACAGACGGGACTTTTGAATCGTGGCATCGAGTTCCTGCCCAGCAATGAGGAACTCAAGGACCGGAAGGCCGCGGGTCGCGGTCTTACCCGTCCGGAACTTGCCGTGTTGCTCGCCTACAGCAAGATATCCATCTACAACGCGTTGCTGGCCGGGGATGTGGCCGAGGACCCCTATCTCGCCAATGAACTGGAGAGCTATTTCCCGACTGCGCTGCGCAAACGCTACCAGGAATTGATGCCCAAGCACCGGCTGCGGCGCGAGATCATCTGCACCGCGATCACCAACAGCATCGTCAACCGCATGGGTTCGACTTTCACGCAGCGCATGCAGGAAGAAGCTGGCGTGGGTGTGTCCTCAGTGGCACGGGCTTACACCATCGCTCGTGAGAGCTACGACACGATCAGCATCTGGGCAGCCATCGAAGCTTTGGATAACAAGGTCCCTGCCAACGTGCAGTTATCGATGGCGACACAGACATCCGGTCTGCTCAAGCACGCCACCCGCTGGCTGCTCGATCACATGCACGGCCGCCTGGATATCGCTGCCACCGTGCCGGTGTACCGGCCCGGGATCGAGACGTTGCGTGAACACGTGGAAGGCATCCTGAGTGAGACTCAGGTGGAGACCTATCATCGTACGGTCGAACAATACATGGATGTCGGGGTACCGGAATCACTCGCGCGCCGTATCGCCTGCCAGCCATTGTTGTTTACTGCCTTCGACTTGGTGGATGTCGCCGCCGAGCGCAAACTGCCCATCGAAGTGGTGGGGCGCGTATATTTTCATATCGGCCGGGAACTGGAACTCGAATGGTTGCGCAAGCAGATCGAGGGCCTCAGTGTCGAAGGCCACTGGCAAGCCGTCGCCCGCGGTACCTTGCGGGACGACCTGTACAGTCAGCAGCGGGCGCTCACATCCCAGGCACTCGCTAAAGCCAAAGATGCTCGATCTGCCATGGGGCAACTGGATACCTGGTTCAGTGAACGCAGCTCCCGCATCCAGCATGCCCAGCGGGTACTTAACGACATGAAGACTGCCGGCATCTCGGATTTCCCGAGCCTGTCGGTGGCGATGCAGGAGATCCGCAAACTGGCACGTGTCGTCAACTGAAGCCACCAGAGCGTCAGCGTTCCCGGCTGACAGGAACAGACAAGGCCGTTCACCCGCAAGGATGAACGGCCTTTTGCTTTCCAGCCATCTGGCGCGGCAGACGGCTCACGAGTAGGCTAGGACACCACTTCGGGAACGGATACTCCATGAGCAGCGCAGAAAACACCGACAACTACAAACAGACCCTGCGCGAACTCTCGGACCGTATCGTCGTCGCCCAGAAACCCATCCGCATCCTGGACCATATCAAATGGGATGCCTCCATCCAGGAAACCTTCTTTCAGGGCGGCTGCAAGAACCTGCCCAGGATCGATCGGGCATATTACGACACGCGTCCGCTCGGATTCGATGCTGCCGGCAAACGCCAGGAATTCCATGATATCGAACGTGACATCACTCGTTTGCTGGGACAGTTCAATCCACTTGGCCTGATGATGCGACGCATGTGCCGGGAATACACCCAGGTGGTGCGGATGCTGGAAGCACGCGGCACAGCCGAATTCTCCAGCATCTCCCAGGAACTCTACGGTTCCGCCAGTGATGCGTTTCATGAAGGTGGACCGACGCTGGCCGATCTCGGTAAATTGTTGAGCGATGCGATCGCCAATATCGACCAGAGTGAACTGCTCAAGCCGCAACCCAAAGATATCAGTGGCGAACAAGCGGTCCAGATATTGCAGAAGCGTCTCAACCAGTCATTCCGTGAATCCGAAGGTACGGTAAGAGTATTGTTATCGGACGGCATCCTTGCCGATGCTGCCGCCGGGGCCGACTACATCAAGCTGCGTTCCGATGCGAAATTCAACGAACGCGATCTGCGGGTACTGGAAGTACACGAAGGTTGGGTGCATCTCGGTACCACACTCAACGGCAGCAGCCAGCCGGTGTGTACATTCCTGTCCAAGGGGCCGCCCTCTTCCACCATCACCCAGGAAGGGCTCGCGATCCTGATGGAGGTAATCACCTTCGCCTCCTACCCGAGTCGTCTGCGGCGACTCGCCAACCGCATCAGTGCGGTGCACATCGCCGAGCAAGGTGGGAATTTTCTCGATGTGTACCGGTTCTATCTGGAACAAGGTCTGGCAGAACAGGAAAGCTTCGTCAACGCCTCGCGTATCTTCCGTGGCAGCACGCCGGATGGGCAGCCTTTCACCAAGGATCTGTCCTACAACAAAGGCTTCATCATGATCTACAACTACATCCGGTTGGCGGTCAAAAAAGGCATGCTGGATCGGATCCCGATGCTGTTCTGCGGCAAGACCACGCTGGAAGATGTGCGAACCCTGTCACAATATGTTGAAGAAGGCATCGTCGCGCCGCCGAGATTCTTGCCCCCACAGATTGCCGATTTGAACGGCATCACGGCCTGGATGTGCTACTCCAATTTCCTCAACAAGCTGGACCTGGCCCGCATCCAGGACGATTACGCGGCAATCCTCTAGCGCCATGACGCCAGGCCGCCGTGGCCCTCTCCAGCAGCGCTGACCCTGAGTATGGTGTCCCCACCCGTCCGGGGTATATCCCGGCGCCCCCCACGACCTGCGGCGTGAAGATACGGGATCGAGCCCCGGACAACCATTGGCCCCCTCTGGACGTTATTTGGCCTGTTGTAGGGCCACGATTGAACCGCCACAGCCTAAAATAACCGTCTAATGGCTGGTGGATGCTTGGTCGCAGCCGCCAGACACTCTAAAATGCCCGTTCAGGTCATCCAAATGAGGTTCTTCATGAACAGCAAATTCCGCATCGCCCCGCTCCTCTTCGGCCTCGGCCTTGTCGGCATGGCCACCGTTGCCTGGGGCGCCGAATCCGTCATCAATCTCATCAGTGAGGGTGAGTCGATAGTCGCCAACGTCAAGACGACCAAGGCTGCGCAGGAAGAAGTGACAAACAAGAACAAGGAGCTTGCCAAAGAAGGCCCACAGCTCGTGACGGATCAGAAAAAACTGCAGGATGACATCGCCGCCTATCAGAAACAGGTGGATGACGTAAATGCGCAGAGCGCCGATTACAAAGCCAAATGCCAGGACAAGAATAAAAGGCTGACCCCGGATGAGTTCAAGGCCTGTACCGCGCAGCGCGCCCAGATTACTGACTTGATAGCACAGGTCAACAAGGTGCCAGGGGCACTCAATAAAAGACAGACGGATTTCAATAATCGGGCAAATGCCTATAACAAAGAAGCCGAGGAATTGAAGACATCGGCGCCCAAGACTTCCAACGAATACAGCAATGCGCTGGCTAAAGAAGAGTCATGGATCGATAGAGTCCGGACCTTCCTGCTCTCACCCGCAGTGCAGCCTTACGCCAAGAAGGCCGGTTGCCCGAATGTCGAGAAGCCTGCCAAGGACATCGATGGTGTGAACAAGATGAGCGTCCAGGCTCTGGCCTGCCTCAAGAAGATAGCTGGCACTGGCTGAACGAAGTCTTTTATTTAACACCCAAAATGCCCGGCATCATGCCGGGCATTTTTTTGCTACTGAGTCGCCTGATTATTTATACTTCATGCGTATCCAGGTTCCAGGGTATTCATGGATAGCAAAGGTTATTTGTTGTGAAGACTGAATATATCCTCACTCGATGCATCGTAACGATCGGGCTCGTGACCGGATCCATCCATGCGCATGCTTACAACTATAACCTGGGCAGGGATATCAAAAACCTGCTTGCCGAGGGCACCGCTCTCAGCCAGAAATATCAATCTGCCAGACAGGATATGCAGGCAATAAAACAGAATAAACAGGCGCTTGATCAGACTAAACATGATCTTGCCGTGCAACAGTCAGCCTATGACAAAAATGCTGCCAGTCATCGAAAAGATATAGCCACACAAAACAGCAACATCGATAGCCTGAAAAAACAATGCAATGATTATGACGATGGAGATAATACACCAGGAAATGTAAACCGGTGTAACGATAAAATAGAAAAGATAAATGTTGCCTCTAAGAATATGCGATCAGAGAATCAGAGATTGATGGCTCAGAACCAGGTTCTCGAATCCAGGACTGCAGATTTCAACAGGAGGGTCATGATATGGAACCACGACCAGATGCTGGCGGTGAGCCTATTCAATAATTATTCAATCAGATTGAATGCCTGGCTGAATCGCGCTTACGCCTTCATGAATACCAGCGACTTCCAGAACAATATCCCGTGGGCCCATGCCAGCAAGCGTTGCGCAAGCGACACGTCGAACAACGTGACCGCTCCCGAGCAAGAATTATCCGATGAATCCCGGCATGCTCTCGATTGTTTGCGTTACGTGGAAGATGCGCGCAAGGCGTATTACAAGAATGCACCCTGACTATTCCGACCTCCTGGATGCAGCCGCACAAAAACGCCCGGTTGATACCGGGCGTTTTTGTGCTCGAAGGCAGATCCGGCTATTCGATGGGAGCCAGACCCTGCCGTTTCAACTCAGCATTCAATGTGGGTAACGCCGTCTTCTCTACGGCATCCCATGCTGAGATATCGCTGTCCGCATACCCCGCATACAGTTTGTACACATCCCGATATTGCGCGGGAGGTGCGCGGTCGCCATCGTTCACTTCTGCCGCCAGGGATGCCAGATGCCCATTCACTGCAGCCAGATTCAGAGGCTGCCTGGCAGTTGCCTGTAATGCGACGACGCGCTGATCGAGAGCCTGGACTTGTTTCAGTAAATCCGGCTTGTCGGCGAGTCTTGGAGCCATGTCCTTGAGTTTGAGATGCAGGGCATCCGCGGCATCATGTGTGCGTGCTGTCTCATCCAGTGTCTTGCCGATCTTGAGTGCAAAATCGAGCTGCTCCGCCAATACTGCATTCGATACCTGCTCGCGCGGATCCGCCTTCACGACCAGTGGTTTGCTCCAGGTCTTTCCACCAGCTGTCAGCCTGACCGTGTAATGTCCCGGCAACACCATCGGTCCCTCTGGCACTACCGGGGTACCACGCGCGAAGATTGCAGCGATGGAATAATCGTATTGCAAGGCGTGCGGACGCGGATAGCGCAGGTCCCACACGAACCGGTGCGCACCGGCGGCGGCGTCAAGATGCTCGGGGGGCGACAACCAGCCATTGGGGAAGTACTGATCTGCTGTCAGCTTGGGGGCTACTGAATCACTGGCATACTCGCGGATCAAACGGCCTTTATCGTCATAGATCGCGAGTTGTACCGGGCTGTTCGCAGCCGCACCCAACCAGTAATCGATCACCGCACCAGCCGGCGGGTTCTGGCCTGCCGGTATCTCCGGCGGCAGCGGGGTATCCTTGTTCACGTCGTTACGGACACGGATCGCAGTTGCAGGCGAAAACAGGTAGGCAGAAGCAGTCAGTAGTTTGCTGCCAGCTTCCCGCAAGGGGGTGACATCGTCCAGTACCCAGATCGCACGACCCTGGGTCGCAGCTACCAGATCGTCGCCGTGCAGCGTGAGATCACGCACTCGCGCAGTCGGCAGGTTGAGTTGCAGCGACTGCCAGTGATCACCATCGTCGAACGATACATATACGCCGGCGTTGGTCCCTGCGTACAACAATTTGGGATCCTTGAGGTCTTGCCGCACCACGTAGGCATATTGAGCCTTGTTGATGCCATTGTTGATTAGAGACCAACTGCGGCCGTAGTCGTGAGTACGGTAGAGATAGACTCCAGACTCCCCCTTGCGATGCGTATCTACCGCCGCATATGCCGTAGCGGGGTCGATGGGGGATGCATCGATCTGATTTACCCTGCCCCATAATGGCAAGCCTTTCGGCGTAACATTTTGCCAGTGCTTGCCGTTATCGCGAGTGAGCTGGATCAGACCATCGTCGGTTCCGATCCAGACTTCATCGGCTTTCAACGGCGAGGGCGCGATACTGAAGATCACGCCATACCCACAGGCACGCGCCTCGACATCGGTGATGTCATCGCTGTCGCAATGCGCAGCCTGTGCCTTGTTCACGCCGGTGAGATCCGGGCTGATGGTGCTCCAGTGCATCCCTTCGTCGGTGGTCTTGAAGAGCACTTGCGAGCCGAGATACAGGGTATGCGCTTCATGCGGCGCCGCGACTAACGGATAGAACCAGGTGTAACGGTATTTCACGCCGATCGGCCGCTGACCGTAACTCGAGATCGGCCAGGCAGAGATGTTCTGTACTTGATGCGTAGTCGCGTTGTAGCGCGAGACATGGCCGCCGAGACCACCGACATACACCAGATTCGGATCGCCCGAGTCGGGAATCACATAACTGCGCTCGTCGCCACCCACCGGGTGCCAGTCACGTTCGGTGATCTCGCCAAAATCGCTGCGGCTCTCGGTCTCGACGGTGCCGCTGTCCTGCTGTCCGCTGTAGATACGATACGGGAAACGGTTATCTGTCACGACGTGATAGAACTGCCCGGTGGGCTGGTTGTACCAGCTTGACCAGGTATTTCCGCCATCGACGCTTACCGTGGTGCCCTGGTCGCTGGCCAACACCATGTAACGGTCATCGTCGGGATTGATCCACATGAAGTGATAATCGTCACCGCCGGGAGCACCCTTGAACCAGGTGAAGGTCTTGCCGCCGTCGCTGGAACGTGCCACCGAGCGGTTCATGACATACAGCAGATCGGGGTTCTTCGGATCGACGGCGATGCGGTCGAAATACCAGTCCGCAAGATCGTCTCCGCCCATCTTTTCCCAGTTGGCGCCGCCATCATTGGAACGATACAAGCCACTGCCACTTTTCTGATTCGCCCCGCCAACGAATACGCTCTGTGGTTTTGCATCGATGATGGCGTACACGCGCTGGTCGTTAGTCCCCGGCGCCACCGCCAAGCCGATACGACCCAACTCACCGCCCGGCAGACCATGGCCACTTAACCGGGTCCAGGTCTTGCCTTCATCGGTAGATTTCCAGATACCGCTGCCCGGCCCCGCCTGCGGTTTGAAATACGACAGCCACGGATACATCCGCTGTTGCCAGGTGGCCGCAAACATCACTTGTGGATGGGCGTCGTCGGCTGCCAGATCCACTGCCCCGGTCTCGGCATTGGTGAACAGGACTTTCTGCCAGTGCTTGCCACCGTCGCTGGTGCGAAATACCCCACGCTGATCGTTGGCACCAAAGAAATGACCAACCGCAGCAACCACTACCGTGTCCGGATCCTTGGGATCGATCCAGATGCGTCCGATGTGTTTGGTATCTTCCAATCCGATATGGGTCCAGGTCCTGCCACCGTCGGCAGAACGATACATGCCGTCGCCGCCGACGATGTCATAGCGCGGTTCCGGCTGGCCGGTGCCCACATAGATGATGTCGGGATTGGACGGTGCGATCGCCAACGCGCCGATCGAGATCGAACCCTGTTGCTGAAACATCGGCTGCCAGGTCAAGCCTGCATCGCTGGTCTTCCAGACTCCGCCGTCCGCTCCGCCGAAATAGAACGTGTTGGGTTGTGACGGGATACCGACTGCCATGGTGGACCAACCACCACGAAAAGGGCCTACCTGGCGCCAATGTAACTGGGCATATAAAGGCGACAGATCCTGGCCGGATTGTGCGAATCCGGACAGCGGGGAAACCAGCAACAGCCCCGCCAGCAAGCAACAGGTCAAACGGGAAGTGATACGCAGCATGGCGATACTCCTAAGCATAAAGCCGGTCGCCCCTTTGCGGACGCCAGTGGTGAATGGAAGTCGCGGCGGATTCGACATCTGAAAGCACGCTTCGGTTCAATCGGTCATTTTTGAGTGGAGCGCAACGTGGCCCCGGCTTCGAGGTATTCGGTCTCGGCCAGACGCATAAATACCCGCTCCAGCGGGACGCCGTATTGTTGCTCCAGCTCCCACTCAGGATGGGGAATCTCACGGATCAGGATTTCGAGCAGACGCTCGCCCAATGCCTGGGCTGCGGTATCGGGCGTACCGGCCCAGAACAGGCCGAGTACCGGCAACGCAAATTCAGCGAACGCCAGCGGCGACAACGCACCATTGCGTTGATACCAGACCAGGGTTGCTTGCGGGACATGAACATGCGCCTCTTGCAGCCCGGGGCCAGCCAGCAACTGGGCATAAGCGACACTACGCAATTCACCCACCAGATGGAATGTGACCGGAACCGCCACCACCGGCTGCCTGGCGCCCGGCACCCGTGCCCGTCGCGCCTGCAACCAGAACGCGCCGACGCTTTCCACGTCCACGCGCTCGCTATCAAGCATGCCCAATAATGCCGCTGCATCAACCTGTTCCATGGGGTAGAAATTAACACAAGCGGCAGCCTGATGGTTGCCCTCGCAAGGTCGGCAGTCTCAGTCAGCGCGGTCCGGGGTCTCGCCCAGCCACAAGGCAATCTCACCATCGGTATCCCGATCATGGAAATCCCGGGCACGGGTACCGAGATACTTGAACGCAGAGACCGGCAGCACGCATGGAAAATATTCCAGGCAACTCCTGCCGTCATCGACCACTCTGAGCTCGCCTATCTTCACGTCGAACATGTTGTAGTCATCCAGTATCACTCCGAAGCGCGCCAGGAATTCCCAACGTCGTTCTCTGAGGCCATCGGCCTCCGCTTCATCGGAGCTGACATCCACCGACGGCGCCCAGCCGGTCAGCACCGCCTGAGGCGGGTAGATAGTCTGCAGGAATGCGATCGTGCAATTCGCCAGCAAGGTACCGACCCCTTGACCATGAAACGGCCAACCGGAGTGCCCCGGACTGATCAGAGACATGAAGCGCGCGGCGCCCACACCCAGGCTTACCTTGAGCTCGGCATCCGCTTCCGGTTTCGAGCAGTCGATATAAAGCTGTACGTGCAGATGCTGTAACGGTTCATGGTGTACACGTATATACAACGCACGGTCGTTCCAGCCGTCGGCATATTCATAATAACCTGCGATCAACGTCGGAGGCGTCGACCCAAGACTTTGCTGTCGGAGTTTCTGAAGTGTTCTATACAAGGCTGCATCCATGCCAGTTACGACAGGTACTTTACAGGTCGCAGGGATAACTGACATTTGATCGTTCCCGGCAAGTTCTGTCAGAGCTTGCGGGCAATTCATGTAGGCGCTCGCTTACGCCCTGTATTCGACGTCGCGATAAAAAAGGTCCGCACAAGGAAGAGACTTCCTGCCAATGTCACAGCACCCGGATTACCCGCGACACCCTCCCTTGCTTCGCTTTAAACAAAAAGGCCCACCAGAAGGTGGGCCTGAAATGATTAGCTCAGACTCCGTATCCTCTCACTCGGTCTTGTAATCTTTCGGCACCTCAAACAGGGATCTGTCCAGGGCACCGACGTCCACAGACTTAATCTCGATATGAGAACTGAATATCGTGGTCATGCCATCGTTCTTCTTTGGACTGTCGTCTTGCTTGCTCTTGGAGCCGAACAGACTGCCGAGCGCACTATCCACGCTCTGACTGGGCGTATCATCTTTCCTGTCGGCATCAGACTTATCGTTCGGATCAGTACTAGCCGTTTCCCATGTCACATCGGTCGATACCGGATGGCCTTTGATGGTACGAAGCTTGTCGAAGAATTTCTTTTGATCGGCAGAATTGATGCGCACGGTACCGAAACCGTATTGCTGCATCTCGCTGGAATCGGAAGGTTCGTGCATCAGTTTCCGATACGCCTGATCGTAAGTTGCTTCTTCCGCATGGGCCTTGGCCAGACGCGGATCCATGGAATTCCACATATCCGTAGTCATCAGGCTTTTGCTTTTCTCCCCGGTCTTGGTGTTCTCCGTCTCCACATCCCAGGTTATGAGATATTCAGTAGTATCGAAACCATTTAGATCTTTCTTCTTCCCGGTCGCTTTCACCGTAAACTCGTTCTTGGTGACCTTGGTGTCGTTATCCTGTTGCTGCTGCTGTTGTTGAGGCTGAGCGCTGTTGCTGAATTGCTGCTCTTGTTGGCCAGGTGTATACAGCGGCTCTACGCTGAAAGTCTTCTTGTTGGGGTCCAATTCGTAATGCTTGTTCTCCCCCACATTGAAGATGTCCACACTGAGTGACCCATTATCCTCATGCCTGAAACGCTGCCAGGCACCGAGTACTGAGCCGGTGAATTTTCTGAGGTTCTCCTCGCGCTCCTTGTCACCCTGGATATAATCCGTGGTAGTGCTGTCATGCGCCGTGATGCCGGTCACTTCACTGAAATGTGTAAAGCGCTGGATCTTGACATCGGCTTGTGCTGCCAGAGGCAGCATCGTCGCCAAGGCCAGCCCGAATGCCGCGATATTGGAAATCTGGAATTGAATCTTCATAGCTCCGTTCTCCCCGCAAATGCATTTTTACGATCTCAAGATAATCACCCGAGGTTCGATCCAGCAGACGTGGCATCACCTCATGTTGTGACAAATATATGACATTTTGGGCTGTCGTGCTCAACTCGTGAGGCGGTAAATATTGTGTGAACCAACTCCGAGGCTGGCAGGATGCAGGAAATTCAACCCTTTCAAACACAGACAATAAAAAAGGCTCACCTGATGGTGAGCCTTTACTGTATGGCGCGCCCGGAGAGATTACGGCGGACTTTCCTGTCCGCCGCCCCTGTCGGGGCCCGCCGTCGGCGGTTCAAAATCGTTCCATACGATTTTGTCGAACTACACCCTTCACAACGTCGGGAGTTCGAACCTCTCCGAGCAAACTGAAAAAAGGCTCACCTGATGGTGAGCCTTTACCGTGTGGCGCGCCCGGAGAGATTCGAACTCCCGACCCCCTGGTTCGTAGCCAGGTACTCTATCCAACTGAGCTACGGGCGCTAACACTGTCTTAACTATCAGCGGTTGTACCCATCCCTGGTGTGCCCGCCAGCCCAACCATCCATGGTTGGTCGTTCGCCGGGACGAAGCTTCGCTTCGCCTGAAATCGCCGGCTCACCCAACTGAGCTACGGGCGCAAATTTCAGCCAATCCGCTCGGAAATAATCCACATTTCCGGGCACTTGGAAGGGCGCAGATTATCCCGGACCGGCGGCAGAGGGTCAAGGAAAGCAACAGAAGCCGAGAGATTGACTCGGTACTATCCATGGCGTCTCGCCCTCCGGGCAGCTTCGCTGCCCAAATCAATTATCCTGCCGATTTATCGAACCGGCTTTTCAGAATCGAGGATTCGCATCCGTCGTCAATCATCGCAAAAGCAAAAAGAGGGGTCTAACCCCTCTTTTTGCTTTTGACTGGCGGAGAGAGAGGGATTCGAACCCTCGATACGAGTTTTAGCCCGTATACTCCCTTAGCAGGGGAGCGCCTTCGACCAGCTCGGCCATCTCTCCGAAAAACCTGACTTTCGTTCCTCTCGCAAACCCGGCAGTACCATTCCGCCGGCGCTCCCTTCGGAGCGCAGACCAAGCCGCTCCCGGCTCCATGCCTCCCGCGGCACTTGTGCATCCCTGCACGTCGCTCAGCCATCTCTCCGAAAACACAAAACCGTATCGTTTCGGGCGACAGGATGATCTTCACCATCCCTCACCGTCTGGATTTTTCCAGGGGAAAAACCGCCCGTCCGACTGGGTGGGGCATAATACCGGCCGCCGCCCATCGGGTCAAAAATGAGCCTGTCAGTAGCTAGCCGTGCGATTCGCCGGCTTCGCCTTCCTGCTCATGTTTGATGCGTTCGTAGATCTCTTCGCGATGTACGGCGACGTCCTTGGGGGCATTGACGCCGACACGGACCTGGTTGCCTTTGACACCCAGAACCGTCACGGTGACACTGTCACCAATCATTATCGTCTCCCCTACCCGTCGGGTCAGAATCAGCATGGTATATCTCCTAAAGCACTCAATTGTTTCTCAATTCCATTTTGTTTTCTTATTGCCCGCCGCCCACCTAAGGGGGTAGGGAGGGCGTATTCTCCGGGTTTACAGCCCCTTACTCAACCCACCGCACCCTGAGCCGCGCGCAGGAAGTCTTCCTGGGGCGGCCGTTCCAGACGAAAAGCCTCGTGTAACGCCCGGACCCCCTGCTCCAGGTGCTTCTCCTCGACCACCACCGAGATCTTGATCTCCGAGGTCGCCACCATCCGGATCCCGATCCCTTCCCTGGACAGGGCCCGGAACATGGTCGCCGCAACCCCTGCGTGTGAGCGCATCCCGACCCCGACCAGCGAGATCTTGACCACCCGGTCGTTGCTCACCACGGCCTCGGCATCGAGCTCACCCAGGTTGCCCTGCAGTATCTCCAGCGCCTGCGGGCAATCGTTGCGATGCAGCGTGAAGGTGAAATCGAGCCGGCCGTCGCGCGCCACATTCTGCACGATCATGTCGAGCTCGATATTGGCATCGGCGATCGGACCCAGAATCCGGTAGGCAGTACCGGGATCGTCCGGTACGCTCATGACTGTAATCTCGGCCTCGTCGCGATTGAACGCGATACCCGACACGATTGCAGCTTCCACAGCTTCATCCTCGTAGGTGATCAGCGTGCCCTTGCCTTCCTTGAAGGTGGAAAGCACGCGTAACGGAACATTGTACTTGCCAGCAAATTCGACCGAGCGTATCTGCAAGACTTTGGAACCCAGGCTCGCGAGTTCCAGCATCTCTTCGAAGGTGATGCGTTCCAGGCGGCGGGCACTGGAAACCACCCGCGGATCGGTAGTGTAGACGCCATCGACGTCGGTGTAGATCTGGCATTCGTCGGCCTTGAGTATTGCGGCGATGGCCACGGCTGAGGTATCCGAACCGCCACGGCCGAGCGTGGTGATGTCGCCATGTTCATCCACACCCTGAAACCCCGCCACCACCGGCACACAACCCTCACTGAGGGCGGCGCGCAGCTTCCCGTCGTCTATCGCCGAGATGCGTGCCTTGCTGTGGACACCGTCGGTCAGGATGCGCACCTGACCGCCAGTGAATGAGCATGCCTTGCAACCGCGCTGCTCCAGTGCAATCGCCAGCAAGGCGATGGTGACTTGCTCGCCGGTGGCGAGCAGGACATCGAGTTCGCGTAAGTTTGGACGCGAGGCGATGCTCTTGCCCAGCCCGAGCAGACGATCCGTCTCACCGGACATCGCCGACACCACTACCACGATATCGTGCCCGGCGCGGCGCGCAGCAACTACTTTATCTGCAACGTGCTCGATACGCGCACAATCGGCCACGGACGTGCCACCGTACTTTTGTACGATCAGCGCCACAACCGGTCTCCGTCCTTCATAATGAGAGTACCCGGCTCCGCGCTCAGCCGAGATGGGCCCGCACCCAATCGGGTACGGAATGCAGCGCCGCATCGAGTGCAGCGGGATCGTCACCACCGGCCTGCGCCATGTCAGGCCGACCGCCGCCCTTGCCGCCCACTTGTTGCGCCACCGCGTTAACCAGTTCACCGGCTTTCAATTTACCCATGCGGTCCGCGGTCACGCCGGCGACCAGCCGGACTTTGCCATCTTCCACTGCTGCCAGAACTATCGCTGCGGAACCGAGTTTGTTCTTCAACTGATCCACGGTATCGCGCAAGGTCCTGGCATCGGCACCGTCGAGACGCGAAGCGAGCACCTTGACGCCGTTCACGTCCACAGCCTGTGCCGCCAGATCGCCACCCTGACGGCTCGCCATCTTGCCTTTGAGCTGTTCGAGTTCCTTCTCCAGCTTGCGGTTACGCTCCAGCAACTGGCTGACTTTCTCCTCGATGTTATCGAGTCCGCCTTTGGTAAGTTCAGCAACACCACGCAAGGTCTGTTCGGCCTGATGCACCCAAACCAGCGCGCCTTCGCCGGTCACCGCTTCGATGCGGCGCACGCCGGCCGCGACACCGGATTCGCTGACGATCTTGAACAGACCGATATCGCCGACACGGCTGACATGCGTGCCGCCGCACAACTCGGTGGAGAAATCGCCGAACTTCATCACCCGCACCGTATTGCCGTACTTCTCGCCGAACAGCGCCATGGCACCGGACTGGATGGCATCGTCATACGCCATCTCATGCACATCGGCTTCAGCGTTGTGGCGGATCTGTTCGTTCACCAGATCCTCGACGCGTTGCAACTCTGCGGCCGTGATCGGCTGGTAATGCGAGAAATCGAAGCGCAGCCGATCCGGCGCCACCAGCGAGCCTTTCTGGGTCACGTGCGTGCCCAGCACCTGCCGCAAGGCTGCATGCAAAAGATGTGTGGCTGAATGATTCAACACCGTCGCGGCACGCAGTTTCTGATCGACCTGTGCACCGACATTGTCACCGACTTTCAGTTCACCTTTCGTCACAATGCCGAGATGCGCATGCGCGCCGCCACCGCGCTTCTGCGTATCCTCGACTTTGAATTCGGCAGTGTTGGCACTCAGCGTGCCTTTGTCTCCCACCTGACCACCGGATTCGGCATAAAAAGGGGTTTGATCCAGAATCACCATGCCCTGCTCGCCGGCTTTCAATGACTTTACGGCATCCTTGCCGCGGAACAGCGCTACAACCTTGCCTTTGCCCTGCAGCGCGTCATAGCCGGTAAATTTGGTGGTGACGTCGATCTCGACATCCTGGCCATAGTCGGCATTGAACTGGCTGGCCGCACGCGCACGTTCGCGCTGTTTTTCCATCTCGCGCTCGAAGCCTTCTGTATCCAGAGTCAGGCCGCGCTCACGACAAATGTCCGCCGTTAAATCCAATGGGAACCCATAAGTGTCGTAAAGTAAGAATGCAATATCGCCACCTAATTTGATTTCCATTGATTCGATATCGGAAATCTGGCGTATCAGTACTTTAACTTCTCCGTAAGCCAAAATACGTCCGCATTCAAGGTCGAGTAATTCTCTCAGTCTACTTGTCGGCGCCTCAGGAACTATAACAAGGAAAACAAGTCCCTTTCGACTCGGCGGCTGGTCAGGCAATGCAGCTTCGACCTGCTGTTTCACGAGTACAATCGGCGCTGTTAACTCGGCTTCCTCTAGAGTGGAATAGCGTCTCGTCATGAACCAGATATGCTTCTTAGGATAAGATCCACGGTCCTCATAGAGCGCTTCTACACGTCCAAGATCTAAAACCTGCTCAATGCGCCGATATTGGTTCTGAAGTAATTCATCTCCAAACTTTAAAGCCCTTTGTTCAATTATCTTCTGTTCAAGAAGTCGCATCCCTTTATCGAGTGTCTCGGCAAACCGTTCCTCTTCCTGCAACAACACTTTCGCCACGTGTTGTGAGGCCTTGTGCAATTCCGGATAGGCCTTGCCCATCTGCTGGTCGAGCGCTTTTACCAATTTGTGGAAGAACGGTTTTTCCTGGCCCAGCTTGTAACCGTGACGAATCGCGCGCCGGATGATGCGGCGCAGCACATAACCACGCCCTTCGTTGGACGGCAACACGCCGTCCGCGATCAGGAACGCGCAGGCCCGGATGTGATCGGCGATGACTTTGAGCGAAGGGCTGTTCAGATCCTTCGCGCCGGTGATCTCTGCCGCAGCCTTGATCAGGTGCTGGAACAGATCGATCTCGTAATTGGAATGCACACCCTGCAATACCGCGGCGATGCGCTCCAGGCCCATGCCGGTATCCACGCAGGGTTTCGGCAGCGGCGCCATGCTGCCGTCATCGGCACGATCGAACTGCATGAACACGAGGTTCCAGATCTCGATGTAGCGGTCGCCGTCTGCATCCACGCTGCCGGGCGGACCGCCCGCGACATCGGGGCCGTGATCGTAGAAGATCTCGCTGCACGGTCCACACGGACCGGTGTCAGCCATCTGCCAGAAGTTGTCGCTCTCGTATTGCCTGCCGCCGGGCTTGTCGCCGATCCGCACGATGCGGTTTTGGGGGACACCGACTTCTTTCGCCCATACGTCATAGGCTTCGTCGTCGGTGTGATACACCGTCACCCAGAGTTTGTCCGCGGGCAGCTTGTAGACTGTGGTGAGCAGTTCCCATGCGTACTTGATGGCATCGCGCTTGAAGTAATCGCCAAAACTGAAGTTGCCCAGCATCTCGAAGAAGGTGTGATGGCGCGCGGTGTAACCGACGTTCTCCAGATCATTGTGTTTGCCTCCGGCGCGCAGACATTTCTGGCTGCTGGTGGCGCGCAGGTAGTCGCGGTTGTCGCGGCCTAAAAACACATCCTTGAACTGCACCATGCCGGCGTTGGTAAACAGCAGGGTCGGATCGTTAGCGGGCACCAGCGGGCTCGACGCCACGATGGTGTGCCCTTGCGAAGCGAAATAATCGAGGAAGGCCTGGCGGATTTCGTTACTGGTTTTCATGTTTTAAAACGTAAGGGTCAGGGGTAAGGAAAAGTCAGGAGACAGATCGGCACGCCTCACTCCTTACTGGTAATTGCAATTCACTCATCTTCAATATCACCTTCGAGCGCTGCTCTTATCGCGTCCATCGAAAAGCCGCGCTGCTGCAAAAAACGCGCCTGCCGGGCGCGTTCTGCATAATCCCGCGGCAACGCCGCGCCGAAGCGCTTGCGGCGCACGCTGGCGGCATTCGCGGCCCAGCTTTCGGCTTGCTCCATAAGCACGGTTTCGACCAGCGTCTCATCCACGCCCCGGCCACGCAACTCGTCACGGATTTTAACCGGTCCGCTGCCACGGCGCGCACGGCTGGCGACAAACTCTTCCACAAAACGGTTATCGGACAGGAGGTTTTCTGCCGCGAGTGCGGCGACGACGGTGGCGACCGCCTCACGCTGATAGCCGCGTGAGGTCAATTTCGAGGTGATTTCCTGGACGGAATGCTCGCGGCGTACCAGCAGGCGCAGCGCCACGGCGCGGATCCGCGCCGGGTCGCTGGCATCCTCGCCCTCAGGCTTCTTCGGCTTCGACAGGCTCACTGGCCGGCGCCGCCTTCACCTTCTTGGGCAGGAGTTTCTCGCGAATGCCGGCCTCGATCTCGGCGGCGACTTCAGGATTCTGAAGCAGGTATTCGCGCGCCTGCTCCTTGCCCTGGGCGATCTTCGTGCCTTTGTAGCTGTACCAGGAGCCGGCTTTCTCGACCAGTTCCTGCGCCACCCCCAACTCGATGATCTCGCCCGCACGCGAGATGCCCGCGCCATAGAGAATCTCGAATTCAGCCTGCCGGAACGGCGGTGCGACCTTGTTCTTGACCACTTTCACGCGGGTCTCATTGCCGATGACCTCGTCGCCCTTCTTGATGGAGCCGGTGCGGCGGATGTCGAGACGGACCGAAGCATAGAACTTGAGCGCGTTGCCGCCGGTAGTGG
Organism: Gammaproteobacteria bacterium; assembly: GCA_035690065.1. Classification (GTDB taxonomy): domain Bacteria; phylum Pseudomonadota; class Gammaproteobacteria; order Natronospirales; family REEB76; genus DASSKW01. The sequence continues at coordinate 35,109 of DASSKW010000028.1, forward strand.
TCTCGGGGTTGCCGAACATCACGCCGATCTTCATGCGGATCTGGTTGATGAAGATCACCAGCGTGTTGGAACGCTTGATGTTGGCAGTGAGCTTGCGCAGCGCCTGCGACATCAGTCGCGCATGCAGGCCCATGTGGGAGTCCCCCATCTCGCCCTCGATCTCGGCCTTGGGGGTGAGTGCAGCCACGGAATCGACCACCACGACATCCACCGCCGCCGAACGCACCAGCATATCGGCGATCTCCAGGGCCTGTTCGCCGGTATCCGGCTGCGAGATCAACAGATCATCCACGTTGACGCCGAGCTTGCCGGCATAGGTCGGGTCGAGCGCGTGTTCCGCGTCCACGAACGCCGCCGTCCCGCCCATTTTCTGGATCTCGGCGATCACCTGAAGGGTCAGGGTGGTCTTGCCGGAGGATTCCGGTCCGTAGATCTCGACCACCCGGCCACGCGGCAGTCCGCCGACACCCAAGGCGATATCGAGGCCCAGGGACCCGGTGGAGACTACCTCCACGTCGCGGGAAGCAGCGTGGTCGCCGAGGCGCATCACCGAACCCTTGCCGAACTGCTTCTCGATCTGGCTCAATGCGGCAGCCAGGGCCTTCTTTCTGTTGTCGTCCATGGGACACCCTTCGCGTATGTGGTTTATCAAGTATAACTGGTTAAAAACACAGTATCGGTATTATCCCACAGAACCGGCCATTCAGTAATACCCCACGGCCGGCCGCGGGCGCTCTGCGCCTGGGGATTCTCAAGGGGAGCGGGCGCTCACTCCCCTTGAGTCGCCGCCGCACGGCTTTGCCATGCAGGCGAATAAATCAGGAAAATAACCATCCCCGCCGCAAGCGGCGCGGATGGTTATTTCGCAGCCAATGGCCACTTTTCCAGCACCGAATATTCGCTGCCCGCCGGGTGCGTCACGGAACGGACCAGGACGAGGGTGCTAACCGGCCACTGAACCGGGGTCAGCGGGCCGAACTCGCCCGGTTTGCTGACCTTGCGGGCCAGAGTCACATGCGGCATGAAGGGTTTGATATCCAGCTTCAAGCCACGGTCCCGCAGCCCCGACGCGAGTTCCATTGCCAGACTCCGAGCGGCTTCGGGCACAAGGCTTGCACCCAGCCAGACCACCCGCGGCTTTGGCCAGAAGCCCAGCCGGTCCAGGGACAGATCGAACGGCTCGCACCGGAGACCGTCGGCGACTTCTCGGGCGACGGCTGCTTCGGCAGGGACCAGACTACCCAGAAAGGCCAGCGTGATATGGAAATTCTCCAGCGGCACCGGCTTCCCGCCGCTGGCTTTGACCGCCTGTCGGGTCGCCTTATAGATTGAGTCGCGATGGACGGCATCGGGCCACAAGGCGAAAAACAGCCGCTCGGTGTCAGTCGAGCCCATCCACCAGCCCTCTCAGGGCCATCAATACGGCCGCCCGCCGCACCGCCTCCCGATCACCCTCAAAATGGCAACGCCGTACACTGACACTGCGATCCTGCCAGGCCCAGGCGATCCAGACGGTGCCCACGGGTTTGTCGGGACTGCCGCCGCCCGGACCAGCGACGCCGCTGACCGCTACCGCTACCTGCGCCTGACTGTGGCGCAAGGCCCCGGCAGCCATCTCGCGTACACATTGTTCGGAGACCGCGCCGTGCAGACTCAGGGTTTCCGCGCTCACCCCCAGCGATTCCTGTTTGGCGGCATTGCTGTAGGTGACGAAACCGCGCTCGAACCAGTCGGAACTGCCGGCGATGTCGGTCAGGCATTTGGTGATCCAGCCGCCGGTGCAGGATTCGGCAGTGACGAGTTTGAGTTCGTGCTCCAGCAACCGCTGCGCGAGCTTGACGGCCAACACCGCCAGCGCGGCATCGTCCATGCTGGGCTTGGAATTATTAGTGGTATCAGGCATCGCTACAGGGTAGCACCGCTTGCCATCGCCACTCACCCTCTCTAGCATCGCCCCCTCAGCCCGGGACGCCCATGAACGACATCCTCGATCGCGACTTTTCCGACCACACGCCGGTGATGCGCCAGTACCTGCGCGTCAAGGCCGAACACCCGGACATCCTGGTGTTCTATCGCATGGGCGATTTCTACGAACTGTTCTACGACGATGCACGTCGCGCCGCCCGCCTGCTCGACATCACGCTCACCGCACGCGGCCAGTCCGCCGGCCAGCCCATCCCGATGGCCGGAGTGCCGTATCACGCGGCAGAAGCGTATCTCGCCAGGTTGGTACGTCTCGGTGAATCGGTCGCGCTCTGTGAACAGGTTGGCGATCCCGCCACGTCGAAGGGCCCGGTGGAACGCAAGGTGGTGCGCATCATCACGCCCGGCACCGTCACCGACGAAGCCTTGCTGGAGGAACGCCGCGAAAATCTGCTGGCCGCGGTGCACGGTAACTCCGAGCGCTACGGCATCGCGGCACTCGATCTCGGCAGCGGCCGCTTCACGGTGCTGGAAATCAGCGGCGACGAAGCGCTGGCTTCGGAACTGGAACGTCTGAAACCTGCCGAACTGTTATTCAACGAAGAGAACCGCTTGTCGCGCTCGATCATCGAACGCGCCGGTGCCCGCCGCCGCCCACCCTGGCATTTCGATACTGTCACCGCGACGCGTCTGCTCACCGCGCAATTCAAGACCCACGATCTTGCCGGTTTCGGTTGCGAGAATCTGGACGCGGCTATCGCCGCCGCCGGTGCCTTGCTGCAATACGTGCAGGAGACCCAGCGCACTGCGTTGCCGCATCTCACCGGCCTCGTCACCGAACGCCGTGACGACGCATTGATCCTCGACGCTGCGACGCGCCGCAACCTCGAACTCGAAACCAACCTCGCCGGGCGCAGCGAGTACACGCTGGCGGGCGTCATGGATCGCACCGTCACCGCGATGGGCGCGCGCCTGCTGCGCCGTTGGCTCAATCGTCCGCTGCGCGATCAGGCATTGTTGCGCCAGCGTTATCACGCGATCGCCACCTTGCAGGAAGACCGCAGATACGAACCCCTACGCGAACCGCTGAACGGCATCGGCGATCTGGAACGCATCCTGGCCCGGGTCGCGCTCAAGTCCGCACGCCCCCGCGATCTTGCCCAGTTGCGTTACGCATTGGGTGAATTGCCGGCGTTGCAAACACAACTCGCGACACTCGATTCACCGCTGATCCGGCAGCGTGCCGGCGACATCGGCGAGCATCCGCAGACCCATGCACTGCTCGTCAAAGCCGTGATCGAAAATCCTCCGGCCTTGATCCGCGACGGCGGCGTGATCGCGGACGGTTACGATGCGGAACTCGATGAACTGCGCCGCATCAGTGAGCACGCCGACCAGTACCTGCTGGACCTGGAAGCCCGCGAACGCGAACGCAGCGGCATCGCGACCTTGCGCGTCAACTACAACCGCGTGCACGGCTATTACATCGAGGTCTCGCGCGCGCAAGCCGATAACGTGCCGGCCGATTACCAGCGCCGTCAGACCCTGAAAGGCGTGGAGCGTTACATCACGCCGGAACTGAAAAGTTTCGAGGACAAGGTGCTATCCGCGCACGAGCGCGCGCTGGCGCGCGAAAAAGCGCTTTACGATGCATTGCTGGATCTGCTCATCGAACAACTCGCCGGTCTGCAGCAGACTGCCGCAGCGCTCGCGGAACTCGACGTGCTCGCCAATCTCGCCGAACGTGCCGACGCACTCAAACTGAGCGCACCCGAACTCACCGACGACACGACACTGCATATCGAAGCCGGCCGGCATCTGGTGGTCGAACAGGTGATAGACACGCCGTTCGTACCCAACGACCTGAAACTCGACGAACAGCGCCGCATGCTGATCATCACTGGCCCCAACATGGGCGGAAAATCCACTTACATGCGCCAGACCGCGCTGATCGTGATCCTCGCGCATATCGGCAGCTTCGTCCCGGCGGCGCGCGCATTGATCGGGCCGATCGACCGCATCTTCACCCGCATCGGCGCCTCCGACGATCTCGCCGGCGGACGCTCGACCTTCATGGTGGAGATGGTCGAGAGCGCCAACATCCTCAACAACGCCACCGACAAGAGTCTGGTGCTGATGGACGAGATCGGCCGTGGTACCAGCACTTACGACGGCATGTCGCTGGCCTGGGCCGCGGCGAGTTACATCGCACGCGAACTGAAAGCCTTCACGTTATTCGCCACGCACTATTTCGAACTGACCGCGTTACCGGAACTGGTCGAAGGCTGCGCCAACGTGCATCTCGATGCCACCGAACACGAACACACCCTGGTGTTTCTGCATGCCGTCAAAGAAGGTGCCGCCGATCGCAGTTACGGCCTGCAGGTTGCCGCACTGGCCGGCATCCCGAAAGCGGTGATCACGGAAGCGCGTTCGCGTCTCGCTGCGTTGGAAGCGGAATCGGAACAAAATGCAAAACGACAACCAGACGCTGCACCGGAACCGCAAATGGGCTTGTTCGTGCCTGAGCACCCAGCATTGGCCCAGCTACGTGAACTCGATGTGGAGAATCTCACGCCCAAACAGGCACTGGATTTGTTGTACGAATTAAAAAAGACTTCCGGAAACGGTTAATGCCCGCTTACGCAGCCATAAGCAGTCCATTAAATGAACGTGTTTTTGATATGAGTTGGTAACAATAATGAAAATCCACTTTCGTTCTCCTATTTCGTTCATTGTGCCAATTGCTTCCGTGACACTTATCCTGGGGTCACTAGGAATTGGTTCCATTGCCGCGGGCAGAACGGAGACCGTAATTGCAGGCATGATCTGCCTTGTCATTCTGTCCAGCCTATATTGGTTTGCGATATCGCTAATGATGAAGCCGGCAGTGATAATTAACGACAAGCAATTGCTGGTATGTGGGGTTTTGGGGCGAAAGTATAAGATTGACGAAATCTGGGAATATCATCTTGTTATAAATCGCAATTGGATAGGATTTAGGCGCAGTGGCGCACAAGACGTGATTCT
>DASSKW010000029.1:0-3819 GCA_035690065.1 Gammaproteobacteria bacterium
GGCAATTTCTCTACTTGCCGGTAGATCTCTGCGGTGCCGATGCGTACGCCACCGGGGTTCAGGGTAGCATCGGAGCGGCCGTAGATGATGAGCCCGTCGCGCTCCGTCAGTTCCGCCCAGTCGCCATGCTGCCAGATGTTAGGGAATACATCGAAGTAGGCTGCATGGTATTTGCTGCCATCCGTATCGTTCCAGAAATATACCGGCATGGACGGGAACGGTTTCACGCACACCAGTTCGCCTGGCTGACCGCGCGATGCATGGCCTTCGTCATCGAATATCTGCACCGCCATGCCCAGGCCGCGGCATTGCAGTTCGCCGGGATAGACCGGCAACAGCGGATTGCCGAGCGCGAAGCAGGAGATGATGTCAGTGCCGCCGGAGATAGAAGACAGACATACGTCGTGCTTGATCTCGCGATAGACGTATTCCGAATTCTCCGGCAACAAAGGCGAGCCAGTGGAAGTGATGATGCGTAGCTTATCGAGCTGATATCTGTCTGCCGGCTTCACATTGAATTTCTCGGCTGCCGAGAGATATTTGGCGCTGGTACCGAAGATGCTCATGCCTTCCTCGTCAGCGATCCGCCACAGGATGTCGTGTCCGGGATGGAACGGCGAGCCGTCATATAGCAGTACCGTCGCACCGGTCGCGAGGCTCGACACCAACCAGTTCCACATCATCCAGCCGCAGGTAGTGAAGTAGAAGATCGTATCTTCACGTCGCAGATCGGTATGCAGCACCAGTTCCTTGAGATGCTGGATCAGGGTGCCACCGGCGCCGTGCACGATGCATTTCGGCACGCCGGTGGTCCCGGAGCTGTACATGATATAAATCGGATGATCGAACGGCAGTTGTGCGAATTCTATCTCGGTCGCGTTGGTCAGGAAGTCATCCCAGTGCACGGCGTGGGGCACACCGGCGATATCCGGCCTGGCATCTGCATACGGGATGACTACCGTGTGCTGCACCGAGGGCAGTTTCTCCAGCACGCCGCGGATGCGGGCCAGTGAATCGATGGTCTTGCCGGCGTAGAAGTAGCCGTCGCAGGTGAACAGCACTTTCGGTTCGATCTGGCCGAAACGGTCCAGCACGCCGTTGATGCCGAAATCCGGCGAGCAGGACGACCAGATCGCGCCGATGCTGGTAGTGGCCAGCATCGCGATGATGGTCTCGGGACGGTTGGGCATGAAGCCCGCGACGCGATCGCCGGTCTGTACGCCGGCGCGTCTCAGCGCGTCGGCCAGGCCCGCGACTTGCTGATATAGCTCCTTGTAAGTCAGTGTGATGCGCTTGTCGTCGTGTTCGCAACGAAACACCAGTGCAGTGCGCTCGTCACGATAACGCAGCAGGTTTTCCGCAAAGTTGAGCCGGGCGCCGGTGAACCACCGGGCACCCGGCATCCGCTCGCCGTCCACCAGTACCTTGTCCCAGGTACGACTGGCGCGGATCCCGCAGAACGCCCACACCTGCGGCCAGAACCGATCGGGATATTCTATCGACCACTGATACAAAGTCGCATAGCTGTGTACGTTCGGATCGCACTCGCGGCGGATGTAATCCAGGAAGCGCGTCATGTTCGCGTCGCGGATCACGGATTCGGAGGGCGTCCAGAGTGGTTCAGTCATAGTTCGGGCTCGGTAAGTCGGCAATCTGAATCCGTATATTTTTGACTCCCTCTCCCTCCGGGAGAGGGTTGGGGTGAGGGTCGTGTGGATGCTGCAGGCTGCGAACCCTCACCCGGCGCTATCCCGGAAATTGCTCCTGCATTTCCGGGACTTCCGCCTTTCACGCTTCGCTCCTGCTCCGCGCGAAAGTCCAGGGTCTACATCCATGTAGTCCCGTTCGCTGCTGCCGCAGCTCACCCATGGCGGTCGCGCACGGGCTGAACGGAATTTTGAAATGGGTTCCAGTTTATTTAAGCTTGTCCAGTTCCTGTTCCAGCTCCGGCAATATCTTGAACAGATCACCGACCAGTCCGATATCGGCGACCTGGAAGATCGGCGCATCCGGGTCTTTGTTGATCGCGACGATGGTACGCGCATCCTTGATGCCGGTGAGATGCTGGATCGCACCGGAGATGCCGACCGCGACATACAGATCCGGCGCGATGATCTTGCCGGTCTGACCCACCTGCAGATCGTTGGGGACGAAGCCCGCATCGACTGCGGCACGTGACGCGCCCACGGCGGCACCGAGCTTGTCGGCGAACTTGTAGATGATGTCGAAGTTTTCCTTGCTGCCGACACCGCGGCCGCCGGAGACGACGCGCAGTGCAGATTGCAGATCCGGACGATCGCTGACCTGCGCTTTCAACTCCACGAAGCGGGTATGCGCGGGGATTTCTGCATCCGTAGTTGCCGAGGCGATCTCCGCCGAACCGCCGGTCCCGCATTCCTGCCAGGACGCCGTGCGCACGGTCGCCAGGATGCAGGGCGAAGCGGGGGCCTTCACCGTGACGATCGCGTTACCCGCATACATCGGCCGCTCGAAGGTCGTCGCGTCGATCACTTTCATGACATCGCTTACCTGCTGTACGCCGAGCAGTGCTGCGACACGTGGCAACACATCTTTGCCGAAGGTGGTGGAGGGGATCAGCACGTGGCTGTAGCCGGCAGCGAGTTTGGCGATCTGCGGTGCGAGTACGGCAGCCAGTTGATGGGCATTCTCGGCGCGCTCGATCTTCAACACGCGCTTCACATCTTTCAATTTCGCAGCAGCCCCGGCAATGGCGGAAGCATCGCTGGCGAACACGGCGATATCGATCTCGCCACCGATCGCATGCGCACAATTCACCGCACGCGCGGTGGCGGCGTTGAGTTTCTTGCCGTCGTGTTCAGCGACTATGAGAATCTTGCTCATCACAGCACCCCCCTTTCTTTGAGGGCCGCGACCAGTGCCTGCACGTCTGCCACCTTGTGGCCGCCGCTGCGTTGCGGAGGTGGGGTGAAGTTGGTCGCTTCCAGCACCGGCGCCGCCTCGACGCCGAGTTCGTCCAGTTTCAGCGTTGCCAGCGGCTTGCTCTTGGCCTTCATGATATCCGGCATCTTCACGAAGCGCGGCGTGTTCAGGCGCAGATCGGTGGTGAGTACCGCCGGCAGGTCCACCGCGATGGTCTCAAGACCTGCATCCACTTCGCGCGTGACGGTCAGGGTTTTATCCTTGAGCACGACTTTGGAGGCAAATGTTGCCTGCGGACGGTCCCACAACGCGGCCAGCATCTGGCCGGTCTGGTTGCTGTCGTCGTCGATGGCTTGCTTGCCGAGGATCACCAGGTCGGCGTCCTCACGTTTCGCCAGTTCGTGAAAGATACGAGCCGCCATCAGTGGCTGCACGACATCGCCGGTCTCGACCAACACCGCACGATCTGCGCCCATGGCCAGCGCGGTGCGCAACTGCTGCTGCGCTTCGCTGCTGCCGATGCTGATTGCGATGACTTCGGTGCCACCGCTGGCCTCACGCATGCGCAGGGCTTCTTCCAGCGCGATCTCGTCGAACGGATTGATGCTCATCTTGACGCCACTGGTCTCGACGCCGGAGCCGTCTTTCTTTACCTGCACGCGCACGCTGAAATCCACGACGCGTTTGATGCCGACAATAATCTTCATTCTTGATGACCTGTCTTGATAATACGTGTAATGAGTTCGATGAAAACCCGGGATTCCAGCCGGGAACGTGCTGCAACAAAGTTATCGACCAAAATGGCGGTGTTCATAGATTCTGATAATTCGGACCGGAACCGCCTTCCGGCGTAGTCCAGAGGATATTCTCGTAAGGGTCCTTGATATCGCAGGTCTTGCAGTGCACACAATTAGCGGC
>DASSKW010000030.1:0-11002 GCA_035690065.1 Gammaproteobacteria bacterium
TCGCCGAAAGCCTTGATCGGTGCCGCACCGACACGCTGGGTCGGCGAATCCGGCGTGATCAATCCAGGGTGCGTTTGTTCGAGCGTTTGAAGTTCACGAAACAGTCGATCGTATTCGCTGTCCGGAATCTCCGGCATATCCAGTGCGTAATAGAGGTAACTGTGATGGTTCAGGGTCTCGCGTAACGCTTCGACACGCCGCACGATGTCTTTACTCATCGTATCGGCCATCTCAGCTCCGTTGCCGTAATTCGACGTGGCGCTGGAATTCGATGATGCGTTCGCGGATATGGTGCGCGGTCTGTCGGGTCAGAGTGCTGCGCGTTTCATCCAGCACTTCGCCACCGAGATCCTGTGCAAGATGCCGCGCCGTCGCCAGCATGTCCGCGTACGCATCAACGCCATCCTGAGGGCCAGGCAGCACCAGGAACAACGTCAATCCCGGCAGAGTCTGCCCCGGCAAAGCCGCAGGGTCGAACGCGCCCGGTTCGACCATGTTGGCAACGCTGAATACGGATTTCTCCGGGTTACCTTTGAACAGACGATGAAAGATACGATAGTGCCCGTACTTGAGCCCGTTTGCCGTCAGGCTCTCCAGTACCTTGGCGCCGGCAAACACGTCTTCGTCACGGGCTGCAACATGCAGCGCCAGGATCAGTTGCTGGTCTTTCCCGATATTGGCAGTGCTTGATTCGGTCTCGACATCCATACGCGGAGTACGCCCATCCACATCCGGGAATCCGGCGGATTCTTCCCCAGCCTGTACGTCCCTGTTGAATACCGGAGATTTGCGGCGCGAACCTGGCGATATTCCGCCATCCCGTTTCCGGTTCTGTCGCGACAACAGGTAGACGCCGGTGACGACCACCGCGCCGATCAAAAGCAGAATCAGGCGCAGTTCCCACATGGCTGGATCACATCGCCGCGATGCGTACCGCTTCGTCCACGTCCACCGCCACCAGACGCGAGACGCCCGGTTCGCTCATGGTGACGCCGACCAGCTGATTCGATACTTCCATCGTCGCCTTGTTGTGAGTGATGACAATAAACTGTACGCGATCCGACATGCTGCGTACCAGATCGCAGAAACGGCCGATATTGGCTTCATCGAGCGGCGCATCGACTTCGTCCAGCATACAGAACGGAGCCGGGTTCAGTTCGAAGATGGAGAACACCAGCGAGATCGCAACAAGCGCTTTCTCGCCACCGGATAGCAGATGGATGGTGCTGTTACGCTTGCCCGGCGGGCGAGCCATGATCGCGACACCGGCATCCAGCAGTTCTTCGCCGGTCAATTCCAGATAGGCGTGACCGCCGCCGAACAGTTTGGGGAAACTGGCCTGTAGCCCCGCATTGACGCGATCAAAGGTTTCCTTGAAACGCGTACGCGTCTCGCGATCGATCTTGCGGATGGCGTTCTCGAGCGTGGTCAGGGCTTCGGTCAAATCCGTGAGTTGCTTGTCGAGGTATTCCTTCTTCTCGGAATCCTTGGCGAAATCCTCGATCGCCGCCATGTTGATGGGGCCGAGCCGGTTGATCTTCTGCTCGATCTCGGACAGCCGCTCCGCCCAAGTCGCCAGTACCGCATCTTCAGGCATGCCTTCCAGCACCTGTTCCAGGGCATACCCTTCTTCAGTGAGCTGTTCGACGATGGTCTGGCGACGGACTCGCAATTCCTGGCTGCCGAGTCGCAACTGCTGTACTTCATCGCGCAGAGTCTGGGCAGCGCGTTCTTTCGCCAGCCGGGTCTGTTCGAGCTCGCGCAACATCTCAGCCAGATTCTCGACCGCATGCCGGGCTTTCGCCAGTTCAGCATCCATGTGGGTACGCTGTACGAGCAATTCACTCAACTGCGATTCCTGTTGCTTGATCGGTGCAGCAGCCTCATCTATGGCGCGTTTCAATTCCTCGGTGCGTGCTTCCAGTTGCGCCAATTGGGCCTGCATCCGGGCCATGTTCTGCTCGGTCGATTCCTTGAGCGAACGGCGTGATTCGAGTTTCAAAGCGAGTTCGTGTGCTGATTCGCGGTCAACCCTGGCCTGTTCGCGAGCTGCATCCAGTGCCATGCGCAGCCGATCACGCTCCTGTTGCAGGGCATCGCGCTGCTGTTCGAGTTTATGCAGCGTCTCTATTGCCTGCTCGATACGGTTGCGCGCCACCTTGAGTTCGGCTTCGGCGCCGACGATGACTTCGGCCAGTTCCTGTTTCTCGCTATCCAGGCTGTCGATACGATGCGTGACCTGCTGCAACTGGGTACGTGCTGAATTCAACCGTGCATTGATATCCGCGGTATCGCGGTGGGCCCGGTTCACATCACCCTGCAACAAGTCGCGGCGCGCTTCCATGTCTTTCAGGCCGTCACGCGCCCGTTGCTGCCCGCTCGTCGATTCACCGACCTGTGTCTCTATCGTCTGGATGGCCTGGCGAATCTGTTTCAGTTCCTGTTCGCGCGCGATGACGCCGGCGCGTTCGTCCTGCTCACGGATCACCCGTGCCCAGTGACGTCCCATCCAGATACCATCCGGAGTGATCACCGAACCGGTCTCGCTCAGGCCGCTGCGCATGGCGAGCGCAGCATCCAGCGTATCCGCGGTCTTCACTGAACCCAGGAACGCCGCCAGACCGACCGGCGAAGAGACCTTGGAAAGCAGGCTGCCTGCTGGCGCTGCGCCGTCTGCGGCCTGGTCCTCGATAAACGACAGCGAGCCGCCGTCGAGTTCGCCGAGCCGGCCGGCGAGCGCTGCGATGTCGTCAACCTGGACTGCTTCAAGATGCCAGCCGAGCACTGTCTCGACTGCACGTTCCCAGCCCGGTGTGACGTTGATAAGTTCAGCCAGACGCTTGTTGCCATCCAGATGACCTGCACGCAACCATTCACTCACCCGCTCGCGGCTCTTGCCGAGTGCGGCCTGCTGCAGGGCTTCAAGCGATGCCAGCCGTCCGCGATGATCTTCAAGCAGGCTGCGCAGGCGATGCAGTTCCTGCGTCAGCTTCTGATCCTGTTCCCGATATGAGGTGATGGATTGCAGTGTCTGTTCGAGTTCGGCCTGCAGTTCCTGCCGGTGTTGTTCGCCCTTGCCGGCATCGGCAGCGAGCGTTTCGATCTGACGTTGCAGATCTTCGGCAGATAACTGACCACGCTCCTGTTCCAGCCGTTCGCGACGTTGCAGATTCTGGTTGATCTGCCGTTCCAGATGCTCGACTTCGTGACGCCCGACTTCGGCACTGCGACTGGCCTCGCCGGATTCGAGATTGAATTCTTCCCAGCGGCTCTGCCATGCGGACATGGCTTGTTCCGCCGCCTGCATCGCAGCCGCCGATTGCCGTTCGATCTCGCGACGATTCGCAAAACCGGGCTCGAGTTCCGCAAATTCAGCAGCGATCACCTGCAACTGTTGCTGATCGCGGGTGATGTGGCCCTGCATCTCCTGGAACTGCTGCCCGGATTGTTCAAGATCGGTCTGTTGTCGACGGCGCATCTCGCGCGCATGTTGCAGGCCTTGCTCAAGGCGCGCGATGTTGGCGCCGAGTTCGTAGTAGCGACCCTGCACCTTGTTGAACGCATCGTGCGCTTCATCGTGTTGCGTGCGCGTGGTTTCCAGTTCGCTCTCGATGCGTCGCTGCTCCGCGACCGCGGCCTCGAATGCGGTATCGCGTTCGCGGATGATATTGTCCTGCCCGTTCAACTTGGTATCGAGATCGCGCCAATGCAGTGCGCCGATCTGCGCTTTGAGTGCGCGCTGCTGTTCGGCAAATTCCTTGTAACGCTCCGCCGCCCGTGCCTGACGCTGCAGATGCTGCAGTTGCTTGGCGATTTCTTCGCGCAGGTCGTTGAGGCGCTCGATGTTCTCGCGCGCATGGTGGATGCGGTTCTCGGTCTCGCGCCGGCGCTCCTTGTACTTGGAGATACCGGCTGCTTCTTCCAGGAACACACGCAGCTCTTCCGGCTTGGATTCGACCAGCCGCGAGATGGTGCCCTGTTCGATGATCGCGTAACTGCGCGGACCAAGGCCGGTACCGAGGAACAGATCCTGGATGTCGCGGCGCCGGCAACGGGCACCGTTCAGAAAATAGTTGGAAGTGCCGTCGCGCACCACTTCGCGTCTGACGGAGATTTCCGCATAGCTCGCATATTGGCCGCCGATGGCACCGTCGGAATTGTCGAACAGCAATTCGATGGATGCGGAGCTGACCGGCTTGCGGGCGCTGGAACCGTTGAAGATCACATCGGCCATGGAATCGCCGCGCAACTGTTTGGCGGAGCTCTCGCCCATCACCCAGCGCACGGCATCGATGATGTTGGACTTGCCACAGCCGTTGGGACCGACGATGCCGACGAGGTTACTGGGTAGCTGGATGGTGGTCGGATCCACAAACGACTTGAACCCGGACATTTTTACTTTGCTGAGACGCATGCTGCCCTTGACGTAGGTTTTGTAATAGTGATTGCCGGCAATTCGGAGGTTCCCGGCGCCGGCTGCGTGACCAGTTCCGGATGGGTAGTGTAAAGTATCGGCGCCTGAAAACGCACCACCGAGCAGAGCATGTCCACCCAGCCCAGCAAGACCCTGGAAACGTTCCCCAACCCGCGCGAAGGCCGGGATTATACCATCCGGATCCAGATACCCGAGTTCACCTGCCTGTGCCCAAAGACCGGCCAGCCGGATTTTGCGGAACTGCAACTGGAGTATGTCCCCGATCTTCTGTGCATCGAACTCAAGGCCCTCAAGATATACATATGGAGCTATCGGGACGAAGGCCATTTTCACGAGGATGTGACCAACCGCATCTTGGACGATCTGGTCAAGGCCATCGCTCCCAGGTTCATGCGCCTGACCGCCGAATTCAACGTGCGCGGCGGTATCTACACCGCGGTGGTGGCAGAGCACCGTCAGCGTGGCTGGCAGAGTCCGCCACCCGTGCAACTGCCCTGAGCCCGTCGCGAGATGCTGTCTGAATTCCTGGCCGGCGCACGCTGCATGTTTCAGGGATTCAGCTTCCTGAACTTGCCGGGTATCAGGCGCTACGTACTGATCCCGCTGCTCATCAACACCATCCTGTTCGTCGGCGCCCTGTTCTGGGCCGCAGACCGTTTCGCGCACTGGCTCGACAGTCTGGCCGCGTACCTGCCCCACTGGCTGGCCTGGCTAACCTGGCTGTTGTGGCCGGTGTTCGCCGCCACCGTCGCCATCCTGCTGTTCTACAGTTTCACGCTGATCGCCAACCTGCTGGGGGCGCCGTTCAACAGTTTCCTGTCCGCCAATATCGAAACCCGGCTGAGCGGCCGTGCGCCAGACAGCGGTCGCAGTCTGTGGCAGGAAATCGCCGTCAGTGTGAGAGACGAGTTCCGCCGCCTGATCTACATCCTGTGGCGCACCTTGCTGATCGGCGTGCTGGCCTTGCTGCTGCTGTTCGTGCCGGTGGCGAATATCGCGGTACCGGCCCTCTGGTTCCTGTTTACGGCGTGGATGCTGGCGGCCCAGTATTCCGACTACCCGCTGGCCAACCGGGGCGTGGAATTTTCCGCACAGCGCGCGCTGCTGAACAGCCGCAAAGCGCGGTTGCTCGGCTTCGGCTGTGCCACCACGCTCTGCACCCTGATTCCCGTGGTCAACTTCGTGGTGATGCCGGCCGCGGTGGCCGGTGCGACGCTGTTGTGGCTGCCGGAAGGCTCCAATGTCCAGCCCCTGCAACCCTCAAACAGCGAAACCGCCACCTCTGGAAATTGACTGATTTTGGCGACTGGAAGGGGGTTTCGAGACCGTTGCTACCACCCACAAAGCAAAGCACCGATTTTCAGCGTTGCTAGTAAGTCAATGCTTGCGCTGACAGGCCCAATCCGGTATAAAACCGCCCGCTCGATTTTCTTTGGTGTACAGGAGTCCCCCATGCCGGTGAAGAAAAAGGCCGCTGCCGCTGCCGCCCCCAAAGCGGTGAAGAAGTCCCCGGCCAAAGCCGCCACCAAGAAGCCGGCTGCCAAGCCGCACGCCAAGAGTTCCCGCAGTAAAAGCCAGGCGCCGGCCGGCGCCGCCTTCCGCGGCTTCACGCCTTACCCGCTGAAGAAGGGCGAGGCCTACATGAACGAAAATCAGCGTGCCCACTTCCACAACATCTTGTTGGGCTGGAAACGTGAACTGATGGAAGAAGTGGACCGTACCGTGCACCACATGCAGGACGAAGCTGCCAACTTCCCGGATCCCAACGACCGCGCCACCCAGGAATCCGAATTCAGCCTCGAACTGCGCACCCGCGACCGGGAGCGCAAGCTGATCAAGAAGATCGACGAGGCCCTCGTCAACCTCGACAATAATGACTATGGGTTTTGCGAATCCTGTGGCGTGGAGATCGGCATCCGGCGCCTGGAAGCGCGGCCGACCGCGACCCAGTGCATCGACTGCAAGACATTGGATGAGATACGCGAAAAGCAGATGACCGGCTGAAAATCATCTCGAATTTGAGATGATTTCCGGCCAGTCCCCTCGCCTGTGATACCTCAGCCCGAATACCGCGGGCGCTTTGCCCCGTCTCCCACCGGCCCGCTCCATTTCGGCTCCCTCGTCGCTGCACTCGGTAGCTATCTCGATGCCCGGGCGAATCGCGGTAAATGGCTGCTGCGCATGGAGGATCTCGACCCGCCGCGTGAGCAGCCTGGCGCTGCAGATTCAATCCTGCACACCCTCGAAACTCTCGGCCTGCATTGGGATGGACCGGTGCTGTACCAGCACACCCGGCTCGATGCCTACCAGGCCGCTACCGACGAATTGTTGAATAGCGGCGAAGCGTTTCCCTGCGCCTGCACCCGCAGCGAGATTGCCGACAGTGGTCTGGCAGGCCTGGAAGGCCCGGTCTATCCGGGTACATGTCGGAAGGGGCTGGCCGGCCGCCCGGCGCGGGCCATCCGGATCAGACTGAACGAGGGAGAGGTGAGTTTCCAGGACCGCTTGCAGGGAACCTGCAGCCAGAACCTGGAACGGGAGATCGGCGATTTCGTGATCCGGCGTGCCGATGGCCTGTTCGCCTATCAACTCGCAGTGGTAGTCGATGACGCCTTCCAGGACATCACCCACGTAGTGCGGGGCGCCGATCTGCTCCTGTCCACTCCACGCCAACTCCATCTGCAGCGGCGTCTGGGCTTGCCTATACCAATATATATGCATCTGCCGGTCGCCCTGGACGTGCGGGGAGAGAAACTCAGCAAACAGACTGGCGCGACGGCAATATCCGATGCTGACACGGGCGCGGCCGTATTCGAAGCACTCACTTTTCTGAGGCAATCACCACCCGCAGAATTGCAGCGTGCGGCGCCGCGGGAGCTGCTCGATTGGGCAGTTGCACATTGGCAACCCACGCGCATCACCGCAATCAAGACCGGAATAACGAGCTTTATATGACATTAAATAGTTATCATAACTAATTGTTATATATTGCTTTTAAGCTATCGAACTCATTGACGGCTCATGGCGTTCCATGACAGGCTTCGGTCTTTGCAAGGCTTGTATTAAGGTAGGCTCATCGCGGCGCCTGAAGCACGCGTTCCACCGATAACCCAGTCTCGGAGTCCCGCATGTCCGAAGCCAAGCTGTATCCCGTCCTCCCGCAAGCCGCCGAGCGCACCTTCATCGATCGCGCCCAATACGACGCGCTGTATCGCTATTCAGTCGAAGACCCTGAAGGTTTCTGGGCCGAACAGGCGGAAAAATTCGTTAGCTGGGACCGGAAATGGGACCGGGTACTGGACTGGGACTTCGCCCGCGGCCATATCCGCTGGTTCGAGGGTGCCAGACTCAATATCAGTTACAACTGCCTGGACCGGCATCTCGCCCGGCGCGGCGACCAGGTCGCCATCCTCTGGGAGGGCGATGACCCCAGCCAGGACCGCAAGCTCACCTACCGGGCGCTGCACGCGGAAGTCTGCAAGTTCGCCAACGTGCTGAAGGGCCGCGGCGTGAAGAAAGGCGACCGCATCTGCATCTACATGCCGATGGTGCCGGAGGCCGCTGTCGCCATGCTGGCCTGCGCCCGTATCGGCGCTGTCCATTCGGTCGTGTTCGGTGGCTTCTCGCCGGAATCCATCAAGGGGCGCATCCTCGATTCCGACTGCCGGGTGGTGATCACTGCCGATCAGGGACTGCGCGGCAGCAAGCCCATCCCGCTCAAGGCCAATGTAGACGAAGCCTTGCAGCAATGTCCCAATGTGCACAGCGTGATCGTACTGAAACGCACCGGGGGCAGGATCGAGTGGCATGCATCACGCGACATCTGGTATCACGAAGTCATGGCCACCGCATCCGCCGACTGCCCACCGGAACCGATGGATGCGGAAGATCCCTTGTTCATCCTCTACACCTCCGGTTCCACCGGCAAACCCAAGGGCGCGCTGCACACCTCCGGTGGCTACCTGTTGTTTGTCGCGATCACCCATAAATACACCTTCGATTACCACGACGGCGATATCTACTGGTGTACGGCGGACGTGGGCTGGGTGACCGGACATTCCTATATCGTGTACGGCCCCTTGTGCAACGGCGCAACCACATTGATGTTCGAAGGTATCCCCACCTATCCCACCGCGTCACGCTTCTGGGAGGTTATCGATAAGCACAAGGTAAATATCTTCTACACCGCGCCGACTGCAATCCGCGCACTGATGTCGCAAGGCGATGAGCCGGTCAAGAAAAGTTCGCGCAAATCCCTGCGCGTCCTCGGCACCGTCGGCGAACCCATCAATCCCGAAGCCTGGGAATGGTATTACCACGTGGTCGGTAAAGAACGCTGCCCGATCGTCGACACCTGGTGGCAGACCGAGACCGGTGGCATCTTGATCTCCGCCCTGCCCGGCGCGATCGATCTCAAACCCGGCTCCGCGACCTTGCCGTTCTTCGGTATCCGCCCCGCCATCGTGGATGCCGAAGGCAAGGAGCTGGCAGGCGCAGCGTCCGGCAATCTGACCATCACCTTCCCGTGGCCCGGCCAGATGCGCACGATATACGGCGATCATCAGCGCTTCATCGACACCTACTACAGCACCTACAAAGGTAAATACTTCACCGGCGACGGTGCGCGTCGCGATGAAGATGGCTATTACTGGATCACCGGTCGCGTGGATGACGTGCTGAATGTCTCCGGGCACCGCATCGGCACTGCCGAGATCGAAAGCGCATTGGTATTGCATGAGCTCGTCGCCGAAGCTGCCGTGGTCGGCTATCCCCATCCGATCAAGGGCCAGGGAATTTATGCCTACGTAACGCCGATGGTCGGCGTTGAGCCGGATGACAAGCTGCATCAGGAACTGGTGGCGTTAGTACGCAGGGAAATTGGCGCCATCGCTTCACCGGATGTCATCCAGTGGACCCGGAACCTGCCCAAGACCCGCCCCGGCAAGATCATGCGTCGCATCCTGCGCAAGATCGCCGCCGATGAACTGGATAGTATTGGCGATGTCACCACCCTCGCCGATCCCACAACTGTGGAGAAACTAGTCGCGGAAAAACCAAAGGGATGATAATCATGGACCCTCTGAGCACCTGATTTCAGGTCATTGCGAGGAGCTACGCGACGAAGCAATCTCAGACTGAGACCCTCTCTTGTCATTGCGAGAAGCATGGCGACGAAGTAATCTCGCGCTTATCCAAAGCATGTTTAGCCGTAGCAAAGAGACAATATGATCCTCGAAAGCGAATTCAAACCCAACCAGTTTCTGAAGAACCGGCATCTGCAAACCATCGTGCCGAATGTCCTGTTTCGCCGCGCACGCCCGATGCTACGCCGTGAACGGCTGGAACTGCCGGATGGCGACTTCGTGGACGTGGACTGGACTACCCGCAAAAAGGGGCCGATCGTCATCGTGCTGCATGGTCTCGAAGGTTCTATCCGTTCACGCTATGCTGCGGCCATCATGCAGCGTATCGATGCCTTGGGTTATCGTGGCGCGCTGATCCACTTCCGCGGTTGCAGCGGCGAACCGAATCGCCTGCCGATCGGTTACCACTCGGGCTTCACCCAGGATCTGGAATATTTCAGCGGCCTGCTGAAACAGCGGGAGCCCGGTACAGCGCTGGCAGCGATAGGGTATTCGTTGGGCGGCAATGCCCTGCTGAAATGGCTGGGCGAGAGTCCCAATGCCAACCGCCTGGTTACAGGCATCGCAGTCTCGGTCCCGTTTGATCTAGCCGACGCTTCGCGCGTCATCGAACAAGGTCTGTCGCAACTTTACAAATGGGAACTGCTGGGTCGAATGAAACGTTCAATGCTGCAGAAGTTCACCAGGATTCAAGCGCCTTATCGGCTGCCCGATATCCGCCGCATCCGTACCTTCCGTCAATTCGACGATCAGCTCACCGCCCCGTTGCACGGCTACAAGGATGCTGACGATTATTACCGCTCTTGCAGCAGCCGTTACTTCCTGAACAACATCAATGTCCCCACCTTGATTCTGCATTCAGCGGACGACCCCTTCATGAGCCCCTCATCGCTGCCGTTACCGGACGAACTGTCTGACTCCGTCACCTTGGAACTGAGTCAGCTTGGCGGGCATGTCGGTTTTATCAATGGTTCGTTGCTGCGGCCAAACATGTGGCTGGTCGAGCGGATCAGCCGGCATTTGAAGCAAAATCTCAAGTAGAACAGGTAGTTAAGACGTGGATAATTTTGTGTTAGCACACAGAAACGCCCGCCGCACGCAGCAGCAGACGCAATGGTAATACGGTGTCATCTTGGTGCTGACGAGGTCCTTTCGTGCCTGGGTCATCCAGACCGCCCCTTTTGATCAATATTTTATTGAGACGGACCCTAACGAAAGCTGCAACTGTCTGTCAAGAGTAATGGATGTCTCATCTTTTGATCTTTTGCTCACCGACGTGTCAGACAAGGATGGTGTGACCCTGGTGACGGCGGCTAGCCGCCAGCGGCTGGGATCGTTGGGATAGGTAAAACAACACTTCAACCCGCCAGGCGGCGGGTTGAAGTGTTGCATCTCAAGTTGTTAAGGAACAAGCATCCGGCGC
>DASSKW010000031.1:0-2293 GCA_035690065.1 Gammaproteobacteria bacterium
AATTTGCGGCATTGATCTGCAGACGTTTCTGGCCGGCTTCTTCCACCATCTCGTACACCTGCGCAGGGCAGAAGCGGGTGCACGGGTTGGCGTATTCCTCGACGCAACGGCCCACACAAATATTGGTGTCCGGCACCTTGAGATGGGCGGGCTGGTGTTCGTCGTGCGTGGTGGTGGCGAAGAATACCGAGGCCAGGCGGTCGCGTGGCGGCAGAGTCCGCGTCACGTAATCTTCCGTCTTGGCAAGGTTCTCGCTCAGCTTGTGCAGGCTCTTCCAGTCGGCACGATTCCTGAGCGTCCACGGCAATTTACCAAAGGTGATGGTTTCCAGTGCTGCGTTCAACAACCCGAACCACAGGCCTTTGTGAAAACCGGGACGGATGTTGCGGACCTTGTGTAATTCTTTTGCCGATCGCGACAAACGCCAGGCAGCATCGAAGCCTGCACTCGTGCCGTGTTGTGCCAGATGTTCTGCTGCCAGCATCCCTGAGCGCAGGGCCATGTGCACACCCTTGATCTTGGCGACGTTCATGGTGCCGGCGGCATCGCCGATCATGAGCGCGCCTGGCATCTCCAGTTTCGGTAGCGATTGCAGACCGCCTTCGATGAGTGCACGGGAACCGGCGCTGACGATCTCGCCGCCTTCCAGTAGCGGCTTCACGCTGGGGTGATGCTTGAACTGTTGGAATGCTTCAAATGGTTTGAATTCCGGATCTTCATAATCGAGGCCGGCAACGAAGCCGACGTATATGCGGTCGTTGTCGAGATGATAAAGGAAACTGCCGCCATAGGTCTTTGAATCCAGTGGCCAACCGAGGCTGTGCTGGATGGACCCGGGGTTTACCCGACCGGGCGGCAACTGCCAGAGTTCCTTGAAGCCGATGCCGTAGGTCTGCGGCGAACAATCGGCATCGAGTTTGAATTCTTTTATCAGTTGCTTGCTGACGCTGCCGCGACAACCTTCTGCCAGGATCGTGACGCCGGCATTGATATCCACACCCGCGGCAAAATTCGGTCCCGGGGTACCGTCTTTCTCGATGCCCATGTCGCCACAACGTACGCCGATGACCTTGCCGTCCTCGATCAACGGTGCGGCAGCCGGGAAGCCGGGGAACACATCGATTCCCAGCGCTTCGGCCTGTTGTGCGAGCCAGGCGCACAGACTGCCGAGCGAGATGATGAAGTTGCCGTGGTTGTGCATCTGCGGCGGCGTCGGCAGGCGCCAGCGGCCGGTCTTGGTGAACAGCACAAATTCATCTTTCGCTGCCGGTACGCAGATCGCCGGTGGCGTCTTGCGCCAGTCGGGCAGCAATTCATCGAGCGCGGCCGGTTCCATCACGCAACCGGACAGGATATGGGCACCGACCTGCGAGCCTTTTTCCAGCACGCAAAGGGTCTTATCCGGGTCGAGCTGCTTGAGACGGATGGCGCAGGCGAGACCGGCAGGGCCGGCACCGACCACTACCACGTCGTAAGTCATTGTATCTCTTTGGATTTCCACGCCAGATCCTGCTGATAAACGACGGCCCCCGAGAGCGGGAGCCGTCTGAGGGGGCTATTTTACCGCCCCAGACGGCGGGACTCACCCCTTTTGACGGATATGGCCTGTCATTGTGGGGCAGCGGTTTTATGTCTGGACACATAACGCCGAGGCTCAGGAAGGGCGGCAGTGCTGGTGGGATGGCGTCGTTTCCGATGCGTGCTGCTGCAATCCATGCATGCGTTTACTTTAATCCGGGAGCGAGCCACCTATAATGCCTGAACTGTTTTGCTGCTTCCGGTTCGTGAACCCATGCCGATACGTAACACACTGCTGTCTTTGAGCGCACTATTCCTCGCGGTACTGGCGATGATGCTCGCCAACGGTCTGTTGGGCTCGCTCATCAGTCTGCGCCTGAGTCTTGCCGACTACAGCAGCGGCTTCATCGCGCTGGTGATGGCCGGTTATTACGCGGGACTGGTATGCGGTTCGTTCATCGCACCGCACGTGGTCAGGCGTGTCGGGCATATTCGTGCATTCACCGCATTCGCTGCACTCAACACGGTAATTGCACTGCTGACCGCGCTATATCAATCGCCGCTGACCTGGGGCCTGCTGCGTGTGGCGACCGGTATCTCCATGATGGCGCTCTACATGGTGATCGAGAGTTGGCTTAACGAACGTGCCGAGAGCAAGGTGCGTGGACGGGTGTTCTCCGTATATATGGTGATGACCTTCCTCGGTCTCGGCGGCGGTCAGTTTCTGCTGGACACTGGGGGACAGAATCCACAGACACCGTTCCTGCTGGTCGCG
>DASSKW010000032.1:0-5506 GCA_035690065.1 Gammaproteobacteria bacterium
AAAATCTGATAATCAATCCAGCGTGAAGTTCGATCAAGTGCGGGAATTTACAACTCAGAAACAAAAGGCGCCTTGCGGCGCCTTTTGTTGTAACACGTCAGTGTTCCTATTGCTTCAGTACCGGTAATGATCCGACTTGTATGGCCCGTTCACATCCACGCTGATGTACTTGGCCTGTTTCGGGGTGAGCTGGGTTAAATGTACACCGATACGTTCCAGATGCAGGCGCGCGACTTTCTCATCGAGGTGCTTCGGCAGCACATACACCTTGTTTTCGTATTTTGCACGATGCACGAACAACTCGATCTGTGCCAGCACCTGGTTGGTGAAGGAGTTTGACATCACGAAACTCGGATGGCCGGTGGCGCAACCCAGGTTCACGAGGCGACCTTCCGCCAGCAGGATGATGCGATGGCCGTCCGGGAAGATGATGTGATCGACCTGCGGCTTGATGTTTTCCCACTGGTATTGGCGCAGCGACGACACCTGGATCTCCGAATCGAAGTGACCGATGTTGCAGACGATGGCGTTGTGTTTCATCTTCGCCATGTGGTCGTGCGTGATCACGTCCACGTTGCCGGTGGTGGTCACGAAGATGTCACCCATGCCGGCGGCTTCATCCATGGTCACCACGCGGTAGCCTTCCATCGCCGCCTGCAACGCGCAGATCGGATCGATCTCGGTCACCCACACTGTGGCACCGAGCCCGCCCAGCGACTGCGCGCAACCCTTGCCGACGTCACCGTATCCCGCGATCACTGCGATCTTGCCTGCGATCATCACGTCGGTGGCGCGTTTGATGCCATCCACCAGCGATTCGCGGCAGCCGTACAGGTTGTCGAACTTGGATTTGGTCACCGAATCATTCACGTTGATGGCCGGGAACGGCAGGCTGCCAGCTTTCTGCATCTCGTACAGACGATGCACGCCGGTGGTGGTCTCTTCGGTCACACCTTTTATATTGGCGAGGATCTTCGAGTAGAAACCCGGTTTGGTGTCGAGACGCTTTCTGACCGCCTTGAACAACGCGGTCTCTTCTTCGTTCTCGGGATTCGCGATCACGGACGGATCTTTTTCGGCTTTCGCCCCGAGGATCACCAGCAGCGTGGCGTCGCCGCCATCGTCGAGGATCATGTTCGGTGTGCCGCCGTCGGCCCATTCCATGATGCGGTGGGTGTATTCCCAGTATTCATCCAGCGTCTCGCCTTTATAAGCGAACACCGGCGTGCCACCGGCAGCGATCGCGGCGGCGGCATGGTCCTGGGTGGAATAGATGTTGCAGGAAGCCCAGCGGATGTCGGCACCGAGTGCTTTCAGCGTCTCGATCAGCATCGCAGTCTGGATGGTCATGTGCAGGGAACCCGCGATGCGGGCGCCTTTCAGCGGCTGCTGCTTTTTATATTCTTCACGCACCGCCATCAGACCGGGCATCTCGGTCTCGGCGATCGCGATCTCCTTGCGGCCCCAGTCGGCAAGCCCGATGTCTTTTACGTGATAATCATTACCTTGCTTGTTCACGACAGCGTTCATTATGTGCTCCACAAAATAAACGAGCGCCGTTGAACTGGATGACCCGCGTCCCCAAGCCTGGCCGGACCTTCCGGCTGCAGCGCTCCTCGGGGGCGAGCCTTGAAAATCGTTTAGCCTTTCAAACCTGCTGCTTTGCGCAGTTCCTCGGCCTTGTCGGTCTTCTCCCACGAGAACGCGGTGAAGTTCTCGCCGTTCTTCAGTTTCACCTGATATGGCGAACGGCCGAAGTGCCCGTACGCGGCGGTGGCCTGATACATCGGATGCACCAGATCCAGCATCTTGATGATGCCGTACGGGCGAAGGTCGAAATGCTTGCGGATCAGCTTCTCGATCTTGTCGTCGCTGATCCTGCCGGTGCCGAAGGTGGTCACCGAGATCGAAGTCGGCTGCGCCACACCGATGGCGTAACTCACCTGGATCTCGCAGCGGTCGGCGATGCCGGCCGCGACGATGTTCTTGGCCACATAGCGCGCGGCATAGGCTGCAGAGCGATCCACCTTGGACGGATCCTTGCCGGAGAACGCGCCGCCGCCGTGACGTGCCCAGCCGCCGTAAGTATCGACGATGATCTTGCGACCGGTCAGGCCGCAGTCGCCCACCGGCCCGCCGATCTCGAATTTGCCGGTCGGGTTGATGTGGAACCTGGTGCCCTTGTGGATCCACTTCGCCGGCAGGATCGGTTTGATGATGTGTTCCATCACCGCTTCCTTCAGGTCCGACTGCTTCACCGACGGTGCGTGCTGGGTTGAAAGCACCACGGCATCGATGGCCACTGCCTTGCCGTCTTCGTAACGCAGCGTCACCTGGCTCTTGGCGTCCGGGCGCAGCCAGGGCAACAGGTTCTTCTTGTTCTTGCGAACTTTCGCCTGCTGCTCCACCAGCCGGTGCGCGTAATGGATCGCGGCCGGCATCATGTCGCGGGTCTCGTTGGTGGCGTAACCGAACATCAGACCCTGATCGCCGGCGCCCTGGTTCTCGGGCTTGCCGCGGTCCACGCCCTGATTGATATCGGGCGACTGCTTGCCGATCACGTTGAGGATGCCGCAGGTCTGGCCGTCGAAGCCCACCTCGGAAGACGTATAGCCGATATCGCAGATGACCTTGCGGACCAGATGCTCCAGGTCCACCCAAGCGCTGGTCGTGACCTCGCCGGCCACGATCGCCACGCCGGTCTTGACCATGGTCTCGCAAGCCACGCGGGCGTGCTTGTCCTGGGTCAGGATCGCATCCAGCACCGCATCCGAGATCTGGTCCGCGACCTTGTCCGGGTGGCCTTCAGACACGGATTCCGAGGTAAACAGGTAATTCTGGGACATCGACACAGGCTCCTTGGGGGCTGCCCAACGGCTCTAAAAAAGGGGGTAGTAGTTTACCGATATAGTCTGATTTTCGCGAACCCTCAAATTAAGCCACACCGGAGTCGCTGGCCCATACGTCACAAGCCTGCGCCTGGATTCAGGTTATGCTTAGGGCGCACTCGATAAAAGGGCCGAGGGATGGAGTCTCAAGCAGCCGTATTTCGTAATTCAGGTCTGACGATCTTCAGAATGATAACTGGTTATTTGAAACCGGTTGCCGTGTTCGGTGCGCTGTCCGCCAGCTTGATGCTAGCGTCCCCGGCAGGTGCCGATGTCACGCCGCAAGCCGCCGAACGCTTCACCCATCTGCTTGGCGTCAGTCTGGCCAGCGGGATAGATTTCAATGATCTCGCCAAACGCTTCGGTGTCACCCCGGTCATCCAGAACAACGATGCCGAAACACCCGATGCACGCGTCTGCTATCGGAGTGCTGACGGCAAAGTGGCCATCGAATTTTTCCATGGCGATATCAATGCCGGATTCACGTTACGCGATGCCTTGGCAAAAGATTCCCGCTGCCCGGTATCGAAAGCGATAACAGCGAACAAACTCAAGGTCGCGGAACTCAGTCTCGGCATGCTGCGAACCGCGTTCGGAACCCTGCTCAGCAAGCCGGCCAATACCACACGCAATGGCCTGACCTATCAATTCCAATACGTGTACAGCCTGACGGATGCACAAGTTGCTGCGGCATTGGCCGAAGCGCGCAAGCAAGGTTACGACAGCGACAAACCCGAAGACCTGCGGCACCGGAATGTCGGAATCTATATCCAGGCCGGATTTAATGGCGAACGCCTCAGTTCGCTGGTCGTGGATCGGGTGGAGACGAATTAATCCCAGAATGACGTGCGGGGAGCGCACATGATGGATATCTGCCATTGTTCCAGAGCCGCTGCACACCATTCGCATCGTTACATTTCCTATCGGCTTTGTTTTGGGCCTGACATTTTCAGTCATACCAATCAAGCTGATACTTGGAAAGAATTTTGGCGAGTTTCGTTTGGTGCTTCTCTCAACACGGACCGAAACGCCTTAAATTTTGTTTCGGTGATCGAATTTGCCTCTGCTGGGTAATGTACGGACAGCGCATTTCCCGGCAGGGACGGATAGCCCGTTTCACCGACGCCTGACAATGCGCTGGTAATCTCTCCGATTCGGACTATGCTTAAAATTGTTCTTTTAAAGTGTAGTGATGAACAGTATGCGTAGAGTGGAATAGCGAAGCGGCCGCTCCCTTTTAGGCTGGATTCCGGTTTTCACCGGAATGACGGATGAGGAAGAAGCAGTTGTTTCAAGAACTGGATCCCCGCCTCGGCTTTGGCATCCTGCGTCGCTCTGCCGTCTGCATTCATGTAGGCGTTCGCCGGAATGACGGCATGACCCTGGTTCAGTGTTAACTGACCGAGGTACGGAAGCTGTGCCGCGATAGCAGTAAGATAAGCGCCTCAGCGACGGACTCTCTGTGGTATTACTTTCATGCTCAGGAACCCTATGCGCAAATCTCTCGTAATCCTGATCGCAACCCTGTGTGCTGTCGGTGCCTGCACCAAGGCGCCATCCGACCAACCGGTAAAATCAGTCTCGGTATCTGAAACTACCGACAACGGTATCGGGTATCCGACTGTCCAGGCGGCGTTGACCACCCTCAAGGCCAAACCGGGCGTGAGGATCCGGAATCAACGTGGCTGGACCATGATCGAGGATCAGGAATCCAAGGATGCTTACGATGTCTGGGCTTTTGCCCCGCAAGGTGATCCCGCCTACCCGGCGGTGGTCAAGCGCGTCATCTACAAACAGGACGGGCAGGTGTTCATCAAGATGGCAGCCCTGTGTGAATCCACCCAGACCGCCTGTGATGCGCTGGTTGGTAAGTTCAAGGCGATGAACGACCAGATCAAGGCGGAGATAGTCCGCCGTACCAGAATGAAGTGAGCCGATGTCGAGGCAGGCAGGTTTTGCGTCGGTAAAACCCGTCTTTAACGCCTGGTTTCCGCCATATCCCTGTGACAAATACGTCTTATTTCACCCCCTGAGGGCCATTTCGTAGCTTTCACCCCCCAAAGGTGCTATAAAAGCCCGGCGTTATACGCACCGCCTTGAGATAGCCATTGAGATTCCACTCGTGTTGCCTTCCCTGACTGTAGCGATAACGAACCGAATGTTTCCATCAGAAGCGTTCAAATATGTGTTTTTATATTTCTGAGAGAGAGTTATCGCAATGCAACAGAATAAACTGTACGTCGGCAATTTCCCCTATTCCGTGGACGAATCACAATTGCGTGATTTGTTCGGTGAGTACGGTGAGATCACCGAATTGGCCCTGATCATGGACCGCGACACCGGTCGTCCCAAGGGCTTCGGCTTCATCACGTTCGCCAATCAGGCGGCCGCGGAGAAGGCGCTGGAACTGAATGGCAAGGATCTCGGCGGTCGTCCGTTGAAGGTCAATGTCGCTACCGACAAGCCCCGCACTGGCGGCGGCGATCGCGGTGGCAATCGTCCGCGCTGGTAAGCCGGCAACGAATCTGACACAAATCAGATGACGAAAAGCCCCGCTGCGAAGCGGGGCTTTTTTATTGGCGAGTATTCCGTCCAAGTCTGCTATCGGTCATGTAATC
>DASSKW010000033.1:0-25681 GCA_035690065.1 Gammaproteobacteria bacterium
TCTGTGACTGGGCGCGGATCCGCAACGGCAGGGTAGTGGCGCCGCGCAGCAACAGCCAGCAATCGAACGGTGACGGGATTGCGCCGCCTTCCGATTGCAGCAGCCGCAAGCGTTCGGTGAGCGGATGTGCCTTATTGGCGATCAAGGCACCACCCAACACGTCGCTGTGACCACCGAGATATTTGGTACTGCTGTGCATGACGAAATCGATACCAAAATCGAACGGGCGTTGCAGTACAGGGGTTGCGAAAGTGTTGTCGCATACTGTCGCGACCTGCGCCTGGTGCGCGATCTCGGCGACCGCACCGAGATCGGTGATCTTCAGCAGAGGGTTGGATGGGGTCTCCACCCAGATCAATCGGGTGTTGGAGGTGAGCGCCCGGCGCAAGGCATCGGGATCCGTGGTGTCCACGAAACTGGTCTTTAGTTGCCAAGGCTGCATCACTTCACGCAACAGGCGTTGTACACCGTGATAGGCGTCCTGACTGCAAATCACATGTGCGCCGGGAGCGAGGGTTTGAAACAACGTCATGGCGGCGGCGACACCGGAAGCAAACGCCAGTGCTTCGCTGCCACCTTCGAGTGCCGCGAGGCAGGTTTCGAGCCGGCTACGGTTGGGATTGGCGACGCGGGAATAACTGAACCCCTGCGGATAATTACCGTCTGCCGCGCGCTCGAAGGTCGTGGAAAGATGGATAGGTGGACTGATGGCGGCAGTCGCCGGGTCGGGCTCATGACCGGCATGCACACTGATGGTCTCGATATGGGCAGAGGCAGTCTTTTTCATGGCGGAGCTCCAGGACAAGCGGCAATAGGATGCCACGAAATACGTTTGGTTCCCTCGCCGGTGCGGAGTCTTGCAGTACAGGGCCGAATCGGCGAGCAGATCCGGATCATTTCCTCACCAGTGCAGTACCGGAATACCGGGGCCGCGACTGCTACACTGGTTGAAATAACCACAGGAGCAGACCATGTTCACGCAGATCAATTACCTGGCGGTAGGAGTGGCCGGTCTCGGCGGATTCATCGTCGGCGCTGTGTGGTATCTGCCGTTCACCTTCGGCCCTTTGTGGCTGAGAGCGAATCCGCATGTGCTGGAGGAACTTGAGTCGGGCGGGCGCTGGCGTCGCTATGTCGTCGCCCTGTTGTCGAGCATGGTGCAGGCATGGGTACTGGCACTGTGCCTGCTCTACGCAGGATCGCGAACCGGACTCGGTACGGCGCTGGTCGCGGGGTTGCTGCTGTGGCTGGGATTTACCGCTGCACCTTCGCTGGTAGACATGCTGATCTCACGTCGTCGCCTCAGCGGCTGGCTGGTCGACAGCGGACACCGATTGCTGGCGATACTGGTGATGGCGTTCCTGTTGACGGCGTGGCCGTGACCGGTACAGCTCAGGTGTAAGGTAGCGCGATCACCTTGTCGCGGCCCTGATTCTTGGCTTCATACACTGCACGATCGGCGACCTTGAACATGTCTTCGAACTGCACGACTTTGCCGGGTGGTCGCGAAGTGATACCGATACTCGCGGTGATTGCGATACCTTCCGGTTTGAGTATAGAGATTGCCTTGCGCACGGACTCCGCTCTGCGCATCGCTTCATCGGTATCGCAGTGATTCAGGATCAGGACAAATTCTTCGCCGCCCAGGCGTGCAGCCAGATCACCTTCACGCACGATGCGTTTCATCATGTCACCCATCGCCGCCAGCACGTTATCGCCGATCATGTGGCCGTGGGTATCGTTGATCTTCTTGAAATTGTCGAGATCGATAACCAACAGACTGAGCGGAGCATCCATCTCATCCGCTTCCTTGAAGTATCTGGGGGCAAATTCCTGGAGTGAGTTACGGTTGTAGAGTCCGGTCAACTGGTCGCGCATCGCCAGGTTGTAGAGTTGGCGGGACTGGGATTCGACCTGATCGAATAATTGCTTGCTGAGGATCAGGTTGCGGACCCGGGCCCGCACTTCTTCCTCGATCGGCGGTTTGGTGACGTAGTCGTTGACACCGAGTCTGAACAGCTCGATGCGGCGCGTGGGCTCATCCAGACCCGACAAGGCCAGGATGGGGACCCGGCGTTTGTCGGAGATGTAATTTCGCACCCGCTGAACCAACCCGACGCCGCTGATGGCGCCTTCCAGCAGGATATCGCTGATGATGAGATCGTAACTGTATTGTTCGAAAGCCGCGAGTGCATCATCGGCATTGCGGAAATGATCCACGCTCAGGGTCATCTCGTGCAGCATCTTGATCATGACATGAGCGGCGACATTGCTGTCCTCGATGTACAGTACCCGGCCGCTGACCTGTTCACGCTCTTCGGTGAAGAAGCGGCTCAATCTGGCGGTCAGTTCCTTGGCATCCGCCTTGCCCTGGATCTCGGTGACACCCGCCTCGAAAGCTTCCTGGCGCAATTGCTTGTCGTCGGTGGAGCTCACCAGGATGAAGGGGATATCGCGGGACTGGGCGCCTGCCCGGATCTGCCGGCACAGGGCGATGCCATCCATGCCGGGCAGCGAAAGTACCGAGCAGATCAGGTCGATCTGCTGTTCACCGAGCACCTCCAATGCTTCCTCGGCGCTGGGGGCGGCGAAGGGCTGGTGTCCGAGTCCGCTCACCGTCTTTTCCAGCACGGTGCGGAACACTTTCGAATGATCGACGATCAGGATATTCATAGCTGATAACCGGGATCGCATTGGACGGATCAGGCTGCCGAGGCGGCCAGGGTGCAAACTGCTGCTACTGCACCAGAAAGCCCGGCCGGGTGCCGGGTACCTTGAACAAATTTTACCCTTTATAGCACGCTTCGTGTGACATAAGGCAAGAGTGAATTTAGGGGAATTTTACTTGTCAAAACAGGGGTGAAGCCCAATTCCGGTATCTGGCATGTTAAAACATCCTGATATACCTGTGCTTTTCCACTGCTACAAGGGGAATCCGTGAACAAAAAAGCCGTCTCCATAATCCTGCTGGTATTGCTGCTCGCGGTGGCCGTCATCGGCGCCTTTTGGCACCCGTTCTGGTGGCTGTTCGTCATAGTCGGCGCGCTGACGGCACTGGCCATCTACGATCTGAGCCAGACCCACCACACCATCCTGCGTAATTACCCCATCTTCGGTCACCTGCGCTATGCCTTCGAGGATATCCATACCCAGATCCGGCAGTACTTCATCGAAGGCGATATGGAGGGTTTGCCGTTTGCGCGTGAACAACGCGAGATGGTGTATGAGCGCGCCAAGAACCAGGGGCTGTTGCATCCTTTCGGGACTATCGAGAATGTGTACCGCACTGGCTATGAATGGATCAACCATTCGATAACCGCGCTCTGGCCACAGAAAGAAGAACCACGAGTCAAAGTCGGCGGCAGCCAGTGTGCAAAGCCTTACATGGCATCACATTTCAATATCTCCGCCATGAGTTTTGGTGCGTTGTCGGGCAATGCCATCCAGGCCTTGAACGCGGGCGCGAAACTGGGCGGCTTCGCGCACGATACCGGCGAAGGGGGCATCAGTCGCTATCACCTGAAACCTGGCGGCGACCTGATCTGGGAACTGGGCACGGGCTATTTCGGTTGTCGTGCCAAAGACGGCAAGTTCGATTCGGTGCAATACCAGGACAATGCCAAGCGCGACTGCGTGAAGATGATCGCCGTGAAACTGTCACAGGGGGCAAAGCCCGGCGGCGGCGGCATCCTGCCAGCGGCGAAAGTGACACGTGTCATCGCCGAAGCGCGCGGCGTGCCGATGGGCAAGGACGTGGATTCGCCGCCCTACCACAGTGCCTTTAATACTCCGCGAGAAATGCTGATATGGATGCGGCAATTGCGGGAATTGTCTGGTGGCAAGCCGGTGGGTTTCAAATTGTGTCTCGGTCGTCAGGATCAATTCATGGCAATCGTCAAAGCCATGCTGGAGACCAAAATCCTGGTGGACTTCATCACCGTGGACGGCGGTGAAGGCGGCACTGGGGCCGCACCACAGGAGTTGTCCGACTTCATGGGTACGCCGTTGACGGATGCCCTGATCTTCGTTCACAACACGCTGGTCGGTGCTGACCTGCGTCACGAAATCCGGGTCATGGCCAGCGGCAAGATCATCAGCGGTTTTGATGTGGCGGCCAAACTCGCCATGGGTGCGGACATGTGCAATTCAGCTCGTGGCATGATGTTCGCACTCGGCTGTATTCAGGCACGTCGTTGCAACACCAATACGTGCCCAACCGGCGTCGCGACCCAGGATCCCTGGCGGGTTCAGGGGTTGGTGGTAGCGGACAAGGCGCAACGGGTCGCCAATTATCACCAGAATACTGTCCGCCATCTGATGTGGGTGCTGGCGGCGGCCGGCCTGAAGCAGCCCACTGAGCTGCGTCCGGAATTGCTGAATCGCCGTATTTCGTTGACCGAGATCAGAAATTATCGCGAGTTGTATCCCTATCTCCAGCCTGGGGATCTGTTGGGGGGGCAGGCACCGGAGTCCTATATGAAACCCTGGCTGGCTGCCCGGAGCGAGAGTTTCGCTTAGCAAGAGCCTCTGCAAGGCTGGTATCCGCTGGCGGCGCGTGTTTCGCGTTTGAATTTTTTCTTATTTATTTGTGAACGCACGATGCCATCTGGATACCGCCAGGCCGGTCAAATTGCCGGGCAAACAGCGGAAATCAGCTTGAAACACCGTCTCGCGCATCCCTCAAATAACATGCATTGATATATGAACAGGTATGAATTCATGCCCGGCTGGCTGCTGGCGCGGGTTTGGGCCAATATACTCAAACTCGGATACTGACAAGGCATCGGTAAAAATTTCGGTTGGGCCCATTCACACCCGAGAACGTCATGGATCATATCCAGACCAGCAAAGAGCAACGGTACGCATTCGGCTCATTCGTGTTTGACCCCACGAGCGGTGAGTTGCGCGAGGGCGGCAAAGCGACCCAGTTGCGACCGCAGGTGGCAAAGCTCCTGGAGCTGCTGCTGCATAATCCCGACAGCATCGTCTCACGCGAAGAGATCCGCAACACACTTTGGGATGAGAAAGTGGTGGTGGAATTCGAGGAAGGGATCAGCGCCTGTATCCGGCAGTTGCGAGTGGCGCTGAACGATGGCGTTTCCGGGGTTCGGTATGTGCAGACCATCGCACGACGTGGTTACAAGTTCGTGGCACCGGTGCAGGTGTTGTCAGTACACGAGCACGAGTCCATCACGGCTCCCCGCCAACAGGCGCCAGAGCAAGAACCATCCGATGCCGGTTTCGTGCTACAGACCGGCAATCGGAGGCACATCAAATCACGCATTATCGGGTTGGTCATAGTGTGCCTGTTGATACTGGTCGCGGCTGGCGTGTACCTCTTTTCGAGGAACGCCGCGGCCCCGACTGCGGGCGACGATAATTACCACAAAGCGATGATTGCAGTACTGCCATTCGACAATCTTTCCAGCAACACTCATAACACCATCGTCGGCGCATCTATCTCGAATGATCTCATCGATCTGCTCGGTCCCATCGCGCCGAAACGGATGGGCGTAATCGCGTATACCTCAGTGATGCAATTTGGCAGCAGCAGACAGAACATCCGCCAGATTGGCCAGGAACTGAATGCGGATTACATCCTGGAAGGTTCTGTCACCCAGGCTTCCGACACCATGCAGATATCGGCCCGGTTGATCCGTGCCGATAGCCAGAGCTATGTATGGGGGGATGAATTCGACATGGATGTACATGACAGCGGCAATTCATATCAGGAGATCGCTATCAAGATTGCCGCTCAGGTTGCGAGATTACTGGCGCCTGATGCCACGGTTAAACCCCGTGCCTACACTCACAGTAGCGCAGCTGCGAGTGCGTACGAAGCCGGGCGGATCATGGTCGAAAAAGGTGAGCGTGAAAAAGCCTACAAGTCCTGTGAGAAAGCCGCACTACTGGACCCTGATTTCGCCGTCGCTTACGTGTGTCAGGCCAATTTGTTGTTGACTGACAAGAATGCCTCACCGCAACAGATAGAGCAGGCGCGCAAATTTGTCAGCAGGGCGCTGTATCTCGATGACGGGCTCTCCAGGGCACACAGTCTGCAAGGAGTGCTGGAGCTGTCGTACGCCTGGAATCTTTCTGGCGCACATGACGAATTCAAGAAAGCCCTGCAGCTGAACCCTGCCGACCCCTTCGCCTGGCAGGGATATGCTGCTTATCTTGTGGCGATGGGCCAGAAGCGACAGATGCACCATGCCCTGGACATCATGCAAAGCCTGGATCCGGCTTCCAACAACGCGGCGTTCGATTCAGCCTTGTTCTATTATGTCTCAGGCGATTACGACGAAGCGGTCAAGCATGCACGCGTCAGCGTGAGTGTGGACAGTGCGGATGAGACTGCACGACATCTTTTGCTATTGAGTTTGTTGGGTGAAGGCGAATATGCAGAAGCCTCAAGACAAGCCATTATAGATATGAGGCTGTCGGGAGCGGATGACAATGATGTCCATTCGGTACAATCCGATCGCCGCGTCTCACTGGTGAGCTATTTCAGGTGGTACGCCAATAGACTGGCGTCAATGCAATCCGATCGTACCAGTGCGGTGTTCCTGGCTGATGCCTATATGCATCTTGGGGAAGATGAGCAGGCACTAACAGTGATCTCGAAGGCGGTCCAGCAACACAAGTTTTCGATACTGATACCGTTCATGAGTGTCTGGCCGACACTGCGGCCCTTGTGCAAGGAATCCCGTTTCATCGCCATGACCAGTCAATTGGGTCAGCCGGGCTGCGAACTTTAGCAGGTCATGTAAAAGAAGCGTCCCGATGCGCATAGGGGGGTACGCACCGGGACGCGATGCCGTATCAGCATCACGGCACGGGGTCACCGAGCAGGGTTCGGCTTAATCTCTGCGCTTTTGCGATGTCATCGGCGCTCATGGACTGCGCGACTATCGGTAGTGCTTCGCTGGTGTCGATACCGCCCTTATCGGCCAGCAATAGCCAAGCGTATGCGCGTATGTCATCGCGTTCGGTGCCATCGCCATTGTGGTACATCACGCCGAGATTGTATTCGGCCGCCGGCAGACCTTGAGTGGCGGCTTTTTGATACCAGTAGAATTCCTGCTCCGGGTTCTTGGGCATGCCCTGACCGGTATATGACATCAGACCGAGCTGTAATTCGGCGTAGGGGTTACGATGTTTTGCTGCTGAAATAAACCAATCGTGTGCGGTTGAGTACTCTTGCGGTACACCCTGGCCATTGAAATACATGGTACCGAGGTTATACATCGCCGTACTGATGCCCGCAGTCGCCGCTTTTCTGTACCAATCTGCTGCTGCTTTGTAATTACCTGTAGAGGCCAGCATGACTCCCAGATTGTTTTCTGCTTCGGCATCACCGATCTTGGCGAGTTCCTCGGCGGCAGCGATGTCCGCTCGGGTGTAATTGCCGTGTTTCTGCAGATATTGTGGCTGGCGTAAGTGTATGACATCTATACCTGGAGGCAGGCGGTCTGCTTGTGCAGTCACATAATATGTGGACCCCAGTAATGCCGCCGAGATCAGCAAGGTCTTAAAGAGTTGACGAGTCATGGCTTGTTACTCCTCAGTATTGGTGATGCCGAAATACCGTATATTGGGGGCATTACCGTTTTGTGAATATGTCTCTTGAGGGTAAGGCTAGCCCATGAAACAGGAAGTGCGCGGACTTAGTCTTGAAATGTATCTGATACATTTCTTAATCAGAGTCTAATCACATATTACAAGGCATCCGGATGATCCGGACGCGCTAATTATTATCACGTTTCTGATAACTTTTGAATTCAGACTGAACTGGTTCCGGAAACGGCGGGACCTTGAGGGCGCAGGTTCGAGGTCAATTGCGAGGCAGCAGAAAGCTCGTCCCCTGGTATTCCAGGATTACACCTGCGGATGTTATGGCGACTACCCGTGGGCCTTCTTTTAACGTATCGCCGACGATATAACGTTGCATATTGATGACTACGAAACGATCGGAGGGATTATGCGTGTAACTGTGCACGTCCAGATGTAGTGCGGGGAGTGATTGCTGGAACGCCAATGGCAGTGTATCCAGCGGTGCAGCGGTGAGAGCCGGATCGTGCGCGACGGCAGTGGAGGATGTGATGGGTGCTGCAGGAGCAGAAGGTTTCACAGTCATCGTGGCTGGTCGGGATACCGAGTCACCGGTAGCCGGTATCCCTGCTTGCAGTACTTCTTCGGCGAGCGGGCGGATGACCGGTTTTGATGTCGGAGTTGTGACTATCGGCGCGGCCGTGGAGATCTGTGCTGCATCGATCCGGGCGGGTTGATCTGCACGCCATAACAACACCGCCAACACGATGGCATTCAGCAACAGGATTAAACCGAACAGGGTCACCCACGGAATAGGCAGGCGATGGTGTTCCGAAGCAGGCGCGACACTGCTTACCTGCCCGGTCAGCGTCTGCTGGCGGATTCGTTCGGATTTACGCAAGGCATCGAGTATCAATGACATGCTCAGGTCCCCGGCGTGAGGTAAGGGGTGCCGGCAGGATGTTGCATCGTATTGAGATGGATCAAGGTCTCTTCACCGGCGATACCATCTACCGTGAGATGCTGGTCAGCCTGAAAATGTTTAACCGCATCCGTCAGACTGGCGTCGTAAGTCGTGCTACCCGAATCTGGCGTATGTTGCAGTTCTGCAAGCTGGGTGCGCAACCAGCCAACCGACGTACCGACCATGCCCGGTTGCAATGCCGAAGGGGCGGCAGGATTCGGACGCCATAACAACAGATATTCTCCATACCATAACGGTTCGAGCGTGTTGATTGGGAACTGTGCCTGCAGTTTACCGATCTGCAGGGTGGCGGTACGAGCGTCGAGTGCGGTCATCACTACCTGATGCAAGCCACCCTGCGCATCGGTCAGCGTGATGATGGCAGGACGATCGAAGCTGCGCAGATTGTTCCAGGTGCCGCGTCGGTAAAGACAGTGCAACCCCACCTGCTGTGCTTGCTGGCAGGCACTGCCGTCACCGCCGGGGATGTAATGGGCGCCCCACAGCGCGAACAAGGTCGCGAAGGCCGTGTCGGTATCGGTGGGGTGAGCAGCATCCGTGAGCCAGGTGCCGGGACTGACGACGGCTTTATGGGCCGGTACAATCGGGACTGGATCAATGGATTCGGATCTGAAACCCGGAAGTTTCCCGGTGGCGGCGAGCAGGGTGATTGTCGATAGCAGTATCAGCACCAGGCCGCCGATCCAGACCAGGTTGCGGCTGTTGTGTTGCTGGCGTTCACCCAGCACTTCATGTGCTGCACGCCGGACCAGCGCACCATCTACCTGACGCAAGTCACGGGTAAACGCGCCCAACAGTGCGCGATCACAGATCACGTTGATAAGCCGTGGGATGCCGCCGGTTACATGTTGCAACGTGCGGAGCGCGGACTTCGCGAAGATTGGCGCGATGGCTCCGGCCACGCTGAGCCGGTGATGCACGTAAGCGCTGGTTTCTCTGGTCGTCAAGGGTTCCAGGTGGTAGCGGCCCGTGACACGCTGGGCAAGTTGACGCAAATCCTGACGTGCCAATACCTCACGCAATTCCGGTTGTCCGACCAGGATAATCTGTAACAGTTTCTGGGTCCGGGTCTCAAGGTTGGTGAGCAGGCGGACTTGTTCCAGAACATCGGCTGACAAGGCCTGAGCTTCATCGATGATCAGTACCACACGCCGTCCCGCAGCGTGTGTCTCCAACAGGCGTGAATTGAGTGCATCGATGAACTGTTGCGGGCTTGCTTCCGGCGTCACGGCCACATCCAGTTCACGACAGATGCTGCACAGGAATTCCATGACGCTGACACGCGGATTGATGATGAGTGCAGCATCCACATTATCGGGCAGTTTTTCGAGCAGCGACCGGACCAGGGTGGTCTTGCCGGTGCCGACCTCACCGGTAAGCTGGATAAAACCACCGCTTTCAGTCACACCGTACAGCAGATGTGCGAGCGCCTCGGTGTGCCGTTCCGACAGATACAGGTAACGCGGATCCGGCGTGATGGCGAAGGGCGTTTCGGAAAGCCCGAAATAGGTTGCGTACATGTTGTTAATGCTGCCTCAACGCGGTTTTTAATGCACCCTTGCCGGTGGATTTGGCCGCGCTGCTGAACAAGCCCAATTGCTCATCGGTTGCAAAATCGCGTACCCCTGCGCCCAGCAGCCGCAATCGTTGCCCTGGATTCTGATCCAGCCATTCCTTGAGCAAGGCTTGTGCCAGCGGCCACAGCACGCTGAACCGGTTGCCGGCTGGAGAGAACCGGCGTTGCCGGGTCTGACGACGAAAATCCGCGGTCCGCAGTTTCAACACGACCGTGTGTGCGTGCAGGTTTTCACGTTGCAGGATCTTGCATAGACCTTCGACGAGCACGCGCAACTCGCGAGCCAGATTATCGAAGTCGTACAGATCGTTCGCAAAAGTCGTTTCCTGACTCACCGAACGTTCGCGGCCACCGCCGGCTACCGGCCGTTCGTCACGACCTTCGGCGAGGGCCTTGAAAAATTGCGCCTGGTTGCCGAACAGGGCCGACAACAAGGCGTCAGGCGCCAGCCGCAACTGGTTTATCGTACCGATGCCCGCTTGTTCGAGTTGAGCTCCGGTCCGCGGGCCGATCCCCCACAATGCCGTCACCGGTAATGGATCCAGCATGGTCTGCACTTCGGCAGGCCGGATGTGCAACAGGCCATCCGGCTTGCTGCGGTCAGATGCAATCTTGGCGACCAGTTTGTTGGGACCAAGTCCTACTGAGGCATTGAGGCCGGTCTGGGCGCGGATGCGGGCCTTGATGGTACGGCCCAACAGCAGTGGTTCAGCCGAGGTCGACTCGGCACTCATGTCCAGAAAAGCCTCGTCGAGTGACAAGCCTTCGATCAGCGACGTGAATTCGGCGAAACACTGGAACACCTGTTGGGAGACTTCCCGGTAACGGGCCATGCGTACCGGCAGATAAACGCCGTCCGGACAACGCCGATGGGCTTCATAGCCCGGCATCGCGGAGCGTACACCAAATTCACGTGCTTCATAGCTGGCAGCGCACACTACCGAGCGTCGGCCAGTCCCGCCGACGATGACCGGCTTGCCTTGCAGTTCTGGGTAATCGTGCTGTTCTACGGAGGCGTAGAACGCATCCATGTCCACATGCGCAATCAGTCTTGCCACGGGAACGGTCAGGTGGGCGGGAACTTGGCCAGGATCTCCTGCACCGCTTGACCGACCGCTTTT
Source organism: Gammaproteobacteria bacterium (assembly GCA_035690065.1). Taxonomy (GTDB): domain Bacteria; phylum Pseudomonadota; class Gammaproteobacteria; order Natronospirales; family REEB76; genus DASSKW01. Next base: position 11,234 of record DASSKW010000033.1, read on the forward strand.
TCAGAATAGCTGTTCTGGCTCACCCGGCCGCTGGTCCAGCCACGCCACACCAGACGCTTGCTGTGGCCGTCGAGGATGTCGAGCATCAGGGTACCTTGTTCGCGTGATTCCACGTTGCTGCCGACTGGTACAACGACACTGCCAAAACCCGAGGGGAAGGCGTCCACGAAGCCGAAGCTGAAGTTCGGCCCCGTGCTTTCGATCTTTTGTTTGCTGGAAGTGTGGTAGGTGACGATGAAGTCAGCTGTCTCACCGGACGTCGTTTCTGTGTATCCGCGTGCCGTCAGAGCTGCGACCACCGCTTGCCTGACCCGGTCTTCGAGTATCTGGCTGTCCAGGATCGGGTCTTTTATCGGTGTGGGCGGGGGGCTCACCCAGGCGAAGCTGTGATAATTGCCAAAGTCCGCTTTGGAGTCGTGTTCCACCATCACGCGCGGCGCACAAGCAGCCAGGCTGACAACCACCAGGACAAGGGATAGACACAGCCGGTATTTCATGGATTTCGTGCCTGTTTCGGGGGCGCGGAGGTCTTGTTTGCTATGACCGAAAGTCTAGCATGGGTGTTCCCCCTGACCGCATCTATTTCGTACACTAACAGTATCTTGCGCTTGTTCCGAGGGTGTAAGAAATTCCCAACCATAGATCACCGGACAACATAGATTGCACGTGAAGAATACGTCACAAGTCTCTCTGCTCTATTCGCTTTCACTGGCGACGGCAGCGTTTGGTTTGCTGATCTTCCTGTCCGTACATAGTGCCTTGCAGATTGATAACGTGCCGGCATTCATCGGGTTTACGTTGTTCGCAGTGGTGATGGTGGTATTCGGGTTTCCGGCACCACAAGTCGGCTATGTTTCACTGGACCGGGTGGTGCAGTTTTCGAGCCTGCTCATCTTCGGGCCGCTGCCGGCAGCCTGGATCTGCGGAATATCTTCACTAATCTGGCCGTTTCTGCCCTGGGGTATTGGCCGCGGGCACAACACGCGCTTCATGATCATGCGTGCCGCGCACAACTCCGGCATGTTCGTGTTTATCCTGCTCATCATCGGTGGGTTGTATCGGTATTTCGACGGTAATGTGCCGCTCCTGCATCTGGCACCGCATGATGTGCTGCTGATCATCATCCTGGCATTGTTCATGCAACTGTTGAACGACATCTTCGTCGGTGTCATCGCGTATCTTGAAAATCTGGATTGGCGCAAATCATTCGGCTTGTTTCCTGCCGTCGTCGATCTGGCAGCGATGCCATTGGCGGTATTCATGGCGCTTATCTACAATCGGCTTGAACTGCCGGTATTTTTCCTGTTCCTCGTCGTATTAGCGTTGATCGTGTTGATCGTGCGTAATTTTGCCGATACCCGGCGGGTACTCGAAATAAAGCTCGATGAACTGGTGGCGGTCAATCGCGTCGGCCAGGCAGTGTCGAGTTCACTGGTGCTGGATGAGCTGGTCGAACTCATCTATCGCGAAAGCCGCAACCTGGTGGATTTCGATATCTTCATGCTGGCTTTGTACGAAGAAGAGACGCGAGAGATCGATATCCGCTTGCATCACAACCGGCAGGGAAGGCAACCTCAGCGGCGACGCAAACTGGGTGAAGGTATCTTTGGCTGGGTGATATCGAACAACAAACCGGCTTTTATCCGGGATTGGGAGAATGACGACAGCGAATTCAAGCGTATCACCGTACATGTCGGTGATACACCCCAGACCAAAGCCTTGATTGCGGTACCGGTGACTTACCGTGATCGGGTGCTCGGCGTGATCAGCGTACAGAGTTACGTCCCCAACCGGTTCGACGATGGCCACTTGAATATCCTGGTCACGTTCGCGGGTCAGGTCGCGATCGCAATCGCGAATGCCCGTCTGTTTGAAGAAGTCGAACACAGCCGCGACCAACTGGAACACCGGGTCACGGAACGCACCCGCGATCTCGCGTTGCAGCGCGATGAACTGCACACCATGATGGAATCGTTGCGTAGTACCAACCGCGAGAAGGAAGATTTGCTGCTCAAGCTCAAGCAGCAGACCAGTAAACTGGAACGTCAGACCACCGAGTTGGAGCGGCAGACCCTGGAAGATGGACTTACTGGGCTATATAACCGCAGATATCTGGACGGACGATTGGCGTTCGAGATCAAGCGCGCAGACCGGTATCAGCGGCAAATAGCGGTCGCGATGGCGGATCTGGACCATTTCAAGGAAGTCAACGACAAGTTCTCGCACATGATCGGTGACGAGGTACTGCGTGCGCTGGCCAACATCCTGCGCAGCAACTGTCGCTCGATTGATGTGATTGCGCGTTATGGTGGGGAAGAATTTCTGTTGTGCTTCCCGGAGACGGGCCTGGAAGATGCCAGAAGCGTGTGTGAGAAGATCCGTGAACAGGTCGAAAGCCATGACTGGGAAAAGATAGAAAGGGGGCTGCGCGTCACCATCAGCTTCGGTATCGCCAGCGCCCCACCGGTAAATTACGATATGAATACGATGATCTCGGCGGCGGATGAGAAACTTTATCAGGCCAAGAGCGAAGGCCGTAACCGTACCTGCTTCTGACCCGCTGATCCCCGCATCCTCTCAGATCTGTACTTCTTCTCCAGAGAGCCGCTGTTCTGCAGCACGTGATTCCAGCGCCGGTGCGAACAGAAAGCCCTGGGCATACTGGCACCCAAGCTGCTTCAGCAACCTGATCTGCGCTTCATTCTCCACCCCTTCCGCTACGGTATCCATCTGCAGGTCCCGAGCCAGTTCGATGATGGTCCGTACCATGGCTGCATGTTTTGGATTGATGTGGGCATCGGCGATGAACAGGCGGTCGATCTTGAGCGTATCCAGCGGCAGTGCCGAGAGATAACTGAGTGAGGAGTAGCCGGTACCGAAATCATCGAGATGCAGACGTGCTCCCAGTTTCTTGATCTGCTGCAACCGGGTTTCAGCGACCCCCGGGCTCTCCAGGAAAATCGTCTCGGTGATTTCGAGATGCAACGCCGAAGGCTCGAGCAGGGTTTCCTGCAATGCCGATGCGATCTGTTCCGCCAGATTGGTGTGCATGAACTGTTTGTGCGCGAGGTTGACGGATATGGTGAGTGATTTTGCATCCAGGTAGCGTTTCCGCCAGGCATGTACCTGTCGGCAGGCTTTGTGCAATACCCACCAGCCGATGGGCAGGATCAGACCAGTCTCTTCCGCGACATGCAGAAATTCTTCGGGCAGCAATAGTCCACGACGTGGATGCTGCCAGCGCAGCAGGGCTTCAAAACCAGTGATCCGTTGGTCGGCGACTGCTACGATCGGCTGGTAATAGACCCGGAATTCACCGTTGTCGAGCGCCTGCCGCAACTCGGTCTCGAGCTGCAAGCGGGCGCGAGCCCGCTCATGCATGGTTTGGTCGAAGACCACGTATCCGGCCTTGCCCGCCGCCTTGGCCTGATACATCGCGGTATCGGCATCGCGCAGCACTTCGTCGGTCGTGAGATATTGTGGATTGCCGGTCGCGATACCGATGCTGGAATTGGTATAGATCTCGTTATCGCCAAGCTGGAGCGGGTGCAGCAGTTCGGCCTGGATACGTTCCGCGACTTCCACCGCATCCCCTGGACGCTCCATCTGATCGACCAGGATAGTGAACTCGTCGCCGCCATGCCGGGCGATGGTATCCCATGGGCCCACGCATTGTTTCAGACGTTTCGCGACCTCGATCAACAGTTGATCGCCGACTGCATGCCCCAGACTGTCGTTGACTACCTTGAAGCTGTCGAGATCCACAAACAGTACGGCGTAGCTGGGAGTACTGCGATGCCGGCCCTGCTCCATTGCTTGCGAGAGGCGCTGTATAAACAGGGTACGGTTCGGCAGACCGGTCAGCGGATCGTGATTGGCATTGTGATGCAGTTCCGCTTCGAAACGTTTCTGGTCGGTGATGTCACGCACCGTCCCGATCATGACCTTGCGATCTTCGAGCTCGATGATGCCGATGCTCTGGGTGACGATGACACGGGTCCGTTTATCCTTGTGCAACAGACTCGATTCGTAATTATCGGGCACCTCTTCGCCACGCAAACGCTTCTCGAAACGGGTATCCGCGGCGGCCAGTTCTTCCGGGGGGAAGATGTCGCGGTAACTCAGATGGGTGAGTTCCGCCTCGCTGTAACCCAGCATGGTCGCGAATGCATTGTTGACGTAGGTGTATCTGCCGTTCTCATTGATGAACACGCCTACCTGACTGTGATCCACCAGCAACCGGTAGCGTTGTTCGGAGCGTTGCAAAGCCTGTTCTGCAGCCTTCTGGGCGGTGATGTCGTATATCGAACCCTCGAAATGGGCCACCGAGTTGGCACTGTTGCGTACCACGCGCGCACTCAGCGAAACCCAGATGGGGCTGCCATCGCGCCGTCGCATGCGGACTTCGGCATTGCGGGCCTGGCCCTGTTGTTCGATACCGGACAATACCTGGACCCGTTCATCAGGGTCGGCATAGACCATGCGGATATCGGGCAAGTTGCGGATCAGATCGTCGGGTGACTCATAACCCAGGATGCCGGCCAGCGCCTGATTTGCCTTGATGAAATGCCCATCCGGAGTGCTTTGGTACATGCCGACTACGGCGTTCTCGAAGATGTTGCGGAAACTCTGTTCTGCCTGAAACAGGGCCTGCTGAGTACGCCGTTCTGCGGTGATGTCACGGATGGTGCCGGTACTGGATAACGCACCGTTGAGCATGATTGGCCCGGAACGTACCGAAGCGAGTATCCGGGCGACGCCATCACTCTTCAGCAGGTTGATCTCGTATGCAGTCTGTTCCCATTGTCCGGCACGGCGCTTGTTCCAGATCTCATTGATCTTGCCGTGGTCTTCTGGCGCGATGAATTTGAGGAATGCTTCACCGGTCATCTGTTCCGGGGTGTAACCCAGCATGTCGGCGTATGTCTTGTTCACATAGGTGTAATTACCGTCGTGGGTGATGAATACCCCGTCCTGACTGTGGTCCACCAGGGTACGGTATTTCTCCTCCGACAGTTGCAGCGCTTGTTCGGCAGCCTCGCGTCGCACGATCTCCGGGGTATCGGCGGTACTGATGTCCCGCAATAGCGTAAGCAGGTATTGATGACCGTCCAGAGTGACCAGTTCGGCATTCAACAGGGCAGGACACAAAGAACCATCGGCAGCGCGCAGGGTCACTGGAGCATTATTGAGTACCCCCAGTTGACGGATCTGTTCCAGCACGGCGGCCCGCTCCATCGGGTCCCAGATGCCCAATTCGGTTGGTGTGTGGCCCAGCAACTGTTCGCGGCTGTAACCCAGGGTGGCGATGAAGCGTTCGTTGACATCGACGTAGATATCCATGCTCACGCCACCCTCCGCCGGGAGTCGCATCAGCGACACCAGCGTGGGTGAATCATCGAAAGCATGTACCAGGGTCACACGGACACACCTTTGAAATTGTTATAGGGCGCATCCCTGGCGGGAACGGCGTCCGTACGCTGCGGCTTGCGGCGACGGGCGGGCGTAGTCCTTGTAATGTAACTTTAGGTTAAATCAGCAAGTTTGCATACTGCGGCCAGATAGGGCTCATCGGGGAGCGATGGGCGATCAATAATATTCATATATTACAGACACCTGGAAGATATAAACCATAAATTACTTGACGATTATGCCGATAGACGGAAGAGCGCACAGTATCAAATATCGGTATGGATACAGAAATTTGCAGTCCCGGAGGAAGCAGCCAGATCCGGCGGGTGCCTCGACAGGCATCCGGCCGATCAGATTTCCATGAAGGCCACGGCCAGCGCGCCCACCAGACCGAGGCCTACCAGCGTGAAGTAACCGATGAACAGCAGGCAGAATTTGACGAAAGTCTTGAGCCAGGATTGCTGGTAGAAGTTGCGCAGGGCCAGGAACAGATAGACCGCCAGATACCACTTGATGGCCGCCCCGGTCCAGTCCTTGATCCCGGTCGGCCAGCCAAGATGCGTGGCCAGGCTGATGACCAGTACCCCTAGCAGCATCGCCATGAAGAACAGCGCATGACAATGCAGGGTGAAGATCAGGTGTTCCATGTACAGCTGTTTGCGGCGGATATAGAACAGCTTCAATAACAGTGCCACCAGCGGCAGGAACACGAACATCACCTTCGGCACGGTGTGGTACAGGACATCGTTCCAGAAACCCTGCGGGTCTGCCTGGATTTTCCTGATCTTGGCGGTCAGTTTGCGCGCGAACTCGGAGTTACCAGAGCTTCCAATATCGGTATTGTCGTGATCGTCGAGTCTCAATGCCTCAGCGGGAACCGGATTCCGTGTCTTGGTCTTGTCCTTGGTCTTGTCCAGCGTATCCAGTTGTGATTGCAGCATCGCCACCATCGCGGCTTTGTCGGTAGCGCTCAGGCCGGGGCTTTTATTGATCTGGGCGATGGCATCTTGCAGGTTCTTGCCTGCGTCAGCGGATTTTCCGGCAGCCGGTTCCGGCATCGACATATGCATTTGCGTAGGAGGCAGCAACCATGCCGCGCAGAAGAAGAACAGGATGCTGCTGAACAGATACAACCGCAGCGGTTTGATGTAGCGTTCGCGGCGTCCGGCACAATATTCCCGGGTCAGAAATCCGGGCCGGATCAACAGCGGCACGATGCTGTGGAAGAATTTGGTATCGAACCCGAAATGATTGCCGAAAAATTCCTCGACTGTCTCCCATAATGGCGCGACGTAAGTATGGTTCGGCTGTCCACATTCGCTGCAGTATTTTCCGATCAACAGTGTGCCACAGTTCAAGCAGCGCAACGCCGAAGACGGGATCGGTGCATGGGGCAACGCATCGGATATCGGCAGCACTATGCGGCTGGCGCGAAACCTGTCGCCGAATCGTTCGATTCCTTCGGCACGCATGCGTGTTGCGTGATCGCGAAAATATGTATCCAGATCGGCCTGGCTGGCAACCGTATATTGCACCACGCGTGTCAACCAGCCAGCAGGGGTTGTTTGCGGCGCCGATTCGGAGTCGGGTAGTAAAAGTGCTTCGCGAAACCCCGGTAACCGCAGCATGGCCTGCATATGATCGGCCAGCCAAGCGTCGAATTGCTCGACGATGGCAGGCTCTACCTCGAGGGTTACTCTGTAGATGACAGCATCTTCAGTAATCTGGTGCATCACATTCACCATGAAAATAAGACCTGCATTGCAGGTCTTATTCGATCAACTGTAACCGCTCAACTGCCGCGTTTGGGCTTGGTGCGGAACGGTTTGGTGCCCAATTCATCCGGAGCGAAATCGTCCACCGCGATGATCTCATGAGTCAATTCTTCCAGGCGCAACAGGGCTTGTGTTTCCTGGCTCGTGACCACTCCCGCCTTCTCGGCTGCGAGGATCTCGGAGTTACCCGGTTCGACCTTGAAATCGCCATTTCGCATCGCGACATGGATCTTGCGCTCCACCGGTTCGAGCCGCAGCGCGAGTTCCAGGGCTTCCTCATACAGGCCGACCGGCGATTGCGGATCACCCGTATAGGTATTTCGCGTCAGTCTTGCACGCGCCGCGTTCGGGGTGCTGACGATCTCCGCGATCAGGTGCCCGAGTTCGTCACTGGGCGCGGAATAGGTACGGCCGCGCGGAAAGATCAGGCAGCGCAATACAGCGGCGATGAATCGGTTGGGGAAGTTGCGCAGGAACCCGTGCATCTGTTCCTGCAGACGATAGAGCGACTGACGGCAGGCCCATTCCACTAACGGCAGATCCTCCCGGGGGCGGCCCTGGTCCTCGAACCGCTTGAGTACGGCGGAAGCGATGTACATCGCACTCAGCATATCGCCGAGGCGTGCGGAAAGCTTTTCCTTGCGCTTGAGTGCACCACCCAGAGTCAACATCGCGGCATCCGATGCCAGTACGAACGAGGCGCTGAAGCGGTTGATGTGCTGGTAATAGCGCCGGATCGGTTCCTCGATCGGCACCCGTGTGAACTTCGCACTGCTCAAGGCGAGTACCAGCGAACGTGCGGCATTGCTGAGTGCAAGTCCGGCATGCCCGAACAGGGCTTCGTCGAATTGCTGCAACGCTGCAGTTTGATCTTCCATCGCCGCCGCACGCATCTCCTTGAGTACATAGGGATGACAGCGGATCGCGCCCTGCCCGTAGATCATCAGGTTGCGGGTCAGGATGTTGGCGCCTTCGACCGTGATGGCGATCGGTACCGATTCGTAGCCGCGTGCCAGATAATTGCGCGGACCCAGTTGGATGCCCTTGCCGCCATGCACATCCATGGCATCGTTGGCGACGACGCGCGCCATCTCGGTGACGTGATATTTGGAAATCGCCGCGCAGACCGCCGGCGCCTCGCCGAGATCGATGGAAGCGGCGGTCATGGTGCGTACCGATTCCATCGCGTACAGCATGCCGCCCATGCGCCCCAGCACTTCATCGATGCCATCGAACTTGGCGATCTGCAGACGGAACTGCTTGCGCACTCGCGAGTAGGCGCCGGTGGTATAGACCGCGAGCCGGGCACCGCCGGTGGTGTTGGATGGCAAGGAGATCGCGCGGCCGGCACCCAGACATTCCATCAGCATGCGCCAACCCTGGCCGGCCATCTGCATGCCGCCGATGATGAAATCCAGCGGCACGAACACATCCTTGCCCTGGGTCGGTCCGTTCTGGAACGGGATGTTGAGCGGGAAATGCCGCCGACCGATGGTGATGCCGGGCAGGTCCACCGGGATCAATGCGCAGGTGATGCCGTATTCGTCCTGGTCGCCGGCGAGATGTTCCGGATCATAGAGCTTGAACGCCAGTCCCAGCACCGTGGCGATCGGCGCCAGCGTGATGTAGCGCTTGTCCCAGTTGAGGCGGATGCCGACGACTTCCTTGCCCTGCCACTTGTCCTTGCACACGATGCCGTAATCGGTGATGGAACCGGCGTCGGAACCGGCGTTGGGCGATGTCAAGGCAAAACACGGTACGTCTTGACCGGAGGCGAGTCGCGGCAGGTAGTGATCTTTCTGTTCCTCGGTGCCGTAACGCAACAGCAGTTCAGCGGGGCCGAGTGAATTCGGTACCGCACAGATCGAAGCAGCGGTGGCGCTGCGGGTACCGATCTTGGCGAGCGTCTCGGAATTCATCAGGGCCGAGAATTCCTTGCCGCCGTAGCGTTTCGGGATGATGAACGCGAAGAAGCCCTTGCTCTTCAGGTAATCCCAGACTTCCGGCGGCAGGTCGCCCCATTCATGGGTGATCTTCCATTCGTCGAGCATGCCGCAGAGTTCTTCGACTTCGTTATCGAGAAAATGCTGTTCTTCATCCGCGAGTTTCGGTACCGGGACTTCCAGTAGCTTGTTCCAGTCCGGCCGGCCGCTGAACAGTTCACCGTCCCACCACACGGTGCCGGCTTCGAGCGCGGCGGCTTCAGTCTCCGACATCTCGGGCATGACTTTGCGAAACAGTTCCAGCAACGGTTTGCTGATCCATTGGCGGCGCAGGTCGCGGATGTTGAGCAGGATGGCCAGCCCCAGGAACACGATCCAGAACAGCAGCGCGAGCCAGTACGGGCCTGTGCCGATTGCGGTATAGACAAGGAGATAAACCAGATAGGCGCCGGTTGCCGCCAGCAAGGACACGCGCTGGTACATGAGCGCGATGCTGCCGACGAGGAAGATGAGGATCCAGATTAGTGCGGTCACGGTGTGGTCACCCGTTTCAGGTTGATTTGCCGCAGCGCGCCGCGGCCAGGGGGTTTATTACTATACCCCAATGACTATCCGGCAGCCCGGACAGGCGCACCGAGCGCCGTGCGCATGGCTGCGGGCATGTTGATGACTTTCTGCGCGTGGAAATCGAAGCAGACGATGCCGGTCTTGGCGTGCACGACATCGCGGTCGGTTTCCAGTTGACTGATGCGGTAATAGAAGTCACAGCCACGGCTGGTGAAATCTCCGGCGGCGACCTGGATACGGAGCCGCTCGCCGTAGAATGCCTGGGCACGATAGACCAGTGCAGCGTCCGCGATCACCAGGCCACTGCCATCCGTCGCGATCTCTTCCAGGTTCAACGCGCGCAGATAGCGGCGGCGTGCTTCGTGGATCAGGCCCAGTGCCTGATCGTTGCCGAGATGGTTGCCGTAATTCAAGTCGCCCACCCGCACCTCGAGTTCGGTGCTGAACGGAAATCGTTCCGGCAGTTCTATATTGATGCGCGCCATTTTTGCTTCCTTAAACGCCAGAGGCCACCCGTATCAACGGATGGCCCCTGGATTTCAACTGATTGACGGCACCGGCCTATGCGCCGAGCAGATCCTTGACGCCATCCCGCTCCTCGCGCAATTCGGCCTCGGTCGCCCGCATACGCTCCTGGGAGAACGCATTCGGTTTCAGGTTTTTCACGATCTTGTACTGGCCCTTGCTGCACACCACCGGGAAGCCGTAGATGATGCCTTTCTTGATACCGTAACTGCCGTCCGACGGCACGCCCATGCTGACCCACTGGTTCTTGCTGCCCAGCACCCAGTCGCGCATGTGGTCGATGGCGGCCGACGCGGCGGAGGCGGCCGATGAGGCACCGCGCGCCTTTATGATGGCGGCGCCGCGTTGCTGCACGGTCGGGATGAACTCATTGGTGATCCATTCGCCGGTCACCAGCTTCATCGCCGGTTTGCCTTTCACGGTCGCCTGATGGATGTCCGGATACTGGGTCGAGGAATGGTTGCCCCAGATCGCGAGACGTTTTACGTCATTGACGTGCGCGCCGGTCCTGGCGGCCAACTGGCTCATGGCGCGGTTGTGGTCCAGCCGCATCATGGCGGTGATGTTCTTCTTGTTGAGGCGTGGCGCATTGGCGGCGGTGATCAGCGCGTTGGTGTTGGCCGGGTTGCCCACCACCAGAATCCTGATGTTCTTCTTGGCGGTCTTGTTGAGCGCCTTGCCCTGGGCCGAGAAGATCCTGGCGTTCTCCAGCAGCAGGTCCTTGCGTTCCATGCCCGGACCGCGTGGTTTGGCGCCGACCAGGATCGCGAAATCGGCATCCTTGAACGCGGCCTCGGCGTTATCGGTGGCGACGATGCCTTTTACCAGCGGGAACGCGCAATCGTTCAATTCCATGACCACCCCGTTCAGCGCACCGAGCGCGGGCGTGACTTCCAGCAACTGCAGGATCACCGGCTGGTTCGGGCCCAGCATGTCGCCGGCGGCGATGCGGAAGATGAGCTGGTAACCGATCTGGCCAGCGGCGCCGGTGACGGCGATACGGACGGGTTTCTTCATGGCAGCCATGGACTACTCCGTGAGTGTGCGTGGTGGAGCGCGCTGCGGGGGCAGGCGCGAACGAATGCAGAAGCGGAATTTTACCACTTGTGTGAGACGCGGATCAGCGCACGGGTTGCCTGTTTCCCATCCACCTGGAGCGGCGGTCCTGCCTGGATGCACTGCGTCGGCGTGAGGTGGGTAGCCGGTCCCGGAGATGCCCGTGGAAGCTCTCCGCGGCCCGATGTCGGCAGACGAGGTGTTATAGCCGGGAGGGGGTGTTATAGCGCCAAAGCTGCGCATCGGCCGCTTGGCAGCCCCGTTAATCTCCGGATTTCGAACGCTTTATAACATATAACCTATTGTTATCTAAAGATAATACAGGATAGTGCAAATTTTTTGTTCACTCCCCTTGCTTTCCCTGGATTTGGTGTTATAGTTATCTACAACACCACTACGGAAACGGCCACGGGCCGCCATTCAGGAGAAGGAGAGCAGTCATGATCAGCAACACACAGAAATTGATTCTCGCTATCGGTCTTGCCGCAAATATTGCCGGTATTGCCACGGTGGGCGTCGTGATGCACGACCGCTACGTCGCCAGCCACACCATAGAGCTCAGCAAGGTGATCGTCACCCCGGCTGATGCCGAAGGCGGTCCCCTGACCAGCGATGAAGCCATCCAGCTGACGCTGGCCCCGGTGGTCGTGACGCCGGCCGATACCGAAGCGCGCTATGCCGCCAATGAGACTCAGACCGAGACCCAGGCCAGCGACGCCCCGGCAATCGAAATCCTGGTCCAAGCCATGGACGCTCTGTCGCCAGGTCAGTATCTGGACAGCAGTGCGGCGATGGATGTGATCAGCACGCTGGCCTTCGAGCGCATTGGCCGTTAATGTAGCGTCGAGATTTACCGCTTTAGTACGCTAGAGCAGCGGGAGAAAAACATGGACCCGAATTGGAGCGACAACCAGCCGATCTACCGGCAACTGCGCGACCGCGTGGTGGCGATGATCCTGGAGGGAGCGCTCAAGGAAGGCGATCCCTTACCCTCGGTACGCTCGGTGGCAGCGGATTATCAGATCAATCCGCTCACCGTGCTCAAGGGATACCAGGCCCTGGTGGACGAAGCATTGGTGGAAAAACGCCGCGGCCTCGGCATGTTCGTCAAGGAAGGCGCGAGTCGCGCGCTGATGAAGAACGAGCGCGAAATATTCCTCAAGAGCGAATGGCCGCAGATCGTCGAGCGCATCCAGCGTCTCGGCCTGGAAGCGGACGAATTACTCAAGGCCGTGAAAAGCGGCGAAGGGAGCAAGTCATGAGTGTGCTGGTAAAAGCGCGCCGCCTCGGCAAGTCCTACGGCAGTCTGCGGGCGCTGGATAGCGTGGATTTCGACATCGAGGAAGGCTGCATCGTCGGCCTCATCGGTCCCAACGGCGCGGGCAAGACCACCGCGCTGAAAGCCATCCTCGGCCTCGCCGATTTCGATGGCGAACTGGATGTGCTCGGCCATGATCCGCGCGTATCGCGTCATCGGCTGCTGCAGGATGTCTGTTTCATCGCCGACGTGGCGGTGTTGCCGCGCTGGCTCAAGGTCTCGAACGCGATCGAGTTCGTCGAAGCGGTGCACCCGCGTTTCAGCCGCGAACGCGCCATGCATTTCCTGGAGCGCACCAAGATCCGGCACAAGAGCAAGGTCGGTGAACTTTCCAAGGGCATGGTCACGCAGTTGCATCTGGCGCTAATCATGGCCATCGATGCCAAGTTGCTGGTGCTCGATGAACCCACCATCGGCCTCGACATCCTGTATCGCAAGGAATTCTATGCGACCCTGCTGAACGATTACTTCGACGGCAAGCGCACCATCATCGTGACCACGCATCAGGTGGAAGAGATCGAAAAGATCCTCACACATCTGATGTTTATCAGCGACGGCAAGATCACGCTCAACCGCTCCATGGAAGAAGTCGCCGAGGAATACGCCGAGGTCCTGGTGGCGCCCGATAAAGCCGCTGCCGCTCAGGCGCTGAATCCGCTTTATGAACGCGAAGTATTCGGCAAGAAACTCTACCTGTTTGAAGGTGCCGATCGCGGCAAGCTCGCCGAACTGGGTGAGATACACACGCCGAGCGTCGCCGATATCTTCGTGGCCAAGATGAAAGGAGCCATGTAATGAACAGCACAATGAAACCCTACGTCGCCCTTGGCAAGCGGGAGCTTTGGGAACACCGTTCGTTCTGGATCGTGCAACTGGTGATCGTCGGTATCTCGATCCTGCTGACGTTGTTCGCTGCCGGCGCAATTATCTATGCGCATTACAACGGCTATCTGGATACGCCCGAATATGCATCCCGTCTCGGTGAACATGGCGCGGAGATGTTCAGGACCTTCATCATCGCCAGCGCGACGCCATTCAACATCGCGCTGGTGGCGCTGGTGTGTTTCTACCTGATCGATACATTGAATGCGGACCGCCGCGACAGGAGCATCCTGTTCTGGCGTTCGCTGCCGGTGTCGGATACGGCAACGGTACTGTCGAAACTGTTCACCGCCATGATATCCGCTCCAGCCATCATGTTGGTGTTGTTCATCGGCTTCCTGATCGTCAACGGCATCATCATGTTCATTGCCAACGTCGCCATCGGCGTGAATCCCCTGGTGCTGTTACACCCGATAGCCGCACTGTCAGCGATCGTGACCCTGGCCTGGGCCCTGATCGCACAATCCCTGTGGCTGTTACCGTTTTACGGCTGGTTCATGCTGTGTTCAGCCTGGGCTAAACGCAACGTTTGGGGCTGGGTGATATTACCTCCGCTCGGCGTCATCATTCTTGAGGGCATCGTGCTGCGCACTTCCCATTTTGCGGGACTTATCGGCCATCACATCGTTGGGCTGATGGGTCTGATGGTCGGCAAGAGCGGATTCGCCGTGCACGACATGGCTGACTCCACCATGCCATCGCATGTCGGGCACATCATGTCCATGGAATCTGTCTTCTGGTTCATCCTGCAACCGGAGATGTGGATCGGTGTGGTTATCGGTGCGGCGTTCGTCGCTGGTGCCATCTGGCTGCGCCGTCATCGCTTCGAGTTCTGATCCATATCTGCAATATCCTGAGGAGTCACGAGTTGAAAATTCTGCGCAATCTTATGCTTACCGGTGCTCTGGTCACGCTGTTGGGTGGCTGTGTTCTGGTAGTCCCCAATGACAGCGATGGTCATTGGCATCAC
>DASSKW010000034.1:0-3055 GCA_035690065.1 Gammaproteobacteria bacterium
TAGTCAGGTATGCCGCCATTTTTTCTGCTACCCGCGGATCCACCGGGGTAGTCGCCGCGTAATCGAGATAGATCACCTTCTGTTTCATCATGTTCACCATGCGAGAGCCCGCGCTTGAGTCTGGCGGGATTTCAGGATGTGCTGTAATGAAGCCAGCAGTTTATCGACGTCTGTCGAGGTATTCGACATACCAAAACTGATACGTACTGCACTACGCGCGGTGACATCATCGAAGCCCATGGCTTTCAGCACGTGGCTGGGTCTGCCATTGCCACTCTGACATGCAGAGCCACTGGAGACCGCGATGCCATGACGGTCCAGTTCCATGACCGTCGCTTCTCCATCAAACCCCGATACAGCGATCTGTACCGTATTGGGTAACCGCTCAGCGGTCTGCGCAAATACACTGATACCGGGCAATGTCGTCAGGCCCTGCTCAAACTGCTCACGCAGACTGCGCAAATGCGCCGCCCGTCTGCCCAGCTCCTCGACTGCAAGTTCTGCAGCCTTGCCAAACCCGATGATACCGGCGAGGTTCTCGGTCCCGCTGCGACGGCCCTGTTCCTGACCTCCCCCCGTTATCTGCGCTACAAGCGGCAGTGTCTTGCCCACGATCAAAGCGCCGACGCCACGCGGACCATTGAGCTTGTGTGCCGACAAGGTCATCAGATCGACATCGAGCGCAGCGAAATCTACCGGCATCTTTCCCGCCGCCTGGACCGCATCGGTATGCATCAGTGCAGCGTGTGCATGCGCCGACCCGGCGATGGTCCTCACATCCTGGACTACGCCGGTCTCGTTGTTGGCGAGCATCACAGACACGAGTTTGGTAGTGTCCCTCAGCAAGGCCTCCGTTGCCCCGGCATTTACCTTGCCTGTCGCATCCACTGGAATCCGTTGCACCTGCCAACCGTCCGCCGCCAGCATGTCGGCCGGGCCTTGTACCGCTGCATGTTCTACCGCGCTGATCAATAGATGTCCGCGCGGTAATCCACTGCATATACCTTCAAGTGCGAGGTTATTCGCTTCGGTGCCGCCGCTGGTGAAAATTACTTGTGAAGCTTCCACATTGATCAACGCCGCAACCTGCCGTCTCGCTGTTTCCATGGCCGCATGTGCTGTACGTCCGAAACGATGCACGCTGGAAGGATTCCCCTGGGTACCCTGCAGCCACGGCAACATGGCATCCAGTACCCGGGGGTCGAGTGGCGAAGTCGCATTATGATCGAGATAGATATTCATCGACGTGACGCGCGTTTGCGCGGCGTAGCGAAGACCAGTTTGCGCTCGGCGGATTGTTCCGCAGCAACGCGCACGGCTTGCGACCGGATGAGTTGCGCCAGAGTAACGCCACTCAGAAACCGATCGATCTCATCGCTCAGGCTTTCCCATAATTCATGGGTAAGGCAGGTACGTCCGGCATGGCAATCACGTTTGCCGCCACAACGCGTGGCATCGAAGGATTCGTCAACGGCCCGGATAATATCGGCAACCGATACCTGTTCTGGTGCTTTGCCCAGATTGTAACCACCGCCGGGTCCGCGGGTACTGGCGATCAGGCCTGTGCGCCGCAGCCGCGTGAACAATTGCTCCAGATACGGCAACGAGATGTCCTGACGGGTAGCGATCTCGCTGAGACACACCGGAGCCTCGGTATCGTGCAATGCCAGATCCAGCATCGCGGTAACCGCATAGCGTCCCTTGGTGGTGAGCTTCATGTGCGGGCGCCTCCGGCGCTTTCGGCATCAGCAAACATCTTTATCGGTGCCTGTCCAACAGGCGCCTCACATTATAACCAAGGCTGGCAGTCAGGTATTACCCGCGCCGCGATTTTGTGCAGCCTTCAGCAATCCACGCAGGATATTAACCTCGTTATGGTCGGGCCGGGCCCGGCCAAACAGATGCCGCAAGCGGCGCATCAACTGGCGCGGGTTTGCCGGATCGAGAAATCCGCTCTCCAGCGCCAGCGATTCCAGATAGGCATAGAACGCTTCCATCTCATCGGCTGTGGCCAGCGGCACTGATGCAGCATCCGCAGCCTGCGGCAGCGCGCGCGCCAGCATTAATTCATAAGCCACCACCTGCACCGCCGCCGCCAGATTGAGCGACCCATAGTCGGGATTGGCGGGGATACCAAGATGGATGTGACAGCGATCCAGTTCCTCGTTGCTGAGACCGGTGCGTTCGCGACCAAACACTATCGCGACAGCCTGATCCGGCACGACCGTCATCAGCTCGGCCACGCATTCACGCGGCGGCAAACTCGCCGGGCCGAGCCCGCGACGGCGCGCACTGGTGCCGGCCACCAGCGCACAACCAGCCAGGGCCTCATCCAGATCCGTCACTACCTGTGCATGTTCCAGCACATCGGCCGCGCCTGCGGCACGCGCATCCGCTTCCGGATCAGGAAATCTGCCCGGGTTCACCAGCACCAGCCGGTCCAGACACATGGTCTTCATGGCGCGAGCTGCCGCGCCGATATTGCCGGGATGGCTGGTCTCGACCAGCACGATACGGATCTCTCTGGGCATAGGAACCTTTGGCGTCAATTTCTCTGGAAAGACACTTCCTGGAATTGGAGATTTTGCTTGCTGGCCAGGCAAGAATGACCGAAAACCGCAGTGTATATACTTGATATATACGGATTCCGGGGTCATTTTCAACACTGCCAGGAAGCCAAAGAGCAATTCCCGGGAGCGGACTTTCTGGTATTCTACGCGCCCTGTCATCCATGTATGACCCGCTCTTTAACCGGACCCACCCGTTCACTTCGTTCGCGACGAGGTTGCCATGCATCCATTACTGAACATCGCCGTCAGCGCCGCGCGCCGCGGTGGCGATATCATCACCCGCCACGTCGGCCGTATCGACCGGCTTACCGTCAAGACCAAGGCACAGAATGATTTCGTCAGTCAGGTGGACCGGCTCGCCGAAAAAGAGATCATCTACACCATCCGCAAAGCGCACCCGGACCACGCGATCCTCGCCGAAGAAAGCGGCGCGCAAGGCAGCAACGACGAGTTCGTCTGGGTGATCGATCCGCTGGACGGCACCA
>DASSKW010000035.1:0-26849 GCA_035690065.1 Gammaproteobacteria bacterium
TCCTTCGAGAGTATCCCGGGCGACATCTTCCAGCTCGGCAACACCAGTTACCGTATCCTCAAGATCGAACAGGGCAGGGTGCTGGTGGAAGACGCGAAAGGCATGCCACCCAACATCCCGTTCTGGTTCGGTGAAGCGCCGTCACGCAGCGCCGAGTTGTCGGTCGCGGTATCGCGCTTGCGCGCCGAAGCGGATCGGCGCCTCGCGGCAGGCGAGGATCTTGGTACCTGGTTGAGCGGGACATTGAAACTCGATGCGGCGGCCGCACAACAGCTTGCGGAATATCTGACTGCTGCGCGCGCGGCGCTTGGCAGCTTGCCGACCCAGCAGACAATCATATTCGAGCGTTTCTTCGACGAGACCGGCGACCAGCATTTCGTGATCCATTCGCCGTTCGGCGCGCGCATCAACCGCGCCTGGGGTTTGGCGTTGCGCAAACGCTTCTGTCGCAAGTTCAACTTCGAACTGCAGGCGGCGGCACTCGAAGACAGCATCGTCCTGTCACTGGGCGCGACCCACAGTTTCCCGCTGGAAGAGCCGGCGAAGTATCTCAGTCCCGCTACTGCCCTTGATGTGCTGAGCCAGGCGGTATTGGCGGCGCCGATGTTCGGCACGCGCTGGCGCTGGGTCACGACGACTGCGCTGGCGGTGCGCCGCAACCGCAACGGCAAACGCATGCCGCCGGCGTTCCAGCGTGCGGATGCCGAGGATCTGGTGGCATTGATCTTCCCGGATCAACTGGCCTGTGCCGAGAACCTCGCCGGCGCGCGCGAAGTGCCCGATCATCCGCTGGTGCGGCAGACGCTGAAAGACTGCCTGCACGAAGTCATGGATGCCGATGGCTTTCTCAAAGTGCTGGAGCGCTTGCAAAGTGGCGAGTTGAAAGTGATCGCGCGCGATCTGGCATCGCCATCACCGTTGGCACAGGAGATATTGATCGCACGTCCGTATGCCTTCCTCGACGATGCGCCGGCTGAAGAACGCCGCACGCTGGCAGTACAGTCGCGTGGCGTGATGAGTATCGAGGAAGCCGGCTCGCTGGCGGAACTCGATCCGGAGGCGATCGCGCGAGTGCGCAGCGAAGTCTGGCCCAGTGCGCGTGATGCGGATGAACTGCACGATGCGCTGATGGTAGCCGGTTTTCTTACCGATGCGGAGGGTGCGCGCGGCAATCCGGACGATGCGCTCGATACCGGTTGGTCGCGATTGTTCGATGAATTGCGACACGCACGCCGGGCGACACGCGCGGGATTGGCGGGCGGCGGTGGCATCTGGGTAGCCGCCGAGCGCCTGCATGAATATCTGGCCGTATTTCCGGGGGCTACACTCGAACCGGCACTTGAACCGTTGCACGAAGTATCGGCACCGGCACGCGAAGATGCCTTGCGCGAACTGGTGCGCAGCCGGCTGGAGATGTCCGGGCCGGTCACTGTGAAGGTACTGAGCGATTTGCTGGGCTTGAATTCCGGCGAGATTGAGTTTGCTCTGCTGGCGCTGGAAGCGGAGGGCGGTGTGATGCGTGGACGTTACACTGCCGGTATCACCGAAACCGAATGGTGCGAGCGACGGCTGCTGGCACGCATACACCGTTACACCCTGAAGAGATTACGCAGCGAGATCGAGCCGGTCGCACCTGCTGACTATCTGCGGTTTTTATTCGACTGGCATGGGATCGGTGCCGAACGCGCCGACGGTCCGGCGGCGCTGGCGGCAGCACTGGAACAGCTGGAAGGCTTCTCCGCACCGGCGGCAGCGTGGGAAGGTGACATTCTCGCAGCACGGGTCGGTGATTACGCGAGCTACATGCTGGATCAACTCTGTGCCGGCGGTTCGGTGACGTGGATGCGACTGGTGCCGCCGCGCAACGACGGTGATGAACGTCGCGCTGGTCCGGTACGCGGGACGCCGATCGCATTCGTAGCGCGTGACGCCTCGCATCATTGGCGCGCCTTGACGGAATCGCCCGAGGCTGCGGCGCTCAATCTGTCGCATCCCGCACAGACCGTGCATGCTGCATTGCAGCAGCGCGGAGCCTTGTTCTTCTCCGATCTGGTACAGATCACCGGTCTGTTGCGTACCCAGGTGGAGAGCGCGCTGGGAGAACTGGCGACCTGGGGTCTGGCCGCTTCGGATACCTTTGCCGGTCTGCGCGCGCTCATCACGCCTGCAGGCAAGCGTGCACCATTGGCGCGTTCGGCGCGCTATCGTCTGCGGCGCGGTATCGCGCCGGGCGTCAATGAGGCGGGCCGCTGGGCGCTTACTCCAAAGCCGGTGATTGCAGGCACTACGCTCTCCAATGCTGAAGCGCTCACGCATCTCGCCGAGGTATTGCTGCGCCGTTACGGCGTGGTGTTCCGCAAGGTGCTGGAACGTGAGAACGGGCTACCGTCGTGGCGCGAACTGCTCTATATATACAGACGCCTGGAAGCGCGTGGCGAGGTGCGCGGCGGGCGCTTCGTGGACGACTTCGCCGGTGAACAGTTCGCCTTGCCGGATGCGGTCGGTGCGTTGCGCGCGATCCGCAAACAGCAGCGCGACGGGACACTGGTCTCGGTGTCGGCAGCGGATGTATTGAATCTGACCGGCATCATCACGCCCGGCCAGCGGGTGCCGGTACAGGGTGAGAATCGCGTACTGTATCGCGACGGTGTTCCAGTGGCGTTGCAGATAGCCGAAGAAGTGAAATTTCTGGCAGACGTCACACCGGAAACCGAGTGGGCCTTGCGCAATTCACTGCTGAGACGCAAGCGGATATTGACCTCAGGCACGATCCAGTAGCCCTCGTTGGTGTCCTGCCTGGAACCCGTGCGATTTGGCGTAAAATACTGGGTAGATGATCAGCCTCTCTATTGGGATAAGGCAGCGAGGAGTTTGACATGGCCAGCGGTTGGGCCAAAGACGGCGCGGTACAGGATCAGATCGACAGCACAGTCGAAGATGCGCTGCTGCGCGTGCGCGGAAAGTTACCGCAGGGCGAAAGTCTGAAACACTGTGAGGAATGTGGAGCCGAGATTCCTCAAGCGCGTCGCGAAGCCATGCGCGGAGTACGTCTGTGCATCCTCTGCCAGGACGAACAGGAAAACCGGCAAACCACGCACGAGCTCTACAATCGCCGCGGCAGCAAGGATAGTCAGCTCCGCTGAAGCGCGTTACCTGAACGGCTACCGGTTCATACCTTCGATATAACCAACAGCATGTGGTATTACGGATGACGAACATCAGGATCGAGCCGTTCCTGACGCAGGACAAGACCGGATTGTGGCAACTGCTGCAGAACGCAGACCTGCCCGTAGATGACATCACGGCAGCGATGCTGAACGATTTTCTGGTCGCGCACATGGACGCAGCTCTGGCAGGTACGGTCGGGATCGAGCGCTACGGCGAGACAGCATTGTTGCGCTCGCTGGCGGTGTGTGAAACTTGCCGCGGTATCGGATTGGGCAAGCAGCTGGTGGCGGCGATGGAAGCACGGGCCAGAAAATTGAGCATAGGGCGTCTGTATCTGCTGACGACGACGGCAGATAGATTCTTTGCCGCACAGGGTTATCAACCGGTAGAGCGAGACGCTGCGCCGGAAGTGATCCGTACCACCGCACAGTTCAGCCGGCTGTGTCCGGATTCTTCAAGTTTCATGGTCAAGGCCCTGTAGTTTCCAATCACATTACTGCGTACTTTGCGTTATGGGGATTTGGAGTATGCTTTTCCGGGCCCGCAACTCCCGGGAGACAGATCATGGCCGTCGCCAGACGCAAAAAGAAGCCGGTTCACCGTGCCCCTGAAACCACCGTCCGCAAAACACTCAGTACCGAGCGTTTCCCCAATGAAAGCGCCGCTTACCGGCGCGCGCGTAACCGGCTGTTGAAAGCCGAGATTGCCCTGCGCAAGCAGATCGAAGCGGTCGCGGCACTGCGTCGCAGGCTGCCGGTGGGCGGCGCGGTACCGGAAGATTATGTGTTCGAGGAACCCGTGGACGTGATGGGTTCGCACAAGGTCAAACTCTCGGGATTGTTTGCGCCCGGCAAGGACACCTTGATTCTCTACAGTTTCATGTATGGGCCGGCGATGGCCAGGCCGTGTCCGATGTGTACTTCATTCATTGATTCGCTCGATGGTGCAGCAGTGCATGTTTCACAGCGTGCCAACTTCGCCATCGTCGCGAAATCGCCGCTGCCGCGTATCCTGACCTTTGCGCGCGAACGTGGCTGGCGGCATCTCAAATTCCTGTCCTCCGCCGGCAGCAATTACAACCGCGATTATTTCGGTGAAAACCCCGAAGGTAATCAGTGGCCGATCCTCAATGTGTTCGTGAAGCGCAAGGGTAAGGTATATCACAGCTGGGGCAGTGAACTGATGTTCGTCAAGCCGGAGAAAGGCCAGGATTCACGACACGTGGACCTGCTCGGTCCGTTGTGGAACCTGCTGGACCTGACCCCGGAAGGACGGGGCAAAGACTGGTATACGAAACTGGTTTACTGAGTCTCGGCCGGCCTCGTTAGAGTGTATTGACCAGCTTCAGTTTCTCGCTGTCCAGCATCGCATCGAGACCTTTTAGCAGATCGTCTTTCAGAGTCTCGGCATTAAACTGCGGACCCGGCCGCAATCCCAGCCAGCAGTTGCGCCCGGCAGCCTTGGCAGCATACAACGCGCTGTCCGCAAGGTTGACCAGAGTCTCCCACCCAACCGCACCGTAAGTCGAACTTACGAACGGATATTCGGTGAACCCTATCGAGCAGGTGATCTTGATCCGGTCACCGTTCGGTAGTCTGTAAGGGGTATTACCTACCGCATCGTGCACGCGCGCGACCACCCTCGCAGTGTCGTCGCGTGGCATCGGCCGGAACACGATCAGGAATTCTTCGCCGCCCCAACGTACCACGTAATGACCGAAACGCATGCTGGCGACCAGCACGTTCGCTACCTGTTTGAGTGTCTCATCACCGGCAAAATGTCCGGCGCTGTCGTTCAGTTCCTTGAAATGATCCAGATCGACGACTGCGAACACGATCACCTGGTCGCTGTTCTGGGGACGTTTCAATTCACGCTGGAAGTGCGCGAGGTCCTTGGGTAATTGCTGTCCCAGATAGCGCCGGTTCTTGAGCCCGGTCAGCGGGTCGGTCTGGCTGGCTTCTTCGAGCTGGCGGTTCAGCGATTGCAGGGCTTCGGTGCGCTCCGCGACCACCTGTTCCAGATATTGGCGCTGTGAACTGAGCGTACGTACCCGCCAACGATAGACGATATAGACAAGCCAGATCAGGATGACCACGACACCGCTGCGGAACCACCAGGTCTCGTAGAAGTAGCGTCCGATGCTGAACGCAAGATGTGCGGTATCGGGATCCCAGACATCGGCGTTGTTGCTGCCGCGCACCTCGAACACGTAATTGCCGGGCGGCAGGTTGGTGTATTTCGCGATGCGTTCCGCATCCATTTCAAGCCGGTTCCAGGTCGTGTCATAACCGCGTAACCGGTAGAGCAGGTTCACACTGCGTGGATTCTGGAAGCTCAGGACCGAGAACCGGAATGAGATATCCCGATCATGGGCCGGAACCTGTACCGGTTTTTGCATCGTGATCGGATGCCATTGATTCCCGTATTCAAGCGCTTCGATGACAGTAGTGGGCACTACCTGGTTGTGTCCCACATTGCGGGTGTCCACGCTCACGACACCGTCGCGGGTTGGCAACCATAGCCGCGTGCCATCGAAGAAACCACGGGCATTGCCGGCGCCGTTGCAACACAGGCCCTTGGCGCTGCCGGACCATTGACCGCGTTCGCTGAGGATGCGCTGGGTGACGAGAGTCTTGGTCTGACCCGCGGCGAGCGTTTCCAGATCGGCGAGGCGGGTGCGATAGATGCCGCGGATGCCGGCAACCCACAGCCATTCCCTGGCGCTGTCCATCGACATGAAGGTGGCGGTGTTGAGCGGCAAGCCCTGATCGTGGGTGATCTGATGCCAGGTCGCGCCATCGAACAGGAACAGGAATTTCTCGTTGAAAGCCCCCACCACCAATTCACCGTCACGCGGTTCGGCGATGGCGGTGATGAACGCGTGAGCAAGTGCGGTATCGGTGGCGAGGTGCGTGAAGTGACCGTTATCGAAAGCGTAAAGACCTGACAGGGTACCGATAAGTATTCGTCCGGCATGCGTCTGGAACAGTAACCGGCAGCGCAAATCCTCAAGACCGTCTTTCGCGCCGAACGAAGTCAAGACGGTTCCCTGGTAACGGAACAGCCCGCCCAGAGTCGCGATCCAGATCGCGCCGTCGTTTGTCTTGATTATGCCTTCTACCGCGAGCCCCCTGATCGGAGCCAGGGCAGAGGGTGTGACATCGTGCCCCTCCCGGTACAACTGCACGCCACTGGAAGTGCCTATCCAGAGGGTGCCATCGATGTCGGACAGCGTGTAGGCATTCGGCGCTGGCAGCGTGCGTCCCGGGATTACGGAACGATAATGGCCATCGTGCAATTGATACACGCCGTTGGCGGTACCGACCCAGAGGCCGCCATGTCGGTCCGGGGCCAGCGACCAGACCAGTGGATCATTCAAGCCTTGCTGCTCGCTGTAACGGCGAGTGTAACCATTCCATAACCGGGTCATGCCGTGGGCATGCGTGCCGAGCCAGAGGCTGCCTTCGCGATCCTGGAAAATGGTTTCGAGTTGCGCCACGCTCTGGTTGTCGTGACTGTCGACGAAGGCTGTCATGCGGCCGTCATGCAGATGCGCCAGCCCCTCGTTGGTGGCGACCCAGAAATTACCATCCGTATCGGCGTAGAAGGTATTGATGGCGAGATGCAGTTGCGCCGGATCGTCTTCGACCCGCAGCCACTGATTATGAACGTAGCGGAACAGGCCACGGCTGGTGCCCGCCCACAGGGTATCGTCATAGACGCCGAGATGGGTGACGAGCGTACCTGCACCCCCCGGCATGTCGATGGTGAGGACCTGATCCGGTGTGATCACGTAGAGTTTGCCGGCACCGCCGACCCACAGACTGCCGTGCCAGTTCAACAATGAGAACAAAGCGACTGCGGGCAGCAGGCTGCTGCGATGGAAACCGCTGGTATCCACCTGCAGCAGACCCTGATCGGTGGCGGCGAGCAGACGGCCATCGGCAGTGAACATCATCGCCCGCACGTCCGGCCAATCCGAGATGGAAGTATCGCCATGACCGGTCGCGGTCAAGGTGTGCATCACTTCGTCACGGTAATAGGCGAGACCTTTATTGGTGCCGATCCACAGCGTATTGTCCGCGCCCACCGTGAGCACCTGTACCCAACTGCCAGCCAGGTAGTCCTGGAATACCGAACCGTCGAAACGGGCTACCCCATCCTGGGTGCCCAGCCACATGTAGCCGGTATGATCCTGACTGATGGACAGCACCGTGATCTGTGGCAACCCGTCGTCGATGGACCAGGTATCGACGGCATAATCCTGGAAGCTCTTGCCCGGATCGAGCGCGCTCGCCACAGGCGCCAGACAGATCCACAGCAGCATGGTGAACAGTACGGCTACACTTGATGATCGCCAGTCTTGCGTCATGCCATCCAGCCCGTGTTCTTTATGATTGTTGAGTGATAGTAATACGTTTTAGATTATTTGTGCGGATTTCACGCCGCGGAGGATTTGCTGTCTTCCTGCAACAATTGTTCGAGTTCCGTGGCCGCTTCCCTGGACGTCTGGATCAACTTGGTCTCGTCGCGGAATACCGCGAACTGACGTTGCAGCAGCGCCCGGTCGTGCCGGTCGAAAGTGGCGACCAGACGTTCGATTTCGGGTTTTGCCAACCCCAGTTCTTCCAGCAGATCTTCTGCCATCTTCAGGCTGGAGTAATAAGTCTCGCGCACGATCGTTTCCACGCCCAGCTCCCGCAGCAGATGCACGTGATAGCGGTTGCGGGCACGGGCCAATACCACGAGATTTGGGAAATGTTTCCTCGCGGTCTCGGCGGTACGCACCGACGCTTCCACATCGTCGATGGCGATGACCAGGAATCTTGCCTGCTCCGCCTTGGCGGCACGCAGCAGTTCCAGGCGCGAGGCATCGCCGTAATAGATCTTGTTGCCGAAACGGCGCACCGTTTCCACCTGATCCAGGTTTGCTTCCAGGGCGGTGAACGGGATGTTCTTCATGCGCAGCAGGCGCGCCACGATCTGACCGACGCGGCCGAAGCCGGCGATGATTACCGGATTGCCGGGTTCGTCGATGCGATCGAATTCGGGCGGCGCGTTCTCCTGCTCATACGGCGTGATCACCCGTTCGTTAAACAGTACCAGGAAGGGCGTCATGGCCATGGAGATGGTGACTGCGACGTTAAGCAGATCGGTGAGTTGTGGATCGAAGAGCCGATAGCCTGCCGCAGCATTAAAGATGACGAAGGCAAATTCGCCGCCAGCCGGCAACACATAAGCGAGATTGCGGGGTGCGGGTTTGGGCAGGCCGAAGCTCTTGCCGAGTCCGTATAGCACCAGCATCTTGAGTGCGAGCATGCCCGCTACGATGCCGGCGACGACCAAAGGTTCGCTGATCACCAACCCCAGGTTTGCCGACATGCCGACTGCCATGAAGAACAGGCCCAGCAACAAGCCCTTGAACGGTTCGATGTTGGCTTCCAGTTCGTGGCGGAACGAGGAATCCGCCAACAGCACGCCGGCCAGGAAGGCACCCAACCCCATGGACAGACCGATGCTGTCCGCGATCAATCCCGCCCCCAGCACGATCAGCAATGCGGTGGCGGTGAATATCTCCGGGTTACCGAAGCGCACGATAAGCCGGAACAGGGGCCGTAACAGCAACCTGCCGCCGAAGATGAATACCGAGACCACGGCGATGATGATGGCTGTGGTCATGATGCGATGTGAATGATGCGGATCACCGGCGCCGTATAACACGCCCAACAGGGCCAATACCGGGATCGCCGCGATGTCCTGGAAAAGCAGGATGCCGAATGCCGCACGACCATGATGATCGGGTAACTGCTTTTTCTCGGCCAGCATCTGCAGGACGAACGCAGTCGAGGAGAGCGAGAGACCGAAACCCGCTACCAGTGACGCGGTCCAGTCGAGTCCCAGTGCGTGGCCTGCGGCTGCCAGCAACACGCTGCTGACCGACACTTGCAACGTCCCCATGCCGAACACGGTCTTGCGCATCACCCACAGGCGCGACGGTTGCAGTTCCAGACCGATGATGAACAACAGCAGGACCACACCGATCTCGGAGAAACTCAGGATCGCATTCACCCCGGTGATGAGTTTCAAGCCCCACGGCCCGATCACGATCCCCGCGATCAGATAACCCAATACCGAGCCGAACCCGGACTTGCGCGACAAGGGCACCGCGATGCACGCGGCGATCAGGAATATGGCGGTTTCCTGCAGCAGGTTCATGGCGGTGTCCTCCGGGATGCGCGCCCAGCTTACGCAAGCCGCGCGTCGCTGGATAGCGGCGACCGATTACCCGCTTGCACGCAGGATGTCGCTCAACACGCCGGCGGCGGTGAGCGCCGGCCCGGCGCCCGGCCCGGCAATACTCAAGGGGACCGGGTCGTAATGACCACTCCATATCCGTACCAGATTCTCGCCCGGTTCCAGCAATGCGAATGGCTCACCGGCAGTGACGTGCGTCACACCCACCATCGCATTGCGGCCATCGAAGCGTGCCAGGTAGGCGAGCCTGAGGCTGCGTTTACGCGCGGCCTCGGCGCGTTGCGTCCATTCCGCATCATGCTCGGTGAGTGCAGCCATGAATCGTTCCGGGTCGAGTGTCGGATCGAGATCGGTCGGCAGCAGGCTCTCGACGCGGATGCGTTCCGGTTCCCAGTCGAAGCCCGCCTCGCGCATCAGGATCAACAGTTTGCGGCCACAGTCGCTGCCGGCGAGATCGCTGGCCGGATGCGGTTCCGTGTAACCGCGGGTGTACGCTTCGCGCACCGCGTCCGAAAATGCTACGCCGTTATTGATACGCTGGAAGATGAACGACAGCGTACCGGATAGCACCGCCTCGATACGCTGCACGCGATCACCGCGCCGTGTCAGGTCGGCGAGCGGGCCGAGTACCGGCAGGGCAGCGCCGACTGTTGTCTCATAACGATAGGCTACGTCATGTTCGTGCGTCTGGCGTCGTAACGCCAGCCAATCGACATGCGTGCCACTGTTGGCGAGTTTGTTGGGCGTGACGACACCGATCCCGGCTTCGAAAAAATCGCCGTAGCTGCCAGCCACAGATGCATCTGCGGTGCAATCCACGAACAGCCGGCTACGCGCCGGGATCCGTTGCAGATGGCGGATGATCTGCGCCCAGTCATGTTCGCTGCGCGACGCGAGATGCGTGTCGCCATGCCGGTCCGGATCGGTCAGCATCAGTTCGCTGCGATTGGCATTACCGGCCAGGCATAACTCGATTCCGGTCTCGTTCTGCAAACGACGGCGTTGCGCGGCGAGTTGCGCGAGCAGCGCGCTCCCGACATGGCCGCTGTGCCCCGCGATGAACAGCAGGGTGCGATCCGGTTGTGCCGGGTCAGGCGTTTGAAGGCTGGATTCGACTACGGCGTGCATCGGACAGTCTCCTTGTGAAGCGATAGCGGAGGCGCTCGTCGAGACGAGCAACGAAACCCCTGCAACGCAACGTCGAGTTCTTGTGTATCGATCAGGAATGCGTCGTGACCGTGCTGCGAATGCAGCACCGCCAGTTCTGCATACGGCAGGTGCGTCGCCAGTTCCTGCTGTTCGGCGAGTGGGTAGAGCAGGTCGCTGTCGATGCCGACGACCAATGCCGGCACTTCGATAGCGTCGAGTGCTTCCTGCAATGTGCCGCGTCCGCGCGCCAGATCGTGCGTATCCATGGCACGCGTGAGCGTGACATAACTCGCGGCATCGAAGCGCCGCACCAGTTTGTCACCCTGATGCCGGAGATAACTCACTATCTGGAATTCGTGCCGGCCATCACGCTGGCGCGCGAAGCGTTGCGCGTATTCGCCCCAGTGCCGGTAACTCAGCATCGCCATCATGCGCGCGGCCGCGAGCCCGGTTGCCGGCGGCCGGGCCGGATGGTACGCGCCGTGTTGCCAGTTCGGGTCCGCGCAGATTGCCTGGCGCTGGGCTTCGGAGAAACCGATGGCCCACGCGGATTGGTATGCCCCGCAGGCGATCGGCGCGATGGCGTTCACGATATCGGGATACAGCGCGGCCCATTCCAGTACCTGCATGCCGCCCAGTGAACCGCCGACGACCAGCGCCAATCGCGCGACACCCAGCTCCTGCAACAAGACGTGCTGCACCCGCACCATGTCACGCACGCTCACGGCCGGAAAGTTTCCGCCATACGCATGACCGGTAACCGGATCGATGCTGCGCGGACCGGTGGTTCCATAGCAGCCGCCCAGCACGTTACTGCAGACGATGAAATCGCGCGCCGGATCGAACGCGCGGCCGGCGCCAAACAGACCTCGCCACCAGAGCTCGGCATCGGGTGTGCCGGTGAGCGCGTGACAGATCAGCACTGCGTTGTCGCGTCGCGTGTTGAGCCGGCCCCAGGTGCGGTACGCGACCGTCACCTGGGGCAACACCTGTCCCGATTCGAGTGGCACGGGCTGGGGCAGTGCGACGAACTGCGTCCGCCCGGTGAACGGGTGCGTCTCGCTCATGCCG
Organism: Gammaproteobacteria bacterium; assembly: GCA_035690065.1. Classification (GTDB taxonomy): domain Bacteria; phylum Pseudomonadota; class Gammaproteobacteria; order Natronospirales; family REEB76; genus DASSKW01. The sequence goes on from DASSKW010000035.1 coordinate 11,644, forward strand.
CGATCCTTTTGCGCACTGATGCAAACGCCTGTTCGAAATCACCCTTGATGTCGTCGATGTGTTCGATACCGACCGAGATCCGAACCAGATCCGCGCTTACGCCCGCAGCACGTTGCTCATCATCCGTGAGTTGCTGGTGGGTCGTGGAGGCGGGATGGATCACCAGCGTCTTGGCATCGCCGATGTTGGCCAGATGGCTCGCGAGTTTCACGTTGCTGATGAAACCGCGTGCGGCTTCCTCACCGCCGCGGATACCGAAACTCAGTACTGCGCCGAAGCCGTTGCGCAGATATTGTTTGGCGCGCGCGTACGACGGATGCGAGCTCAGGCCCGGATAATTCACCCAGGCGACATCCGGTTGCTGTTCCAGCCATTGCGCCAATGCCAGGGTGTTATCCACGTGGCGTTGCACGCGCAGTGACAGGGTCTCCAATCCCTGCAGGAACAGGAACGAGTTGAACGGCGACAACGCCGGGCCGAGATCGCGCAGACCTTCCACGCGTGCGCGGATGATGAACGCGATGTTGCCGAACGGTCCCTGCGGACCGAACGTCTCCCAGAAGTTGAGGCCGTGATACGCGGGTGAAGGTTCGGTGAACAACGGGAACTTGCCGTTGCCCCAGTCGAACTTGCCGGAATCCACGATCACGCCGCCGATCGAGGTGCCGTGACCGCCGATCCATTTGGTCGCGGACGCCACCACGATGTCGGCGCCATATTCGATCGGGCGGATCAGATAACCGGCGGCGCCGAAGGTATTGTCCACGATCAGCGGCAGACCATTTGCATGTGCGAGTGCGGCGAGTTTGTGAAAATCCGGGATGTTGAAGCCGGGATTGCCGATGGTCTCCACGTAGATGGCTTTGGTGTTCTCGTCAATCGCCTGCTGGAACGCGTCGAGATCGTCGCCCTCCACGAAGCGCACCCCGATACCGAGCCGCGGGAACGTGACCTTGAACTGGTTGTAGCTGCCGCCATACAGCGCGCTCGCCGAGACGATGTTGTCACCGGCTTGGGCGAGGGTGGTGATGGCGATCAGTTGTGCGGCCTGACCGCTCGATACCGCCAGTGCGGCGACGCCACCTTCGAGTGCCGCGATGCGCTGTTCGAACACATCGCTGGTGGGATTCATGATGCGGGTGTAGATGTTGCCGAACTTCTTCAGCGCGAACAGGTCAGCACCATGCTGTGCGTCGTCAAAGGTGAATGAAGTGGTCTGGTAGATCGGCACCGCTCGCGCATTGGTGCCGGGTGCGGGCTGCTGTCCGGCATGGACCTGCAAGGTCTCATAGCGGTATTGCGATGATGTCTGGTCGCTCATGTTGCTCTCCAAAGTCAGTGGCAAATACGCGCTATGCCGACGGCATAACGCAGTTCCGCAGGCGGCGATAGCCGTCGCGGTTCTGACCCGTGAAGGTGCAACTGTTGCGGAGAGATTCAGGACTGGATTTCAGGCATTAAAAAACCCGCAGCGGTTGCACCGGTGCGGGTTTCAGAATCTGGCTGTCCGGACCTTATCTGGGGTTCGAGACAGCAGCTGTCCGCACGGCGATGCGCATCGACATGCACATACACATGCAGGCAAGGGCGAAGATCGTGAAGGACAATATCTGTTCCATGGCGCGACTATTCCCGATAGCCGTGGGCTTGTCAAGAGGCAGTCCGACGGCTACCTTCTACCGGTCACCGGATTCGGGAGTTTGCCATGAGCCGCTGGAAACGTGCCTGCTGGTATGGAATCTTGCTGATCCCGTTCATCGGGATACTGTGGGTGCCGTTCTATAACCGCATCGATCCGACGCTGTTTGGCATCCCGTTCTTCTACTGGTTCCAGTTCGTGTGGATCATCGTCACGGCTGTCATCACGGCGGCGGCGTATTTCGCCAAAGTCTGATAACAATGTAGGGAGGGGATTGGGGTGCCTCAAAAAATAAGAGATTTTGGTTTCTGGGTAGGCAGAAATGACCGAGGAACCGGAGTGTATATGCCAATACATGAGGCTTCCGAGGTCATTTCTAACACCGCCAGAAACCATAAAGATCTATTTTTAGAGGTGCCCTGCGCATGAATTGGCCGGCATTGATTGTATTTATCTTGTTGTTCGCGCTGGTGACGGTGCTGGGTTTTGTTGCAGCCCGCTGGCGCGCGGCGGATCTGAATCATCTGCAGGAGTGGGGGCTGGCTGGTCGGCGTTTCGGCACCGTGGTCACCTGGTTCCTGTTGGGCGGCGATCTCTATACGGCATATACCTTCATCGCCGTGCCCGCATTCGTGTTCGGTGCCGGCGCCATCGCGTTCTTCGCCTTGCCCTACACCCTGATGGTGTATCCGTTCGTGTTCGTGGTGTTCCCGCGGCTGTGGTCGGTGTCGCGCAAGCATGGGTACGTAACGGCCTCGGATTTCGTGCGTGGTCGTTACGACAGCGGTCTGTTGGCGCTGCTGGTGGCGATCACCGGCATCCTTGCCACCATGCCATACATAGCGTTGCAACTGGTCGGCATCCAGGTAGTGATCGCCGCGATGGGGTTCACCGGTACCGGTCTGGCCGGTGACCTGCCGCTGATCATCGCCTTCGTGATCCTGGCGGCTTATACCTACACCAGCGGCTTGCGTGCACCGGCACTGATCGCAGTGGTCAAGGATCTGCTGATTTATATCGTGATCATCGCGGCGGTGATCGTGATCCCGATGCAACTGGGCGGGTACAGGCATATCTTCGCGGCGGTACCGGCCGACAAACTGCTGCTCAAGCCGCCGGTATCCGGCAATGTCGGTATCTACAGCGCCTACGCCACACTCGCGCTTGGTTCGGCGCTGGCCCTGTTCCTGTATCCGCATTGTGTGACCGGTCTGCTGAGTGCCAGCAGCCGCAAGGTCATCAAACGCAACATGGCCTTGTTGCCGGCGTATTCGCTGGTGCTGGCGCTGATCGCATTCCTCGGTTACATGGCGATCTCCGCGGGCGTGCAACATGATCCGGCCTACGCGGATTACTTCAGGCAATACGGCAATAATTTTGCAGTACCGGCATTGTTCCTGCACTCGTTCCCGGCCTGGTTCGCAGGCGTCGGGTTTGCCGCCATCGCCATCGGTGCGCTGGTACCGGCCGCGATCATGTCTATCGCGGCTTCGAATCTGTTCACCCGCAACATCTACAAGGAATACCTCAAACCCGACGCCAGCGACAAGCAGGAAGCGAGCATGGCGAAGCTGGTATCGCTGATAGTGAAGCTGGGTGCGCTCGCATTCATCATCTTCCTGCCCGAACAATATGCTATCCAGTTGCAGTTGCTGGGTGGGGTATGGATCATCCAGACCCTGCCGGCGATCGTGATCGGGTTGTACACGCGCTGGCTGCATCGCTGGGCGCTGGCGGCTGGCTGGCTGGCCGGGATGTTGTGCGGCACCGGGATGGTCGCGGCACAGCATTTCAAAAGCTCGATCTATCCGTTGCAGATCGGCGATCTGACGGTGCCAGGGTATGCGGCACTGTATTCGCTGGTGCTGAATTTCGTGGTCGCAATCGGGTTGACGCTGGTACTGCGTGCACTCAAGACGCCTGCCGGAACCGATGCGACTGCGGCTGCGGATTACGGGCACGACGTCGCGTGAATATCGAACGCGATATCGGGCTTGCGGCAGCCCTGCTGACCACGATCTCCTTCGTGCCGCAGGTAGTCCGTTCCTGGCGCACGCGTGACACGCGCAGTATCTCGTTGCCGATGTATTCTGTCTTTACGCTCGGTGTCGGTCTGTGGCTGATCTACGGGATCATGCTGCACGATCTGCCGATCACACTCGCGAATGGGGTCACACTGTTGCTGGCCGGGATCGTACTGATACTCAAGCTCCGCCACGGTTGATGGCGACGGAGTAAACTGAAGTCATGCGCTTCATACCGATCCTGGTTTCTCTGTTTGCCTGTACGGGCCTCTGCGCCAATGTCCATGCCGATGATGACGATCTGACGTTTGCCGGCATGACCGCGGCGATCGATGTTGGGCGTTATCACACGGAGTTCGCCTATCCGACTGCTGACTATGGTGCCGATATCGAGCGCTATGCCATCGTGATCACGCAGCCACTCGCCCAGGATCTCGATGTCGGTTTTACGGGCGCTTACCTGCTCACCAGTGTGGACAGTCCGAGCCTCGACGCGCTGACTCAGGCGGACGGACAGTCACTGGGTTTGACTGCAATCTGGCATCCGCGCCTGGGCAATTACTTCAGTCTGGAGTTACAAGCTGGTTATCGCTGGAACGATGTGAACTTTTCAAGTTCCACCGGGCAGCCGGAAGTGACCTGGTACGAAAGCTATGCAGCGGCGGGTCCGGTACTCTATCTCTATAACTGGCGGATCTCGGCGGGGGTGCGTTGGCAGCATTACGACGGCAACGAGACCGACCCCGGCACGCCACCGGCGAAGCTGGATTTCAGTGCCGCACGCAGCGGCGGGGGGTATCTCGGTCTCACGTATTACCTGGACCGTACCGGTTCACTCGCCTTGTATGCCTTCGCGGGTGGGCAGCGTGGCGCGCAACTGGTATTCAAACGCGAGTTCTAACGGCAAACCGGCAAACAGATGAAAAATTTCATCCGCAGTCGCGCACAAGACGTTAAAAACCGGCTATAACTGGCGCGTCTGAAAACGGGTCGGATCGGGGAGGACAGTATGTTTGTGTTCCTGTGGATTCTGCTTGCGTTGCTGGTGTTCATCGCGCTGGTAGCCGTGCACGATGTGACCCAACGCCGTCACGCCATCCTGCACAATTACCCGGTCATCGGTCATTTTCGGTACTGGCTGGAATTCATTGGCCCGGAATTGCGCCAATACTGGGTCGCGGACGACAAGGAAGAACTGCCGTTCAATCGCAGCGAACGCAGCTGGATCTACGCCACCGCCAAACAACAGAACAACTACTTCGGTTTCGGTACCGAAGAGCAGTTGTACGGCACCGGCTATCCGATCATCAAGAACGCGGCGTTCCCGTTCTCGGAACACAAGGCGACCTGGCCCGGCGACGATCCCAGTGCCGTGCCCTGTATCAAGATCATGGGTGCAAGCCACGGCCGCAGACGTCCGTACCGGCCGAACTCGGTGGTCAACATCTCGGCGATGTCGTTCGGCGCGCTGGGCAAGAACGCCATCAGCGCGCTCAACCTCGGCGCGAAGCTGGCGCACTGCTATCACAACACCGGCGAAGGCGGCGTGAGTCCGTATCATCTGCTGGGCGCGGATGTCGTGTTCCAGATCGGTACCGGTTATTTCGGTGCGCGTGGACCGGGCGGCAATTTCTCGCTCGACGTGGTAGCGGATAAATGCGTGAAGTATCCGCAGATCCGCGCCATCGAGATCAAGCTCTCGCAGGGCGCCAAGCCCGGCAAAGGCGGCGTATTGCCGGGTCCGAAAGTGGTGCCGGAGATCGCTCATACCCGCGGCATCCAGCCGTTTCAGGATTGCATCTCGCCGAACGCGCACAGCGAGTTCAGCGACGTGGACGGGATGATCGATTTCATCGAGCGTGTCGCCGCGCGCACCGGTCTGCCGGTCGGCGTGAAAGCCGCGATCGGCGAGACCGATTTCTGGGGCAAGCTCGCCGAGCGGATGAAAGCGCGCGGCGAGGGACCGGACTTCATCACCATCGACGGTGGCGAAGGCGGTACCGGTGCGGCGCCATTGACCTATACCGATCACGTATCGCTGCCGTTCAAGATCGGCTTCGCGCGTGTATATCAGTTGTTCCAGAATGCGGGCGTATCGAAAGATGTGGTGTGGATCGGCAGCGCCAAGCTCGGCTTTCCGGATCGTGCGGTGGTCGCGTTCGCGATGGGTTGCGACATGGTCAACGTCGCGCGTGAAGCGATGATGTCTATCGGTTGCATCCAGTCACAGAGCTGCCATACCGGGCATTGCCCGACCGGTGTCACCACCATGAGCGAATGGCGGCAGGCCGGGTTGAATATCGAAGACAAGTCGAAGCGCTGCGCCAATTTCATCAAGGGTTTTCGCAAGGAACTGATCGCGTTGGCACATACTGCGGGTTACGAACATCCGGGCCAGTTCACTGGCATGGATATCGAGCTCTCCACCGGCATCAACAAGTTCTCGACGCTCGAATCGGTGCTGGGGTATCGTGCCGATCCGACACAGTTCAAATCGATGCGCGAACTGACGCCGGTCTGAAACGACAAGCAGCAAGGAGCGACGTGCTGAACGATAAACAAAAGATCTGCCATCTCCAGGTGGATACGAACGCCCTGATCGCGATCAGTCATCTGGCCAATGAAGCGCAGGCACGTTCTATATGTCTGTAGCTGAGACGATCCTGACGGCCGTGTCTGTCAGCCCGGCCGGTTTCTCTGCCCCGAATCATGCGTTTCTTTCCCGCTTCGGGAATCACAGGAACGTAGCGGTTTGAAACACGCTGCGGAGATGACGACGCGCACCGCCGTTATCCTCGGCGGCGGTCCCGCCGGTCTCATGGCCGCGGAGGTCTTGAGCGGCGCGGGAACAGTCGTGGATATCTACGACGCCATGCCATCGGTGGGGCGCAAGTTCCTGCTGGCAGGTGTCGGCGGCCTCAACCTCACCCATTCCGAAGCCCCGGAAAGATTCCTCGCCCGTTACGGTGCGGGCGGTGCCTGGGTGCGTCCCTGGCTGGAAGCATTCGGTCCCGTGGCATTGCGGGCATGGGCGCAGTCTCTGGGCGTCGAGACTTTCGTCGGCAGCTCCGGCCGCGTGTTCCCCAGGCAGATGAAAGCTGCGCCGCTGTTGCGCGCCTGGATGCGCCGTCTGCGACAGGCTGGCGTCCGGTTTCATCTTCGTCACCGCTGGCGTGGTTGGCAGGGAGATGAATTGTTGTTCGATACGCCTGCGGGCCAACGGACAGTTCGTGCGGATGTCATGGTGCTTGCACTGGGCGGGGGGAGCTGGTCACGGCTCGGCTCGGACGGCAGTTGGGTTCCCTTGTTGCAGGCACGCGGGATTCCAGTGGCAACACTCAAACCTTCCAACTGCGGTTTCGATGTGGAATGGAGCGACTATTTCCGTTCGCACTACGCTGGCCAGGCCGTGAAGCGTGTGAGCGCCTGGCTGGAGGGTGGCGCGCCACAGGCGGGCGAGTTCATCGTGACACGACACGGTGTCGAAGGTGGACTCATCTACGCGCTTTCGCCCGGATTGCGGGCGAGCATCGAGAGCCGCGGCAGTGCCACTCTGCACCTGGATCTCAATCCCGCCAAAGAGACGGCCAGATTGACGGCGGATCTTTGCAAACCCCGTGGCTCCCAATCCCTGGCGAACCATTTGCGCAAGCAGGCTGGTGTAGAAGGCGTGAAGGCGGGTTTGCTGCGCGAAGCGTTCAGCGCGGAGGAATTGGCGGAGCCTGTGCGCACGGCGCGCGCCATCAAGGATCTGCCGCTCAAACTCGTAGCTGCACGGCCATTGGATGAAGCCATCAGCAGCGCCGGCGGCGTAGTATCCACCGCCATGGACGAACGCCTGATGCTGCGTGCGATGCCGGGCGTGTTCTGCGCCGGCGAGATGCTGGATTGGGAAGCGCCCACCGGCGGGTATCTGCTGACAGCCTGTTTCGCCAGCGGCTATGTGGCGGGACAAGGCGCGATCCACTGGTTGCGGAGCAAGCCGTGAGGATCTGGGTAGACGCGGATGCCTGTCCGAAAGTGATCAAGGAGATACTGTTCCGCGCGGCGCAGCGCGCCCAGGTGCAGGTGACGCTGGTGGCCAACCAGGCGTTGCGCACACCGGCATCGCAGCACATCAAGTCACTGCAAGTGTCGTCCGGTTTCGATGTGGCGGACAACGAGATCGTGAAACAGGTGGCTGCGGACGATCTGGTCATCACCGCCGACATCCCGCTGGCGGCGCAAGTGGTGGAGAAGGGCGCGTACGCGCTCAACCCGCGCGGCGAGCTCTACACTGCCGATAACGTGAAAGCGCGGCTCAGCTTGCGGGATTTCATGGCGAACCTGCGGGATAGCGGCGTGCCCACCGGCGGGCCGGCACCCTTGAGTCTCAGCGACCGGCAAGCCTTCGCCAACCACCTCGACCGGCTGCTGGCAAAGAGCGGCAAGTCCTGACGCGGTGATCCGGAGCCGCGATGTTGGAAAGAATCGGGATTAAGGTGTCCCGGACAACCAATCTCCGGCCGCCTGCAAGGGTCTCGGATTGCCAGTGAGGGATAGCCAGCCAGGGTATAACGCGCAGCGTGCGTCTTTAAGCACGAAGCCCTGAGTGAAGAGCTGAGTGTGCAATAGACAGTTTTAACAACGACGACGACGCATTCCTTGCTGCTGATACATCGATGAGCTATCCACGGTTTATCGTTTGGCATTTACCGTCAAACGGTATATACTTTACCCATGATAAAGAGCTTCGGCAATCGGGAGACCGAAGCCCTATACGGGGGTAGATGCCCGGCCGCCTTCAGGGCCTTCCGGAAGGTAGCGGAGCGGAAGCTGCAGATGGTTGAAGCGGCCGTTGCGCTTTTGGACCTGCGTTCGCCACCGGGTAACCGACTGGAGAAACTGGGTCACGATCGCGCGGGACAGTACAGCATACGGATCAACGATCAGTGGCGTATTTGCTTCCGGTGGCATGAAAGCGATGCCTACGATGTGGAAATTGTGGATTATCACTACTAGGAAACGTGAATATGAATGCGCGTAACAAGATGCGCCCCATCCATCCTGGCGAAGTACTGCGGGCGGAGTATCTCGAGCCCTTGGGAATGACACCCCATGCACTCGCCGTACGCTTGCGGGTTACACCCTCGCGCATCAATGAAATTGTGAATGAGGAGCGCCCCGTCACGCTGGATACTGCCATGAGGCTTGCGCGTTTCTTCAATACCACGCCAGAATTCTGGATGAACTTGCAGCAAACCTATGCCCTCAAAACTCTGCCGGAGCCCCTTGTCCAGGAGATTAAACGCGATATACACCCACTTGGAGCCTGAGTAGCGCATTTGAAACGCCGGGAGTGGGGGCTTATCGCCAAAAGTCCCCCCGTCGCCGTGGCTCCGGCTAACATGGAGAAGGGCTTTTGAAGTAGCTTCTGGGTAAAATGAGCCCATTCAATCTCGTGTTACGCAGTATCTTTTATGCAAACGGCAGACACAAAACGCTCGGTCAATATTCGCAAACTGGAGAAACGTCTGCGCCGCAACGTCGGCCAGGCGATCCAGGATTTCAACATGATCGGCGAAGGCGACCGGGTGATGGTGTGCCTGTCTGGCGGCAAGGATTCCTATACCTTGCTGGATGTGCTGCTGGCGCTGCAGAAGAGTGCGCCGGTGAAGTTTGAACTGATCGCCGTGAACCTGGATCAGAAGCAGCCCGGGTTTCCCGAGCAGGTATTGCCGGAATACCTGACGCAACTCGGGGTGCCGTTCCACATCATCGAGCAGGACACCTACAGTGTGGTGAAACGGGTGATACCGGAAGGCAAGACCACGTGTGGTTTGTGTTCGCGTCTGCGACGCGGCGCGCTCTACAATTTCGCGGCCCAGCACGGCATCACGCGGATCGCACTCGGCCATCATCGCGACGACATCATCGAGACCCTGTTTCTCAATCTTTTCTACGGCGGCAAGCTCAAGACCATGCCGCCCAAACTGTTGTCCGATGACGGCCGGCACGTGGTGATCCGGCCGCTGGCCTATTGCACGGAACGCGATATAGAAAAGTATGCGGCCTGGAGACAGTTCCCGATCATCCCCTGCAACCTGTGCGGTGCGCAGGAAAACCTGCAACGCAATGCGGTCAAGACGATGCTGGCCGATTGGGAGCGCCAGTCACCGGGGCGGCTGAACTCCATCTTCGCCGCGTTGCAGAACGTGAGCGCTTCGCATCTCGTGGATACGGAGCTGTTTGACTTTGCCGTTCTGGGTGCCGGGGAGAAGACCGGCGCGCACTGGCTCGATGCGGAGGCTGTGGAACCGGAGACCGACGATCCGATCGTCGCCACGGTGTCAGTGGATGAGTTATTGAGATCATCGCCACGTGCACGTGTCGCGGTGGGTGAGATCTGAAGCCTGTTTCATAACTCGATCGTTCGTGTTGAGCCCTTCGACTTCGCGCCTGCGGCGCTGTCCCGGAAATCGCTCCTGCATTTCCGGGACTTCCCACATCCCTGTGGGTCGGCAGATTCTTGTTCCGTACAGAATCTGCACTTCCCACATCCATGTGGGTCGGCAGATTCTTGTTCCCTACAGAATCTGCACTTCCCACATCCCTGTGGGTCGCGCTCAGGGCGAACGCAGTTGTTGACAGGGTTCAGTTGGACCGGAACCGGTTCCAGATCGGTTCGATCTGTTCCGGCAATTCAGCCAGCCCGCCTGGTTGCAGATACGGATTACCGGGGGTGTGGAAATCCGAGCCCACCGATCCGGCCAGTTCATAGCGCGAGGCCAGATGTGCCGCGCTCATCAACTCATCGCGATTGCTGCGTCCGCACACCACTTCCAGCCCATCGCCGCCGGCTTGTTTGAAAGCGGCGAGCGCACGCAGTAAACGGGGGCGCGTCAGGCCGTAGCGCAACGGATGCGCCAGCACGGCGTGACCGCCGGCAGCGTGGATCCAGCCGATACATTCTTCCAGTGAAGACCAGGTGACCGGCGCGTAGCCCGGTTTGCCGCGTTGCAGGAAGCGTTTGAACGCTTCCTGGAAGGTACGCACGTGACCGCTGGCCTGCAGATGCTGGGCGAAGTGGGTGCGGGTGATCTCGGCATCGCCAGCCAGTTCGCGTGCGCCGGCGTAGGCATCTTCGATGCCGCGTTTGGCAAGTCGCCGGCCGATCTCCTGCGCGCGTACCTCGCGTAATCCCTGCAAGCGTGTCAGGCCCTGTTGCAGCGCAGCGTTATCCGCGTCGATATCCAGTCCGACGATATGCAGGGTCTGGTTTTGCAAGCTGACGGAGATCTCCACGCCCGGAATGAATCTGATGTCATTGTTCGCGGCCGCGTGTGACGCTTCCGCGAGCCCGTCGGTGCAATCGTGATCGGTCAGCGCCAGCATCTTCACGCCGCGCGATGCCGCCAGGCTCACCAGTTCGGCGGGCGTGAGAGCACCATCCGAGGCGCGGGAATGCAGGTGCAGGTCTATCATGCGTCGAGATCGGGGATCAGCATGCTTTGCAGACGGGAAATAGTGTCCTTGAGCTGAAGTTTGCGTTTCTTCATGCGGTTCAGCTGCAGTTCGTCGCTGGTCGGGTCGTCCACCAGGCGGCCGATGGCCATGTCCAGGTCGTGGTGTTCCAGCTTGAGCTTGATGATGCGCTCTTTAAGCTTGTGTCTTTCCTGATAATCCATGCCCTGTCGCCATCATGCCGAAACCGGCAGACAGGGTACGTGCCGACCTGAGGCTGCGCAACCGGGTCACGGCATCCGGGCTAGAATAGGCCCATTTCGGGACCATAATTCGCCGGAGTTCGCCCCAGTCATGGAAATCTTCAAGGTCTTTCACATCGAGGCGGCGCATCGGCTGCCGAATCTGCCCGCCAGCCACAAGTGCAGCCGCCTGCACGGTCATTCGTTCCGGGTCGAGATCCACATCAGCGGTGAGCCCGGTGCGGAGAGTGGCTGGGTGATGGATTTCGCCGACCTCAAGGTCGCGTTCGCGCCAGTGTTCGAGGCATTGGATCACAGTTATCTGAATGAAGTGCCGGGCCTGGAAAATCCCACCAGCGAAATAGTGGCGCGCTGGATCTGGCAGCGTCTGAAACCCGCATTACCGACCCTGTCGAAAGTGGTGATCGCGGAAACCTGCACCTCGGGTTGCATCTACCGCGGCGACTGAAAAGTACCTTTAAAAATCGATCTTTATGCTTTCTGGCGGTGTTAAGGATGACCTCCTTGCCTACCCAGAAACCAAAATCTCGACTTTATAGAGGTACTTTGCATCACAAAAACGAAGGAGAAGGCCATGCGTAGCGCGCTATTGTTGATAGCAGGTTTTTTTATCGTGATTTCTGCGCACGGCGCGGGCATGAGCGACGGCGCTTATGTCGGCGCTATGGCCGCGATGCACGCGAACGATACGCCGGCACCGAGCCCGGTGGCGGAAATAAAACCGGCGCAGCCGGTACAAGGCCGTGAAGTAGCGTATGCCACGGTAAACGGCAAACCGGTGCATGGTTATCTGGCACGTCCCGCCAACGCAAAAGGTTCGTTGCCCGGCATCATCGTGATCCATGAATGGTGGGGATTGAACGACAATATCCGGCACATGGCGGATCGGCTGGCGGGCGAGGGTTATGTGGCACTGGCGGTGGATCTGTACGGCGGCAAGGCCGCGACCACACCTGCGGATGCCGAGACTCTGATGAAGAGCGTATTCGCCGACACGGCAGCAGCTGATACCAATCTGCAACAGGCTTATGCCTACCTGCACGACAAGGCAAACACATCGCGCATCGGCGTGATCGGCTGGTGTTTCGGCGGCGGCTGGTCGTTGCAGACCGCGCTGATGCTGCCGGACAGGATCGCTGCCACGGTGATGTATTACGGTCGGCCGGTGGACGACGTCGCGGCCCTGTCGAAACTGAAGATGCCGCTGATCGGGTTCTTCGGTGAGGAAGATCATGGCATCACGGTAAAAGATGTGCAGACGTTTCAGCAGGCACTCAAGCAGGCTGGAGTGAAAGCGGAGATCCACGAATATCCCCACGCCGGACATGCGTTCGCGAATCCGTCCGGCAAGAATTATCAGGCCGATGCTGCCCAGGATGCCTGGCGGCGCACGGTCGCGTTTTTTGCCCGTTACCTGAAGGGCGGGGCGTGATAATCTTCAGACAGCCATTTCTCATCCTCGAGGTGCGATCATGCGTAAGTTGCTGGTGAATCTGTTCTGCATCATGGCGCTCACGACTGCATGCGGCGTATCTGCCGCGAGCCTGGAAGGTGTGACCCTGCCGGATTCGGCGACGGTTGGCGGCAAGACCCTGATACTGAATGGATTGGGATTGCGTGAATTCCTGTGGGTGGACGTCTATGTCGGCGGGCTCTATCTCGAAACCAAAGCTACCACTCCGGATGCGGTGACGGCGGAGCAGGGACCCTATCGTGTCACCATGAACCTGTTGCACGACGTCAGTCACAAACAGTTCTCAGACAACTGGATGGATGATCTCAAGCACAACAATCCGGATATGATCGACAAGCTGCAAGCGCAGGCCAAGCAGTTTGTTGCCTTGTTCGATGATGCCAAGGAAGGTGACGAGATCATCATGGATTTCGTGCCCGGTACGGGGCTGAGCGTGACCCATAACGGCAAGCTCATGGGCACGGTCGCAGGCGACGATTTCGGCCGTGCGGTATTGCACTGTTACGTGGGACCGAATCCGCCTACCGAAAAACTCAAGGAAGGCATGCTGGGCGGGAATGATTGATATCCGCCAGACTTGAAGCGACAACGCCGGCGCAAGCCGGCGTTGTCTTATATATACCAGGGTTTTAACAGCGCATGAAAATTAGAGATTTTGGTTTCTGGGTAGACAGAAAGGACCGAGCAACCGGAGTGTACACGATCAGTACATAAGGATTGCGAGGTCATTTCTAACACCCCCAGAAAGCAAAAGATCAATTTTTACAGGTATTGCAGCCAGTCCCGCGATGGGTCCGCATACGCGATGAAATACGGATTCAGCAGGGTTTCATTCTGGTTGTAACCGAGCGCACTACCGTCCACGTTGATGACGTGGCCGCCGGCAGCCAGCAACACAGCATGACCGGCGCCCGTGTCCCATTCCGAAGTGGGGCCCAGGCGTGGATAGACATCGGCGCTGCCTTCCGCGACCAGACAGAACTTGAGTGAACTGCCGCGCGAGACGATCTCGTGGCTCCCAAGTTTCGCGAGATAAGCATCCAGCAGCTCGCCGCGATGCGAACGGCTTGCCACCACCCGCACCGGCTGGCTGGTTGCGCTCTGTACGTGGATTGCCTGTTCCCGGTCGTGTGCATCGCGCCGGAACGCGCCTACGCCGACGCTGCCGTAATAGCTGGTCTGTTCGACCGGGATATACACTACGCCGACCACCGGCGCGCCGCGCTGGATCAGCGCGATGTTGACCGTGAAATCGCCGTTGCGGCTGATGAATTCCTTGGTGCCGTCGAGCGGATCCACCAGCCAATAGCTGTCCCAGTGACGGCGTTCCCCGAACGGGATGCTGGACGATTCTTCCGACAGCACCGGGATGTCGGGTGTGATGCGTTGCAGGCCGGCGAGGATCACGTGATGTGCCGCCAGATCGGCATCCGTGACCGGCGACTTGTCGGATTTGGTGGCTACCGAAAAATCAGTGCCATAGATATCCATGATGCGCTCGCCGGCAGCGCGAGCGATATCCAGCAGCGGGCCAAGCAGTGCAGTGTCAGTCTGGGTCAACGGAGATTCCTGTGCGAATTACAGAACGGAGTATATGATAACGGCCATGCCGACGACTGCCCAGCCGATCCCCGATTGGTCCGAGATCCGCACCGTGCTGCTGGACATGGACGGCACCCTGCTTGATCTGCATTTCGACAACCATTTCTGGTTGGAGCATGTGCCTTTGCGCTACGCCGAACGGCACGGGCTCGACCCCGGGCAGGCGCGTGCCGAACTGATGCCGCGGTTTCGCGCCATGGAAGGTACCCTGCAATGGTATTGCCTGGATCACTGGTCGCGGGAACTCGACATGGATATCGTGGCCCTGAAACGCGAAGTGGCGCACCTCATCAAGGTGCTACCCCAGGTCGAGACCTTCCTGCAAAGTGTCCGTGCAGCCGGCAAGCGGCTGGTGCTGGTGACCAATGCGCATGCCGATGCCTTGGCGCTGAAGATGGAACACACGCGGCTGGACGGTTACTTCGACCGCATCGTGTCATCGCACAGTTTCGGCACACCCAAGGAAACGCAGTCGTTCTGGCACAACCTGTGGGAAATGGAATCGTTCGATACCGAGACAACGTTGTTCGCAGACGACAGTCTGCCGGTGTTGCGTGCCGCGCAGGAGTACGGCATCCGGCATCTGGTGGCGATGCGGCAACCGGATTCGCATCGGCCACCGCGGGAGATATCCGAATTCCCGGCAGTGCATACTTTGGCGGATCTGCTGCCGTTGCTGTCATCGCGAACGTAGTGACGCGACCCCGGGATCGTTTCGTCTCCCGGAAACCGGGCCTGCGTTTCCGGGATTCCCCCCTTTC
>DASSKW010000036.1:0-36573 GCA_035690065.1 Gammaproteobacteria bacterium
TGCGCTCCAACTTGCCGAGCATCTCGCCCGGCATCCGGCAGTGGAACGGGTATTCCATCCGGGCCTGAACGATCATCCCGGTCACGCGCTCGCGGCCCGGCAGATGCGCGGCTTCGGTGCCATGCTATCCTTCACGCTCCGCGGCGGAGAAGCCGCTGCGATGCGGACTGTCGCGAACCTCAAACTTTTCACCCGCGCTACCAGTCTGGGAAGCGTGGAAAGCCTGATCGAGCATCGTGCTTCGATGGAGGGGCCCGAGACCCTGACCCCACGAAATCTGGTACGGGTCTCGGTGGGACTCGAACATGTGGATGATCTCATCGCCGACCTCGACCAGGCTCTGACTGCTTGATGACGAACTTGCCGACTCAACCCGAGGAACTGTCATGATCCAGCGTATTACCTGCATTCTGATCGGCGCTTTGCTCGCCGCGTCCGCCGTGTTCGCCGATTCGACCCCGGCTGCAACCGGCACTGATAACGTCACTTTGGAGCAGATCATGGCTAATCCGGACTGGATCGGTCATGCTCCGGAAGGTGCCTACTGGAGTTATGACGGAAAGACCCTCTACTATCGGCAACAACGCGACGACAGTAAACTGACCGACCTTTACGCGCTCGATATCGCATCGGGCGTTACGCATAAAGTTGGCGATAGCGAACTCGCCAACATCCCTGTCGCGAACGGTGATTACAACCACGCCCATACCTACAAGGTCTTCGTCCGCAACGACAACATCTTCGTACGTAATCTGCTCACCGGCAGCCTGCGCCAGCTCACCCGCGACAGCACGCCCAAGAGTGACGCGCTGTTCATGGCAGACGGCACTCATGTGCAGTGGCATCAGGACAATGCCATCTATATATATGAGTTGAACAGCGGCCTGACCTCACTCGCCGCCAATCTGCAATTGAGCGACGATCCCGCCAAGAGCCCCGGCCCGCAGAACTACCTGCAAGCAGAACAACCCCGGCTGTTTGAATTCCTGAGCCAGCAAAAGACTGACGCCGAAGCCAGACGCGTGCAGCAGGCCGGGCTGGCAAAAGCAGATGCCACGCGCACCACCGCCCCATGGTATCTGGGTGACAAGATCAGGATCGATTACAGCTCACTGTCGCCGGACGGTCGCTGGTTGGTACTGATCACCCAACCCAAGGATTACGATCGCGGTGCGCCGGGTATGATGCCGAATTACATCACCGATTCCGGTTATGCCGAGATCCTCAAACGACACACTTACGCCGGCCTGAACCCGCCGGCTCCACAATCCGTCATGGTGCTGGACCTCAAGACCCACACCTCGTTCCCACTCGATCTGAGTCAGTTGCCCGGCATCAAGGACGATCCGCTGGCGAAACTGCGCAAGTCCGCAGTGGCCTGGGATATACAACATGGCATCGCGAAAGATATCGCCGAAGCCTCCGTGAAAGCGCCTGCAATGCGCGCGGTATCGGTGATGGGACTGGAATGGAACGACAGCGGCGATGACGTCGCGCTGCAGTTCCGTGCCAATGACAACAAGGACCGTTGGTTGACCACGGTCGATTTCGCGGACAAGAAACTTCTGACCCAGGAGCGGCTCACTGATCCAGCCTGGATCAACTGGAGCTTCAACGACTACGGCTGGCTGCATGACGACAAGACGCTGTGGTATCTATCCGAAGTCAGCGGCTATTCGCAGCTTTACCTGAAGTCGGTGGACCAGCGTAAATCCCGTCAACTCACCAGCGGGCACTTCGAGCTCTCGGCGCCGGCCTTGACCCGTGACGACAAATACCTCTACGTGGTCGCCAACAAGGCCGCGCCGGGGACCTACAGTATCTACCGCGTGGCGACCGCCGATGGCAGCATGCAGCAGATCACCAACCTCGGCGGTATCGACGGCCCGCAACCCTCCGACATCGAGGAGGGCGGCAACGATTACAGCCTCTCGCCCGACGAAAGCAAACTGATGTTTTATCACTCCAGTAGCGTGCGTCCACCGGAAGTATATGTGAGCGAAGCACAGCCGGGCAGCGTTGCGAAACAGGTTACGCACGGCGTATCCAGTGCTTTCACTTCGATCGACTGGACCGTCCCGCAGATCGTACAGGTACCTTCCACGCACGAGAAGCAGCCAATCTATGCGCGACTGTATGTGCCGAAAAACTACGATCCAAAGAAATCCTGGCCCGCAGTAGTATTCATCCACGGTGCCGGTTATCTGCAGGATGCGCACAGTGGTTGGTCGTACTACTTCCATGAGCTGATGTTCCAGACCTTCCTGAACCAGCATGGTTATGTGGTGATGGACATGGATTATCGCGGCTCGGCAGGCTATGGACGCGATTGGCGCGATGCAATCTATCAGCACATGGGTCATCCGGAAGTCGAGGATATCGAGGATGGCGCGCATTGGCTGGAGCAGAAATATCACGTGGATCCCAGGCGCATGGGTGTGTACGGTGGATCCTACGGCGGTTTCATGACCTACATGATGATGTTCCGTCGGCCCGACCTGTTCCAGGCCGGTGCAGCCTTGCGCCCAGTCGGCGACTGGGCGGATTACAACGACGGCTACACTGCCAACATCCTGAATGAACCGAACATCGATCCACAGGCGTATTTCGACAGCTCACCGATCAACTATGCCGGCCAGCTCAAGAACCATCTGTTGATCCTGCAGGGCATGCAGGACGACAACGTGTTCTTCATCGATACCGTGCACATGGTCGAAAAACTGCAGGAACTGCGCAATCCGAACTTCGATGTGATGTTCTATCCCACCGAGCATCACGATTTCAAACAGCCTTACTCCTGGCTGGATGAATACCGGCGCATCTGGCACCTGTTCAATACCTATGTGAACCCGCCGGCTGCGACTCCGGCGAACTAGACCGGAACTTGCTAACATGGACCCCGCCCACTGGCGGGGTCTTTTTTGGGGAACATGAATGCAGCCGAAGGTGCTCGACGATCCGGAAGCCTGCGTGGATTCAGTCATCGCCCACGTCGGCAAATGCATCGTGATCGGTACGCCGCTCGGCATCGGCAAACCCAACCATCTACTCAATGCCTTCTACCGGCGCGCGCGTACTGATACATCACTGCAACTCAAGATCATGACTGCCCTGTCGCTGGAAAAGCCCGGCTGGCACAGCGATCTGGAGCGTCGGTTTCTGGAGCCATTCACAAAACGCCAGTTCGGCGATTATCCGGAACTCGAATACATGCAGGCACTGCATCGGGGTTCATTGCCATCGAACATCGAGATCTCGGAATTCTATTTCAAATCCGGCAGCATGCTGCACAACCCGCTGGCGCAACAGCATTACACCAGCACCAACTACACGCATGTCGCACGCGACATGCTGGCTGCGGGTGTGAACGTGATCCTGCAGATGGTCGGCAAGGAACAGCGTCCGGAAGGTGCGCGTTACAGCCTGGGTTCAAACCCGGATGTCACGCTCGACATCATGCCGGGGCTGCGTGCCTCTGATCGTCCGGTCGCCGTGGTCGGGCAGGTCAACCACAACATGCCGTTCATGTATGGCGATGCGGAAGTGGATCCGGAATTCTTCGATCTGGTGCTGGATAATCCAGCACTCGAACACATGCTGTTCGCTGTCCCCAACATGAATATCGACCCGGCCGAGCACATGATCGGGCTCTACGCGAGCACCCTGATCCAGGATGGTGGCACCTTACAGGTCGGTATCGGCTCGTTGGGCGACGCGTTCGTGTATTCAACCCTGCTGCGTCACGCCGATAACGAGCGCTATCGTGATGTCATCGGAAAACTTGGTGTTACAGATCGATTCGGCGATGTGATTGCGAAAACCGGCGGGCTGGAAACGTATCGGGCCGGTCTGTACGCCGGCAGCGAGATGTTCGGTGACGGCCTGCTGCACCTGTACGAAGGCGGGGTGCTGAAACGGCGAGTGTACGATCATCTGCTAGTGCAGCAATTATTGAACGATGGCACCATTGCCGAATCCATCGGACCGGAAACGGTACAGGCCTTGCGCAAGGCGGGCCTGATAAAAGCCGTCCTGACTGCAGACGACGTGGCATTACTCAAACGTCTCGGCGTGCTGCACCCGAATACCGACTATACCGACGGCCTGCTGGTGCTGGCTGACGGTAGCCGCGCACGTCCCGACCTCGATTCGCCGGTTTTCATGCAGCAACTGGTGGCGCAGGGCCTGGGTGCGCGCCTGATTAATGGCTTGCTGCTGCATGGCGCTTTCTTTCTCGGCTCACATTGGTTCTACGACCGGCTGCGTACGATGCCCGCCGCTGAACGCCGGCTGTTCCAGATGACCGCAGTGTCGAAGGTCAACGAACTGTTCAGCGATGTGAAACTGGAACGCCTGCAGCATCGCCACGCGCGTTTCATCAACATCTGCATGAAGATGACGCTGCTGGGAGCCGCAGTCTCCGATGGTTTGAAGGACGGCCAGGTCGTCTCAGGCGTCGGTGGTCAGTACAACTTCGTGGCCATGGCGCATGCGCTGAAGGAAGGTCGCTCGATCCTCATGCTCAAGAGTACGCGCAGCGAACACGGCCGGCTGCTCTCCAACATGGTCTGGGAATATGCGTATTGCACTATCCCGCGCCACCTGCGCGACATCGTGATCACCGAATACGGTATCGCCGACCTGCGCGGCAGACAGGACTGGGAAGTCATCGCGGCGCTGCTCAATATCACCGATTCACGTTTCCAGCCGGAACTCATGGCAAAGGCCAAGGCCGCAGGCAAGTTGCCCACCGGTTACCGGATCCCCGGCCGGTTCCTTCGCAACACACCTGAACGCTTGTCTGCCGATCTGCAGCCGTTCATGGCACAGGCCTTGTTCCCTCCGTTTCCTTTCGGTACCGATTTCACCGCAGCAGAACTGACACTTGGCCAGGCACTCAACGGACTCAAGGCCCGCAGCACAACTGTGCTTGGCAAACTCGGCATCCTGTTCGATTTGCTGAGACCGCAGGACAGATCGCGGATAACACCTTTACTCGAACGGATGCAGCTCGACAGACCGCGGACCCTGGCAGAACGAACCCTGGCACGACTGGTGACAGCGGCCCTGACCCGCCACTGATCTGCTCAAATCATCCCGTTCTCGGATTCGCCCCGGTTCAAAACGCGCCGCCGACACCCGGGAATACCACCGGTGATTCGAAGCCATCCTTCGATACACTGGCGACGCCGAAATACCAGTTATCGATGACGAGATTGTCGAGCGTATGCTGATCCACGTCCCCGACATACATGGACTGCTCCGGGTTCCACATCGGCGCGGCAGTCCGCCGCCAATACACCCGATACCCAGTCGCGTCCGTCACCGGCTGCCAACTCACGGCCGTATCGGGTGACAGATCACCCTTGATATTCACACCACTGGGTGGCGCCGGTGCCCAGGCCATGGCGGCAAGTGCGATGGCGTTGGCGGCAGTCATCTTGGCGAGATACGGGAAATCTACGAACTGCAGCAGGTCGCCGTATTGCACGCCGTTCTCCGTGCGTACATCCTGATGTTGGTGCTGCCAGTTCTCGTGTGCTTCGTTGATGCGTACCGCGGGAAAATTGTTCTTGTTGAACGCCATCTGATCGCCACCGCGATGGAACCGATCCTGCCGGTACATGAGCATGAAATGAAAGTTCGGGATGTATTCATCCGCCAGTCGCGTGATGTAGCGTGCGACTTCGCGCGAGGGTGAGTCCACGAAACCGCCCGTGTAGTGCAAGGTATGCAGATCCTTGTCACTGAGATTCTGTTTGACGGCTTCCGAGAAAATGCGTGCAGTGGTGTTGTCATGCACGCCATCGGAACCCCGGGTATTGCCGATCATGTCATTGTTGAGGTTCGTTTCCACGAGCCAGTGATGATCGAGTGCATAGTCACTGATGATCTGGCCGCCATACAGCCCCTGTTCCTCGCCGGAGTCGGCGGAATACACGATGCTGGCGGCGAATCTGTATTTCGAGAGGACGCGCGCAGTCTCGATCAACGCGCTGATGCCGGAGCCATCGTCGTCGGCACCCGGTTCCTCGGCGTTCACATCCATGATGTCGCTGACCCTGGAATCCAGATGCGCGGTCATCACCAGGTGTCGGTCCGGATCACTCGTGCCTTTCTGGATGGCCACGATATCCATGACCTCAACCCCGGTACTGGGGGTGCGTGGGCCGGTGAAGACCCGTGAAGGCGTGATGATTTCCAGACACCCGCCGCACTGTTTCGAGATTTCTTCGAATTGCGATTTGACCCACCGACGGGCGGCGCCGATACCACGGGTATCGGACCTCGTCTCCGAGAGGGTATGCCGGGTCCCAAAACCGACCAGCTTTGCGTCGGTCGCGTGCAGCCGCTCGGGGCTGACTGCGCTGACGATATCGCGCAATACAGGGTGTTCGCTTGGGGGAACCACCGGCACGCTGGCCAGTGCCAGGGCCGGAAGCATCAGCAGGAAGGCAAGACACGAGGTACGTCGCATGGGAACTTCCTTTATTTACAGCTGCCAATTGGAACGGGACGAAGCGCTAAAGTTAACATCCGAGCTTGAAAAAACCCGAAATCTGTGTTATAGTTAGATAATACACTAATACAGGCGGCCCAGCCGTCCTTTCGGAGAGTCAGCCATGAAGCCCATCCGCCAGCCGTTCGGTTCCCTGTTTGCCTTCAGTCTCGTCGGTGCCCTGCTCCTGACTGCGCTGCCGGCCCATGCCGACAATACCGTCAGGCAGACTCTGACCCAGAACCTGGCAGTCCCTGCCGGCACCGTCGTCTCGGTCGAGAACCTGGTCGGGCAGATGAATATCACCCAGGGTAGCGGGCAACTGGAAGTCACGGCCACCGTCGTGGCCGGCGGCAAGGACCAGGCCGCCGCGGAAGCATTGGCGAAGACTATCAAACTCTCGGTGGACAACAGCGGCAAGCACGTGAGCGTGCATGTGGATTATCCGGTCGATCAATACGACCGCTATCGTTATGACCGCACTCCCGGCGGGCGCAGTGAAGACCATGACGACTGCCTGTTCGGTTTTCTTTGCGGCAACAGTTCTTCCTCGGTCGACTATCAGGGTGAACGGGTGCGCATCTACAGCCGGCATGGCGATGGCGTGCCGCTGTATGTGGATGTAGCAGTGAAACTGCCGGCCGGCGTCAGCGCGGATCTCACCAATCACGTCGGTTTCATCAAGGCCCTGGCCGTGAAGAACGATCTGAGCCTGCATTCCGACAGCGGTGACATGCAAGCCAACAAACTCACCGGCAATTTCAACGCCGACACCGGCAGTGGCGATATCGGCCTTGCGGATCAGGACGGCGCAGTCGTGATCCGTACCGGTTCCGGCGATGTGAAGGCCAGCAATGTTAAGGGCAGCTTCAACATCCACACCGGTTCAGGCGATATCAGCGGCGGGAACATCCAGGGCGATACCCTGGAGACCGTAACCGGTTCCGGCGATGTGGTACTTGATGACCTGACCGGTTCGCTCAACATGCGTGCCGGCTCGGGCGATATCCGTCTCAGCGATATCAAGGCGCACGCTGGTACCACCATCAGTACCGGTTCCGGAGACATCACACTGGCAGGCGATCTTTCCGGCATGGAAGGTTTCGAGCTGCGTGCCGGTAGTGGCGACATCACCCTGTCCACCAGCCAGCCGCCGGCAGTCCATCTCGACATCAGCACCGGCAGCGGCGATATCAACATGCACTGGTCAGGCGTCAACAACGTGACCACCAGTGACGACAGTTTCAGCGGCGACATCGGCACTGCCAAGACCGTCGGCAAGATCCATACCGGCAGCGGCGATGTGACACTGAAATAATGGTCCAGCAAAGCGGGAGTTCGCAGCGATGAAACCCATCTCTCCCGGCCTCGTATCCGGTGTACTGCTGGGTATGTGTGTGCTCGCCGGTTGTGATATCACCAAAAGCATCTCGGTGCCGGCTGGTGCCCACTGGACCAGTGGCAAGAGCACCGTGAACGGCGATATCACCATCGGTGACGATGCGGTGGTGGAAGGTGATCTTCACACCGTCAACGGCGATATCCATGCCGAAGCCGGAGCGCATACCGGAGAACTGATCACGGTGAATGGCGATATCCATGTCGAGCATGACGCCCAGACCCGCGAACTGACCAACGTCAACGGCAGCATCCAGCTCGATCAGAATTCAGCATCGAAGGGCGATGTCACTTCAGTGAATGGTGACATCAGCGCTGCATCCGGCGTCCACATCCGCGGCGATGTAACCGATGTAAACGGCGACATCTCATTGTGTGACGCCAGCGTCGAAGGCGATATGCAATTCGTCAACGGCACCCTGCTGGTGGGAGAAAAAAGTCAGGTACAAGGCAGTGTCACAGTCAAGAAACCGGAATTCAATTCCTCCGATGCAGTGCAACCGCCAATCATGGTGGTCGGACCCCATGCGAGCGTTAACGGCCCCATCACCTTCGAACGTCCTGGAAAACTCTACGTCAGTGACAGCGCCGTGATCCACGGCGTGCAAGGCGTGACCGCCGAGAAATTCTCCGGCGCGGTACCGGCAGACGTCTCGCTGACCACCTGCCCGGGGAAATAGATACCGGGCCGTAAATCTCGCTATCCACCAAAGTCGACAAACAGATAGCGGTTGCTTGTCATCCGGCTTGATATGGATATTCTTCCAATCCAGCCATATCCCCGGTATAACATGGCGGCATCATCTTGAATTCCTGATGCCACCATGCCTTTGGACATCCATTTCATCTTCGATTTCGACAGCACCTTCGCGCGCGGCGAGATGCTCGAACAACTGGCGGCACTCGCATTGCAGGGTGCCCCCGGCCGTGAAGCCACCCAGGCACGGATCGCGGAACTGACCCGGATGGCGATGGAAGGCCGCATGGGATATGCCGACTCCCTGCAGGCCCGGCTGGCATTGATCCCGGCACGGCGTGCCCATCTGGATATGCTGATCACGCAGGTACGCAACGACATCACGCCTTCCTTCCGGCGCAACCATGTATTTCTTCGGGAACAGGCCGACCGGATCTACATCGTCTCGAATGGTTTCCGGGAAGTGCTGGTACCGATCGCGGCGGATTTCGGTATCGCCGAAAGTCACGTGTTCGGCAACAGTCTGCGCTTCGACGCGGAAGGCCTGTTTCAGGGTGTGGAAGAAGCCAATCCACTGGCCCACGACGACGGCAAGGTCGCCGTGCTGCGCACGCTGAAGCTGTCCGGCGAGATCTGCATGGTCGGCGATGGTATGAGCGATTATGCGGTGCGCAAGGCCGGGCTCGTGACTCGTTTCTACGCGTTCACAGAGAACGTGCGACGCGAACCGGTGGTCGCGGTGGCAGACCGTGAAGCGCCGTCACTGGACGAAGTGCTGTATGACTGCGGTCTGCGGGCGGCGGTGTCCTATCCGAAAAACCGGCTCAAGGTGTTACTGCTGGAAAATATCCATGCCGACGCAGTGGCGGCATTCGAACAGGAAGGTTACACAGTCGAGACCGTTTCCGGCAGCCTGGATGAAGCCACGCTGACTGAACGCCTGGCCGACGTCTCGATCCTGGGCCTGCGTTCCAAGACCCAGCTTACGCAACAGGCACTGACGGCCGCCAAACGCCTGCTGGTCGTGGGCGCGTTCTGCATCGGCACCAACCAGATCGACCTGGTGGCCTGCGAACGCAAAGGTGTCGCCGTATTCAACGCGCCGTTCAGCAATACCCGCTCGGTAGTCGAATTGGCGTTGGCCGAGATCATCCTGTTGCTGCGCGGCATCCCGGAGAAACTCCATCTCATGCACGATGGCGTGTGGGACAAATCCGTACACGGAGCCCACGAGGTGCGCGGCAAACGCCTCGGTATCGTCGGTTACGGCAACATCGGCATGCAGCTCTCGGTATTGGCCGAAGCCCTGGGCATGGACGTGTGCTTCTACGATGTCGCCGAGAAACTCGCGCTCGGCAATGCCACTCGCTGTGCGTCATTGGGTGAATTACTGGAGAGATCCGACGCGGTCACTGTGCACGTGGATGGGCGCAAGCAGAATACCAGGCTCATCGGCGCCCGCGAACTGGCGCGTATGAAACCGGGCGCGGTGTTCCTGAACCTGAGTCGTGGTCATGTCGTGGACCTGGCTGCATTGCGAACCGAACTCGCCTCGGGAAGATTGCACGGCGCGGCACTGGATGTGTTTCCCGAAGAGCCGCATGCCAATGGCGAGCCGTTCGCACATCCGCTGTGCGAACTTCCCAACACCCTGCTGACTCCGCACATCGGCGGTAGTACGCTCGAAGCACAACAGGATATCGGCCGGTTCGTCAGCGGACACATCATCGATTACATCAACAGTGGCAGCACCGAGAACAGTGTGAATTTCCCGGAACTACGGCTGCCTCCGCAAACCGATGCACATCGCTTGATCCATATCCACGAAAACATGCCCGGCATCCTGGCCCGGATCAATCAGGCGCTGGCCGCACACGGCGCCAACATCCTCGGCCAGTACCTCAAGACCCAGGAACGCATCGGTTACGTGATCACCGACATAGACCGGAATTATTCGAAGGATCTGCTTGCGGCGATCCGCAGCATCCCGCATACGCTGCGGTTCCGCGTTCTGTACTGACCATCGCAGTGCTTCAGGGCAATGGTTTTCGATCCGGCGCGATGAACGCCATACGGGCCGCCGGGTCATCCAGTTTTCCGGGGGAATAATATCGGCCGATCAGGGCCCGGGCGTCGTTTAACAGATCCGGATTACGCGCACAGAATCCATTGAAATCCTCACCAGCCTGTGCACCCCGCATGCGATCCTTCACGATGTGCATGAAGGCCAGAGTCATGGTGACGTGGAATTTCTCGGGCTGACCCTGATGGGTGGCAAAACGCCGGATACTGTCGGCACTGCGTTGCGCCGCTTCCCCCAGTGGCAGCCAGGTGAGATAGCACCACGCCAGCCGCAGGTGGCCACGATGATTGAAGTAGTTCGGGTCGAGACTCAGGGTCTCGAATTCCTCGACAAACACATCGTCCGGTAAAGTCTCGTCCGCCTGCATCCCGTTCACTCCCATGCCCGATTTCAAGTATCCTGCCATTCATTCCATATATCCAGCCGGTGTCGTTCATGCCCTTCTCCATCGAGACCGAACGTTTGCTGATCCGCCCCTGGCAGGCGGGCGATCATGCCACGTTTACCGGTTTCGTCGCCGATGCAGAGATGATGCGTTATATCTCGCATGGCCGGACCTGGGACGCTGCACGTATCGATGCCTACTTCGAACGTCAGGCCGGATTTCTGGCGCAGCACGCCTGCTGCGTGGGTGCGGTCTGTCTCAGACGGAACGGTACTGCGATCGGCATGGGCGGCATCCAGCCGCTCGAAAAAGCCGGGTTGTTCGAACTGGCCTGGTGGATCTGGAAGGATTACTGGGGACAGGGGCTCGCCAGCGAGATGGCGCGGGGATGCGCAGACTACGCATTCAAGGTGATGCACTTGCCGCGCGTGGTCGCCGTCATCGACGCACCGAATGTCGCGTCGATCCGGGTCGCCGAGAAACTCGGCATGCATTGTCTGGGTGAACACGATCCACACGAACTGGCCGAACGTTACACACCCGGCGAGATCATGTTGTACGAGCTTCAATCGAACGCGGTGTAACTATCGCTTGCGCGCCACGATCAGGCGCGAGGGGAAGATCAGTCGATCCTGGAGCAGTTCAAACCCGGCTTTTTCGAGCGATACGCGAACATCGCGACGATGCCAGGCACGCACATAAGGTTCAAACACGAAGCTGGCTAACCAGCGGAAATAAACACCGCGCCAGCCGTACTTGCGGTATAAATTCCAGCTCCGCCCGTGGTATTGCTCGGCAGCCGGTTCCAGGATTGCGAGGTGTCCGCCGGGCTGCAGCAAACGGTTGAATTCCGCGAGTGCGGCATTACCGTAGCGCGGTGGCAGTTCATGGAACAGGAAACAGGCACTGATACCATCGTAGTCGCCAGTGACCAAACGCGTCTCTTCAGCCAGACCTTGCATGAAATCCAGGTTGGGGTAACGGCGCGTCGCATGTTCCAGCAGATACGGCGAGGCATCGAGCCCGGTGACTTTCGGGATGCCCGCCTGTTTGAGTGCAGCAGTCGAGGCTCCGGCTCCACACCCGACATCGAGCACGTGCCGATGTCCCTTGAAGACTTCCGCCAGCAACGCACGACCGCGCTGCATCTCGCCCTGCATGGCAATATCGAAACCGGTGCTGTAACCGTGGGTGATCTTCTTCGAGTAATTGCCGTTGGGCAGATTATGAAATTCCAGCAGCAGGTATTTCGGCAATGGCACCCGCAGGTTCAAGCCCTCCGGCAGATGCACCTTGTCGAGCCGGCGCAGCATAGTCTTGCGCAGGAATGCCCATAGGTGCCAAGGGCGCCGAAAATCCAGGCGGTCCGGCCAGGCGTCCGGCAGCGCCATGAATTGGGACGACGCTCCCGGGATTCCCTGTAGTTCGCCTGTTTGTATCGCCCGCTGTCTGGCCATCTTTGATAAAGATATTACGGGTTAAGTGGACGCTTGGTTGTATATGATGACAATAGTCAAACAACCGCTCAAGCCCCGGCTTCTGTTTCAGCCCCGCAGCAGACCCCGTGCAGCCTGCAGGATCTCCGCTTCGCTGACCAATACCAGATTCGCGGCCGAGGCCAGCGGGATGTAGGAATCCTTGCCCGCGACGCGCTGTTTGACGATGCCGCGTCCGGCATGTTCTTCGATGGCGGTGAATATCTGCTCGGAGATGCCACCGGTCTCGCGGCCTTCATCCACTACCAGCACCCTGCCGATCTCTTTTGCATGTTTCGCGATCAGTTCCGCGTTCAGTGGCTTGAGCCAACGCAGATCGAGCACACGGATCTTTTTACCCGTTTCGGCTTCGAGTTGCTTTGCGATGCGCAACGACATCGGTACCCCGTTGCCGAAGGTCACAACCAGGAGATCTTTCGCATCCGGATTGTAGAGTCGGCCTTCACCCAACGGGATCGCGCGCTCCGGTGCTGGATAGTCGAACAACCATTGGCCGTCTTTCGGTTCGTACAGGTCCTTGGTCATGTACAGCGCGATCGGTTCCAGGAACGTCACCACCCGGCCGTCCACCCGCGCCAGCGCGGCACAGGTACGCAGCATCATCGCGGCATCGTCGCCGCGCGAGGGGCAGGCGATGACCAGACCCGGAATATCGCGCAAGGCCGTGAAACTGTTGTCGTTGTGAAAATGTCCGCCGAAGCCTTTCTGATAACCGAGCGATGCGATGCGCATCACCATGCCATTGGCATAGTGCGCGTTGGAGAAGAATTGCATCGATGCAGCTTCACCGCGGATCTGGTCGCAGGCGTTGTGGAAATATGCCAGATACTGGATCTCCGGGAACGGCAGCATGCCCATGTAGGCGGCACCTTGCGCCATGCCGAGGATAGTCTGTTCATCCAGCAGCGTATTGAACACGCGCTGACTCTTGAATGTCTTGTGCAGACCTGAGGTCACCGTGTACACGCCGCCTTTCTGCGCGACGTCTTCACCGAACACCGTCATCTCGGGATACTTCGCCATCAGATCGAACAGGGCGCGATTGATCTGGATGGAAAGGTGCCGTGGCGGCTGTTGTTCCGGCAGCGCTGCTTCACTGCCGAAGGCCACGACGCGTGCGTCTTTCGCTGCGCTGCGCACCGCTTCCACGTTCACTTTGTCGGCATGATACGGCGCCAACGGCGCCATCACCGCCTCCGCGGTCGTGAGTTTCGGCGATTTGGCAGCCTGTTTCGCGGCATGCTGCACCCGCTTGCGTGCAGCTTCGTAAGCGTCCAGCAACTCCTGCGACGTGTATGCACCGCTTTCCAGCGCGATGCGTGCGGATACCAATAACGGATCGCGTGCTTCAGAACTCTCCAGCTCTTCGGCGTTGCGGTATTCGGTTTCCGCATCGGTGCCGGCATGACCCAGCAACCGTACCAGTTTCAGGTGCAGGAAGACCGGCGTGCGTGCACTGCGGCAATGTTCGACCGCTTGGAGTGTTTTGGCGTAAGTGTCCACCACATCGGTGCCGTCAGCGCTGATGTATTCCAGCCCGACCCGGTCGCTGTAATTGGCGGCGATCCAGCCGGCCGGTGTCTTCACCGAGATGCCGATGGAATTGTCTTCGCAGACGAACAGGATCGGGCACGGCAGGCGCTGGAATGCGGTCCATTGCGCGGCGTTGATCGCGCCGACAGCGGTCGAGTGATTGGCGCTGGCATCACCGAAACTGCACACCGCGATGCTGTCATCCGGGATCGGCAGCTTCGCACCGATGCGTTTCGCCTGCGCGATCGCCACCGCGGTACCGACTGCTTTCGGCAAGTGGCTCGCGATGGTCGAAGTCTGCGGCGGTACCCACAGCGGTACCGAGCCCCAGACCTTGTGACGGCCGCCCGAGATCGGGTCGTCACTGGCCGCTGCCAGGGACAGCGCCGTGTCCTGCACCATGTCGATGCCGAGCTTGCGGGCGCGCTCCTGCATGAACGCGCCGCTGCGGTAATGCAGGAATGCGATATCGGTATGACGGGTGGCGCGCCCTACCGCAGCGTTCGCCTCGTGACCGGAACTGCCGATGGTATAGAAGCCTTCGTTGCGGGCCCGCATCGCCCGCGCTTCGATATCCTGATGCCGCGACAGCATCTGCGATTCGAACAGTTCGCGGAAATCTCCGACGCTCAGCTTCACCCCGGCACGGATCGGGTCGTGATCGGACGGTCGCCGGGCCGGCGTCACATTCCAGTTCCGCACCAACTCGATGAAATTGTTATCGACGATCTCCGCACGGTTGATGCTGCGGGTCGCGGTGCGGGCGAAGCCGGTGGTGTTGGGTTGCTGATTCATGTGAATGCTTCTGGATATGAAAGTATTACATCGCTACAAACCCGGGTTGAGTCTGCACTCGCCCGAGCCAGTCACGGATTGCCTGATAAGGCGAAAGATCGAAGCCGCCGTCGGCGGCGACATGCGTATAGGCAAACAGTGCGATGTCCGCGACACTGTAGCCGTCAGCGGCGAAAAATGCCTGCTTCTGCAAGTGTTTTTCCATCACGGCGAATGCCCGGTAACCGCGTTCGCGCAGACGCGGCAAGTCCTGATGGCGGGGATCCGTTCTCGGTACATCTTTCATGATGAAACGTGCCACCGCCACATACGGTTCGTGGCTGTACTGTTCGAAGAACATCCATTGCAAGGCCTGGGCACGCTGCCAGCGATCGGCGGGGAACAATGCACTGCCTTCCGCCAGATAGATCATGATGGCATCGGATTCGGACAGGTATTTGCCGTCCGGCAGTTCCAGCAACGGGACCTTGCCGTTGGGGTTTTTCGCCATGAATTCAGGCGTGCGGGTTTCGCCCGCGGAGCTGTCGATTTCCACCCAGCGGTACGGCAACGCCAACTGCTCCAGCACCAGCCGCACCTTGTAGCAATTGCCCGAGGTGCGCTTGCCGTAAACCACATATTCATGGGGATTCATGCCGCTGTCCGTCAAGGTTCGATCGCTGTCGTTAAAACGCGTTGATGCCGGTGATCTCCTTGCCGATCACCAACTGATGCACGGACTCCGTGCCTTCATAGGTGATGACCGATTCGAGGTTCAGTGCATGACGGATCGGACAGAACTCGGTGGTGATGCCAGCACCGCCCAGCAGATCGCGCGCGTCGCGGGCGATGTCGATCGCTATCCGCACGTTGTTCCACTTGGCGAGCGAGACCTGGCTCGGATGCAACTTGCCGGCATCCTTCAAACGCCCCAGTTGCAGCGACAGCAACTGCGCGCCGGTGATCTTGCGCACCATCTCCGCCATGCGCAGTTGCGCGAGCTGGTTGTGACTGAGCGGACGTCCGAACAGCACCCGGTCCTTGCTGTAGTTCAGCACTTCCGTCAGACACGCCTGCGCCGCACCGATCGCGCCCCAGGTGATGCCGTAACGCGCTTGCGTCAGACACGAGAGCGGACCTTTCAAACCTTTGACGTTCGGCAGCATGTTTGCAGCCGGGACGTGCACGTCGTCGAAATACAAGGCCGAGGTCACCGAGGCGCGCAACGACATCTTGTGATGCACTTCCGGTGCGTCAAACCCCTTCATGCCTTTCTCGACCAGGAAACCGCGGATGCCGTCGTCGGTCTGCGCCCACACCACCGCGACATCGGCCAGCGTGCCGTTGGTGATCCACATCTTGGCGCCGTTCAGGACCCAGTCACTGCCTTTCTTTTTGGCGACGGTCTTCATGTTGGACGGATCGGAACCGCCGTGCGGTTCGGTCAGGCCGAAGCAGCCGATGGCTTCGCCCTTGGCCATCGCCGGCAGCCAGCGCTGTTTCTGTTCCTCCGAACCGTAGCTGTGGATCGGATACATCACCAGACTCGATTGCACCGAGACGAAGCTGCGGATGCCGGAATCGCCGCGCTCCAGCTCCTGGCAGATCAAGCCGTAGGCGACGCCGTTCAGACCGGCGCAGTCATAACCCTCGATGGAACTGCCAAGCAAACCCAGCGCCGCGAACTCCGGCACCAGTTCCTTGGGGAAGCGGCCCTGCTCGAAGCACTCGCCGATGATCGGCAATACTTTCTCGTCCACGAACCGCGCCACGGTGTCCTGCACCATGCGTTCTTCATCGCTCAACAGCTCACGGACGTTATAGAAATCGACGGGGTTCAGGGCTTCCACAGGGCATCTCCGGCGCCGCGCCCGCCTCTCCGGCGTCGCAGTAGCCATTTGAAAAATGGACGGAATTCGCGGCCAGCGGCCACAAAACAGGGCGCATATGATACCCGAAGGCCCCTTTGGAATCAGGGGCCCCGGATTCAGGCCGGTCGAGTGCCCCGCTCCAGCGCCGCCCGGACTTCCGGGGCGAACTCAAAGGCATCCGAGAACAGGTGACGGAACGCTGCTCCCTGGGCCGGAAACCGCTGCCGGGCCGCCTCGACCATCGGCGGTGGCCCGCTCAGGTAGATATCGAAGCCGCTCAGATCGGGGTGGTCGGCCAGCACCGCCTCGTGCACGAAGCCGCTACGGCCAGTCCAGGCGTCCTCCGGGGCCGGTTCCGAGAGCACCGGGATATAGCTGAAATCCGGTTGGCTTGCCGCCTGTTCCCGCAACCAGGGGTCCGCGTAAAGATCCCGTCTGGCGCGCGCGCCCCAATAGAAGACTATCCGGCGTGGCTCGCTGCGGTGTTCCCGGATGTGGCGCAGCATGGACTTGATCGGCGCGAAGCCGGTGCCGCCCGCTATCATCAGGATCGGGCGTGTGGACTGTTCGCGCAGGAAGAAGGTGCCCAACGGGCCCTGCAAGCGCAACAAGGCGCCTTCGTGCAGTTTGTGAAACACTTCGGTGGTGAAATGCCCGCCCGGCACGTGCCGCACGTGCAACTCCAGCAGCTTGTCGTCATGCGGCGGATTCGCCAGCGAGAAGCTGCGCCGGTGATTGTCTTCGATCAACACATCCACGTATTGGCCGGGGAGAAAGCCGAGCCGCGACACTGCCGGCAGTTTCAGATACACCGCCATCACATCGTGGGCGAGCGGCGTCATGCGTGCGATGCGACAGGGGAAGGTGCGCACCCGCAGCGCCGACATGCCGCCGATCTCCTGCGCCTCCACCACCAGATCCATATCCGGCACCGCGCGGCACAACAGCGCTTCACCGTGATTCATCTCGAGTGCGGTCAACGCCAGCGGTGGGCCATCCGGATAACCGATCTTGCCGCTTACGAGACGCGCACGGCAGGTACCGCAACTGCCGGTACGGCAACCGTAAGGCAGTTGCACGCCCTGGCGCAGTGCTGCCGCCAGCACTGTCTCACCGTCGCGCACACTGAAGCTGCGACCACCCGGACTGAGTTTCACCGTGAAGGGCATTCACCCGCGCCTGCCGTTAGAATGAGGACCGATTGTCCCCTAAAAAGAGCATCCGATACACCGTGCAGCAATGTCTGATCTTCGGTTGCGGCGATACCGGGCGACGTGTGGCGCGACTGGCACTCGCACAAGACATGGCCGTCGCAGGAGCAGTACGCAGTGCAGCCAGCAAACAGGAATTGCACGATATCGGTATTGAATCTTTTGTTTACGACCTGGATGTACCGCTTACCCGCTCCGATATGCCGTCTTTAGCGGCTCATATCTGCTATTTGGTGCCACCGCCGGATGAGGGTGAGGATGATCCGCGCCTGGAACAGGCCTTGCACGGATTGGAACGGAGTGGATTACCCGCACGCATCCTTTATGTGAGTACCACCGGTGTATATGGCGATTGCCAGGGACGCTGGATCGATGAGAATGCTCCGCTCGCCCCGGCCACAGTGCGCGCCCGACGCCGGGTCGCGGCTGAGACCCGGTTGCGCGAATGGTGTACGTTGCACGGTGTCGCCTGGATCATCCTGCGGGTACCGGCGATCTACGGTCCGCACCGGTTACCTGTCGAACGTTTGCGAGCGAGACTGCCGGTACCGCAACCGGATACACGCCATTACAGCAACCGCATCCATATCGACGATCTTGCGCACATCTGCTTCAAGGCTCTGACCGATGCGCCTGACAACAGTCTCTACAATGTCAGTGATGGCAAACCGGGTTCGTTCGCCGATTATCTGCTGCTCCTGGCAGAACTGACCGGTCTGCCAGCTCCGCCGCTGATCCCGATGCAGGGGGCGGAAGGTCACATCGATCCGGGTATGCTGAGTTTCCTGCGTGAATCGAAGCGCATCCGCAACGACAAATTGCTGCACGAGCTGAAACTCACACTGCAATACCCGGATGCCCGCAGCGGTATCCTCGCTTCACTCACTGTGATGGCTGACAGCAATCTGCAAAAGGAATCCCGATGCTGACGCTTATCGGTGTCCTGATCGTCGTCATCGGTTTCGCGCTGCGCATCAACCCGTTGCTGGTGGTGGCGGTAGCCGGCATCGCGACCGGCGTCGCCGGAGGGCTCGACCCAGTCAGCATCGTGAGCGAGTTCGGTCGCGCGTTCACCGAGAACCGTTACATCAGTCTGGTCTGGCTGACGCTGCCGGTGATCGGGCTGCTGGAACGGGCCGGACTGAAGGAACGGGCGCAACACCTTATCAGCCGCATCCATGGCGCGACCGCCGGCCGCGTGTTGTTGTTATATCTCGCGCTGCGCCAATTCACCGCCAGCATCGGTCTGAACGCGCTCGGTGGTCAGGCGCAGATGGTGCGTCCGTTGATCGCACCGATGGCGGAGGCGGCAGCGGAAACCCGTTACGGAGATCTGCCTGATGCGACACGCTATCTGATCCGCGCACACGCGGCCGGTGTGGATAACCTAGGCGCATTCTTCGGCGAGGACATCTTCCTTGCCATGGGTTCGGTGCTGCTGATAAAGGGGTTCCTGGAGCAGAACGGCATCGTGCTGCAGCCACTGGCAATCGCGGTGTGGGCGATCCCCACCGCACTCGCGGTATTCGTCATCCATGGCATCCGGCTGATGTTGCTGGATCGACATCTGAAAAAACAATTTTCCGGGGATCAAACATGATTCACCTGGAATTCGTCTACATCCTGGCTGGACTGGTATTTTGCACCGTCGCGATATTGGAATGGCTGGATCGCAGCAATTCGCAGCGTTATCGCAAGTTGTTGTTCTGGGGCATCTACGGCATCACCTTCCTGTTCGGTGCCGTGCTGCCGTCCTTCGTCACCGGTTGTCTGGTGATCGTGATGGTGCTGATGACCGGGATGAAAGATCTCAAGCGCAGCGAAGTCAGCTCCGTCAGCGAGGCACAACGTCGGACCAGCGCTCAACGCCTTGGTAATAAACTGTTTATTCCGGCATTGCTGATCCCGCTGGTGACATTCACTGGCACACTGACGCTGGACCGGGTAAGACTGCACGGGATTCCACTGGTCGCGAGTTCCGAAGTCACGCTGGTGTCACTGGGCCTGTCGGTGATCGTGGCGCTGGTCGCAGCGCTGACTCTGTTGCAACAACGTCCTGTCGATTCGCTGCACGAAGGCCGGCGACTGATGACCTCGGTAGGGACTGTGGTGGTGTTGCCGCAATTACTCGCGGCACTCGGCGCTCTATTTGCCGCAGCCGGAGTAGGTGGCGTGGTAGCCGGTATCGTGAACCACGTGATTCCCGTGAATTTTACCTTCGGTGTAGTGATCGCCTATGCGGTCGGCATGGCCCTGTTCACCATCATCATGGGCAACGCGTTCGCGGCCTTTCCAGTGATGACCGCCGGCATCGGACTGCCGTTGCTGGTGCATCTCCACGGCGGCAATCCCGCCATCGTCGGCGCCATCGGCATGCTGTCCGGTTATTGCGGCACACTGATGACGCCGATGGCGGCGAATTTCAATATCGTGCCCGCTGCCCTGCTGGAACTGCCCGACCGCAACGGCGTCATCAAGGCGCAGATTCCCACCGGCATCCTGCTGCTGATCGTCAACATCTTCCTGATGTATCTGCTCGCGTTCCGGTTCTGAACGGTTACATGCCCCTGTTTACAGTACCTGTCGTCAACCGGGCAACAGGGCAACAGGGCAACAGGGCTTCCGATGGGAATTATTTCGCCGGATAATGGTCATTCATCCAGGCGATAAAAAATATCACTCTCCTCTAATAAATTCAGAGACCTGATCGACATGAATATCCGCAAGGTTTCCCTGCTGCTTGCAGTGCAAGCAGCGCTGACCGCTGGTCTGGTACCCGCAAGCTGGGCCGACGGCCCATCATCGAACGCCGGTTTTCAGTCTGGCAATACGGCCGATGCCACGCTGCCACTGAGCAAGATCGCAGTCACCGGCCAGGCACAATCAGATTCGCTCAAGACGCTGGGGCCGATCCGCATCATCAGCCAGCAGCAGATTCATGACAGCGGTCTCACTTACATCGGAGAGTTTCTGGCCAGCTTGCCGAACATGGGATCGGGTACCAATACGGCGCAGAATTTCGGTGCCAACGGTGAAACTTGTGTGAATCTCAGCAATCTGGGTTGCAGTCGGGTGCTGGTCCTGGTCAACGGTCGGCGCTGGCCGGCTTTGATCACCGGCGAAGTGGACCTTGATACGATCCCGCTCGCCATCGTGGATCATGTTGAAATCCAGACCTCCGGCGCCTCGGCCGAATACGGGTCTGGCGCCATGGCCGGCGTGATCAACATCGTCACCAAACAGGCTTTCAACGGTAGCGAAGCCAGCGCCCGTCTGGGGGAATACGTCGCAGGCGGCCAGCGAGATGGCCAGACTTCGGCATATGAGTTCACCCATGGCATGACGGATGCCGACAGCAGTTTCATCTTCAATGCGTCCTATGCGGAACAGCGCCCGGTCCTGGATGGCGATCGCGCCATTTCGTCAGTGCCCAATAACGGTACCGGGATTTCGCGCGGCAGTTCGGTGACAGCGCAGGGGCGTTTCCAGTTCATCAACCCCAACACCAGCCAGATGGAAGATCTGAGCGTAATTCCCGGCAGACCCGGCACCTCGCCGACTGATTTCGAGGCCTTCGATCCCACCACCGACTTGTTCAATTATTCGACCTTGAACTATCTGCAGACACCATCCAAACGCAGCGCCTTGTATGTGCAAGGAAGCTACAATTTCTCTGACAATGTGACTGGTCATTACACCGCACTTTACAACGACCGGCGTTCTGAGCAGCAGGAAGGCCCGGCGGAGATCTCGATCGGTTCGCAAGCGACCAACCCCATCAGCGTCTCGGCTACTAACCCATACAACCCTTTCGGGTTCGATCTTGACGCGAACGGTGCCAATCCGAATCTGCTGGCGCTCAGCTACCAGCCGGTAGAAATCGGGCCACGCTCCATCAACGAGGATTCGCAGACTTTCTACTTCGATGCCGGTCTGGATGGTAACTTCATGCTGGGAACGCATCCCTTCACCTGGGGGATGAACGCGATCGTGAATCGCAACACCATGAACACGATGGATGGACCGGAATTCAATCTCGTGAATCTGGCCAATGCGCTGGGCCCCGTTTCAAATTGCGGGCCCAATACGGCCAATCCGTCGTGTGTACCGCTCAACGTTTTCGGTGGTCAATATAACGGCGGCAGTATCACGCCGACCATGGCCAACTACGTGACTTACACGGCCCAGACTTATCTGGAAACCAATCAGCGTGACTACACCGCGAACATTTCCACACCGTTGGTGCAATTGCCCGCCGGACCGCTGCAAGCGACCCTCGGTTACGAATACCTGAACGAAAGCGGTCTGGATCAACCGGATGCACTGGCCGCCGTAGGTGAAAGCAGTGCCGGCGCCAATCCGCCCATCAGCGGCGGTTATCATGCCAACGCCAGCGCCCTGCTGCTGAACGTGCCCCTCCTCAAGGACGCGCCGTTCGCGCAGAGCTTGAGTCTGGACGCGGACACGCGGCACTCGAATTACAGCAGCTTCGGTTCGATCAACAGCGATCTGGCGGCTTTGCATTGGACCATCAATAACCAGGTAAAAGTGCGTGCCAGCTGGTCGCAGGATTTCAGCGCGCCGAGCATGGCGGAACTGTTTACGGCCAGCGTGGCGGGTAGCGCCAGTGTGGCGGACCCCTGCAGCGGTTACCAGAACCAGGGCGGGGCGGTTGCCGCCAATTGTGCAGCAGCTGGCGTACCTCTGGCCTACACGCAGGTGAATGGCAGCGTGCCCAGCACCACCGGTCGTAATCCCGGACTGCAACCAGAGACCTCGACCTCGCGAACCCTGGGGACGACTTTCAGTCCCTGGCAAGGACTGCCGCTGAGGTTCGATGTCGATTATTTCAAGATCGAGATTGCCAACGCGATCGGCAGTCTGAACCCGCAGGCCGTTCTCGACGGCTGCTATGCAAGCGGCTTGCCCGATTACTGCGCTTTCATCAGCCGCAATGCGTCCGGTGCGATCACCAACCTGCAGGACGGCAACTTCAATCTCGGCACCTTGCTGACGGAAGGCGTGAATTTTGCAGCGAACTACACGTTAACGACTCAACGCAGCGGCACCTTCGATTTCAACTGGCAAACTACCTGGACCAGGTTGTTCACCCGGACGCAACCGAACCTCGCGAATCCATCCGCTCCAGTAATGACCCAATTGCTGGGCACAGAGACCGGGCGTCCCGCGGGCGGATACCCGCACTTCAAATCGCAGTTACAGACCAGGTGGAGCTACGGCCCCTGGCAGGCAGTCTGGCGCGTGCACTACGTGAGTGATCTGCTGGAAGTCTGCAGCGATCGCTTCGACGGTACCCCGGAGTCACTCACCAATCTGGGGTTGTGCAGTTATCCGGATTACCAAAACAACGCGCTGTCACGCAACAAACTCGGCGCCACCACCTGGCACGACGTGCAAGTGAATTATCGACTTGCAGACGGCAGGACAACTCTCAGCTTCGGCATCCTCAACCTGTTTGATAAGCAACCGCCTATCGCACATTCGATCGGCAGTTTCGATACCACCGTCTACCCGATCCCGGGGCGGTTCCCGTATGTCAGTATCTCGCATACCTTCTAACTGACTGCCATCGTGAGCGTAACAATGATTGCCCGACGCACCCTTCTTTGGAAACAACCATGAAAAAGACCCTGTATATCGCTATGCACGCGGTCTTTCTGCTCGCGGTTTTCAGCAACGCATGGGCGATAGCCGGTGACCGGTCCACTCCTGTGCAAGCATCTGGCGCAAAGGGATTCAGCAACATTACCCAACCTCCTAACCAGCCCGTCCACTACAACACGGACCGTGTGGTGTGCGTCTCCAAGCAACTGAACGAGTTCATCTACGAAATTGGCGCCGAGAAGCATCTGGTGGCTCATGACCTCACCTCGATTTATCCTCCCGCGATCCGTAAGCTGCCTTCGGTCGGTTACCACCGCGCCTTGAGTGCCGAGGGCATCATCTCGATGCGGCCG
Organism: Gammaproteobacteria bacterium; assembly: GCA_035690065.1. GTDB lineage: Bacteria > Pseudomonadota > Gammaproteobacteria > Natronospirales > REEB76 > DASSKW01. The sequence continues at coordinate 23,926 of DASSKW010000036.1, forward strand.
ACGGTGTTCCTGACCGACGGCAACATGGGGCCGCCCGCAGTACTCGATCAGTTGATTGCAGTCGGCATACCCATCAAGGTCATGCCGCCCGGCAAGAGTATGGCGGATGCCCAGCAGTTGATGCTCGAAGCAGGCGCATTCTTCCACCGCGAGAAACAGGCGGACGCCAGGGTGTCGCAATGGAAGGCCGACATGACCAAAGTCATCGCGGCCTCCAGGCTCTGGGCCAATGAGCCGAAGCCGCGGGTGGTGATGATCCACTTCGGCCAGATCATCAACAACTATCTCGCCGTTACCGGCGGCCCCGCGAACCAGCTCATCACCTTGGCCGGCGGCAACAACGTGCTCGCGAACAGTCACGGCATGGAGCGCTTGACGCCCGAGTCGATCGCCGATGCCCAGCCGGATGTAATCATTGCGAACGAGATCGCATTCGGCCGCTTCGGCAGTGCCAGGGCATTTACCCAACTCCCCGGCGTCTCCCTCACTCCCGCGGGGAAGGATCTGCGCATTTACATGCTCACGGAGCAGCAGAGCATCTACTTCGGGCCGCGCACTCCGGTCGCGATACTCAAGCTCGCCGAAGACTTCCATCCGCAGGTATTCAAAAATCATCCAGACCTGCTCAAGTTACTCAAGAACCTTGAGAGCCAGTACCCTGCCGACTACCCGTTCGGAAAGTACGGCGGGTCCTGAGGCATGCTGAAACGCCTGTCCTTCGGGCAGATTTACCTGCTGCTCGGAATCCTGGTGGTGGTATCGGTGTTTGCCTCGGCCGGTATCGGCACCAATACTTTTACGCCGGCACAGATGCTGAGGTATGTCGGTCAGGGCCTGGGATGGATTCCCGGGACCGACAGCGATGCACTGCAACGTAACGTGTTCCTGTTGCTGCGCCTGCCGCGCGTGGTGCTGGCCGGGCTGACCGGCGCAGTACTCGGGGTCTCCGGCGCACTGATGCAGGGCTTGTTCCGCAACCCGATCGTGGAACCGGGGCTGACCGGCACCTCCGCAGGCGCGGCATTCGGCGCGGCACTGTTCCTGGTATTCGGCGGCCACAGCGCCGCCAACCTGGTCTCGCACCTGGGCTCGCTGGGAGTTCCTGTGCTGGCTTTCATCGGCTCGTTCGCGGCGACCATGCTGGTCTATCGCGTATCGAGCAGCTTCGGCAAAGTGAATGTATTCACCCTGTTGCTGGCCGGTATCGCTGTTAATGCAGTGTGCAGCGCCGGTACCGGCTTCATGTCCTATATCGCCAGCGATCCACAGGCGCGCGATATCACCTTCTGGAACCTCGGTACATTTACGACTGCGGAATGGCACGGCACCTGTCTGGTAGCGATCTGTTTCATCATTTGTTTTCTATGGGTACTGCGCTACGGTAAATCCCTGAACGCGATGATGCTCGGCGAGGACGAAGCGGCCTATCTCGGCATCGATCCGGCGCGTCTGATCCTGATGCTGATCGTCGTCAACACGTTGATGGTGGCGGTAACCACCGCCATGGTCGGCGTCATCGCATTCATCGGTCTGGTGATACCGCACATGCTGCGGATGATGAAGTCCGCAGACTATACGTTTCTGTTGCCCGCCTCCGCGTTGTTGGGTGCATTGATGATGGAAGTGATCGACATCGTCGCCCGCGTCATCATCCCGCCGGCAGAACTGCCGATCGGGATCATCACCGCGGTGATCGGCGCGCCGGTATTTCTGTGGATATTGCTTCGGCAACAACGGCGCGGGAGTGCGGGATTCTATGGCTGAGACCCGCGCAGTCGAATATCGGGTTGGCGATTCAGTCATCCTGGACGGCATCAGCATCCGCTTCCGGCCACGGCGTCTCAACGTGATCCTGGGGCCGAATGGCGCCGGTAAATCCAGCCTGCTCAAGATCGCGGCCGGCCTGCTGCAACCGTCGGCCGGTGAAGTCCTGTATGAAGACTGCCCGATCGGACAATTCAGTACCGCAGCGCTGGCGCGCAAACGCGCGGTCCTTTCGCAACATGTGACACTGACGTTTCCGATGCCGGTGCAGGATGTGGTCATGATGGGGCGTTACCCGCATTATGGCCGCGCAGCTTCCACCAGAGATCGCGCGATCGTCGAACGCGCTCTGGCGCTGGTGAGCATGACCGCGAAGCGCGATCAACCCTACTCCACTCTGTCAGGTGGCGAACAGCAGAAGGTCCAGCTTGCCCGGGTGCTGGCACAGATCTGGAATTATGACGATGCGAGCGAGCACAAATTCCTGTTCCTCGATGAACCGACCGAAGGGCTCGACATTCATTATCAGATTCACATGCTGGAAGTGGCACGTGAGCTGCTGGATCATAATTGCACGGTCGTCGCCATATTCCACGATCTCAATCTCGCGTTTCAGTACGGAGACAGTTTCTTCGTGTTGGAAAACGGCCGGCTTGTGCAGGAAGCGGATCATGCGGCCGATATCAAGCAGGAACTTGTCGAACGCGTGTTCGGGGTACAGGCGCACCGGATAGTCGATCCGCTCAATCAGCAGATGCTCTGGCGCTTCAGCTTGTAAGCCACCTCCCGGTTAGCGCGTCCAGCGCCGACTGTCAGGGTCTGGTTTGGCGGGGTTCAATCGAACCTGCCGCTGCCGGGATTTACGAGTACAATTTCCGGCTTCCATACCGTCAAAAGGTGACGTGCCATGCGCTCAATTTTGCTTGCGATCCTGGTGATGGTTGCGATGCCGTGTGTGGCCCTGAATCAGAAAGCAGGGCCGGTCAAACACTCCGTGCCTGCTTACATCACGGCCGCCGTCAACGATCCTGCGCGCGCAGCCGACAAGACTGACGATGTGCGCCGCCAGATGGTGGCGGTGATGCAATTTACTGGCGTCAAACCTGGGCAGAAAGTCCTGGAGCTGGTGCCGGGCAGCGGTTACTGGACCCGCGTATTCAGTCAGATCGTCGGCAGCGAGGGTCATGTCTATACAGTGTGGCCGAACGAGACGGCAAGATTTTCCGCCAAGAGTCTCGCCAAGTGGAAACAGCTGGTGACCACGTCACACTATGCCAACGTCAGCCTGTTGCAACAACCCGCAGCACAGCTGAGTGCTCCCAAACCGGTGGATCTGGTGTTCACCTGCCAGAACTACCACGATTACCACGATCCGTTCATGGGTCCGGTAGACATGGTGGCGTTCGACAAACAGGTGTTCGCTGCACTCAAGCCGGGCGGTCTGTTCGTGGTGATTGATCACGTCGCACCGGCCGGTTCCGGCATCAGCGATACCAACACGCTGCACCGCATCGATCCCGCCGTGGTAAAAAAAGAAGTAGAGGCCGCCGGCTTCGTGTTCGCCGGCGAGAGCGACGCGCTGCGTAACCCCAAGGATCCGCACACCATCGCGGTGTTCGACAAATCGATCCGCGGCCATACCGATCAGTTCATCTACCGGTTCCGCAAACCGCTGAAATAATAAGCGACCGACATCTGATGCGACAGCGCCGCGGGAATCCGCGGCGCTTTTAGTAACGGAGTCCACATGACCACGCTGCATGTGAATATCTGGCACGCGATCATCGGCGGCGGGCTGCTGGCGATCAGCATCGCTGCGCCGCCGGGCCCGGTGATGACCATCATGGCCAATGCCTCGATGCGCGGGCGGGTCAGGGAATCGCTGATCACCGCCTGCGGCGGCATCAGCGGTGATGTGTTGTGGCTGACGCTGGCCATCATCGGCACCGTGACGTTTCTCGATCACCGTCCGCACCTGGTCGGTGTGATCGGTCTGGGCGGTGCCGGGCTGCTGGTGTGGATGGCCTGGAGCACGTGGCGCAGCGCACGCGCCGGGATGCACACCAGCAATGCAACCGGTTCCTGGAAGCTCGGTTTCTTCACCGTGCTGACCAGTCCGTTCTCACTCGCCTGGTGGCTGGCGAACGGCACCCTGCTCTACAGCGTCTGGGGCTGGCCTGGCATCGCTTCGTTCTTCATCACCGGCAGCCTGTATGCAGTGTCGTTCACGTATACCTTCCGCTGGGTCGGCCGCAAGGCCGAATCGGCGGTGGTGTGGGTCGCGTATGCGAGCGTCGCGGTGCTGGGCGGATTCGGCCTGTATGTGGGCTGGGCGAGTCTGCGCCTGTTACAGGTCTGATTCCTGTGTGCGCCTGACCGTATTCGACGCTCCCTCAGAAAAAGCGACGCCGCGAGTTGCGCGGCGCTAATTGAAAACCGGCGGACGAACAGCGGTTAACGAGGTATCTTCAAACCGGACCGCAGCACAGACTGTAGATAAGAACGGGCCGGTATCCTGAGGATACCGGCCCCGTTGTTCTGGCTTGTTACCGCTCCTGGATCAGCGCAGCACAGTGTGCTGGTTGCTCACCAGCAACGCTGCACACGGACTGATCAGGCTGGTCAGACACGAGGAGGCACTGCTCGCCGACGGCGTGAAGTCAGTCGCTTGCAGCGTAAACATCGGATACCCGTCCAGTTGATGCATCGGCGTGCTGGTGTGGTTCGACGGCAATGACGACACCACCGTGACCAGATGAGTCAGGCTGGTGGCCGGCAGGTTGCCCGCTGGCTGACTGCCAGTGACTGTGACCGTGTTGCCACTGGTCGTGCCCCGCACCGATTGCGTCGCCGCCGGGGCCTGCAGCTTCACAGTCTTGAGACTCCGCAAACTGCGCGTAGCCCCGAAACTGTTCTGACTCTGCATACTTCTCACCGACAAGGACTCGGACGAGAAGCTCAGTGGGTTCACGCTGGTGCCTGCCGCATGGATTACCTTGTTCACGCTGCCGTACATCACGAGACCACCCGACGAATACACGGCCGGCGAATCACTGAACTTGGTGTTGCTGCCGCTGCGCGTCAGCGAGACCGCGCTGCCACTCATATTTACCGACAGGTTCGCGGTCACCGTGGCGACGCCGCCGCTACTGCTGGTCAATGCCGGCAGCGTGCCCGGGAAGGAGCCCGCCGAACGGGTCAGGTTATTGACACCGGAGAGCGTGATCGACCCGCCCGCCAGCACATTCACACTGCTGTTCAGCGCCAGGTTCGCTGCCCCGCCCGCGCCGTTCGCGGTCACCGTGGCAGAGCGACCCGCCGAACCACCGCCCCGGAATAACAGATCCCCACCATTCAGTCTGAACGCGATGTCGCCGTTGGCGGTGAGGGCCACGCTGCTATCGGCTGTGAGTTTCGCGGAACCGCCATTGCCGTTGATGTGGTCCCCGTAGCCCGGATTGGGTCCACCGGAAATTCTTGCCCCACCCGGACCGCGGGCGATCACAGTCAGGTTGCCTCCGGCGTTGATCGAGACCCGGGCTTGTGCCGTCTCGCTCGCTGCCCCGCCGCTGGCGGCAGAGATACTGGCAGATTGACCATAACCGGCGTCGGACTTGCCCGATATGGTGAGCGTACCGGAACTGCCCCCGCCCGCCTTGAGCGTCGCATTCCCCTTGGCGTTGATGGTCACATTGCCTTCGGTGACCAGCGAGACAGTCGCCCCCACACCGGTCGCCTTTACCGTGTCATTATTCCCTGCTTCGCTTCCGCCATAAATGGAGAGGTCGCTCCCGGCCCGGGCCGAGAACGCGCCACCCGCCGTCAGATTGACGTTGCTCTTCGCTGTGAGCGTGGTAACCCCGCCATTGTTGGCAATGAGAGTTTCCTGGGAGGCCAGCTGGTTGCCAGCGTGAATTTTCAGGCTGTCGTCAGCTTTCAGACTGATATTGGTCGCCGCCGCGATGTTGACGGAGTTGTCCGCCGTCAGCAGGACTTGTGCTCCGCTATCTTGCGCCTTGGCCTGCAGATATCTCGCATTGCTTGAGCTGGCATAGATGGACATCCCACCGCTTGTCGCGGTCGCCGTTACCGCACCGGCAGTGGCCGTGATGCTGACTCCCGCCTTCGCCTTCAGTTTGGCAAGACCGCCGCTACTGGCATAGAAGCCACGGGAAGAAGAGGGATGGGCATAAGCATTGTCTTCGCCACCCTTGATTTCCATATGGTCGCTGGCAGTCAGGGCCACCGAACTGCCTTTGAGGTACACCCCACTGTCGGCGACCAGCTTGGCCTGCCCACTGGTATCGGCACGGAGCGCAGCGGACCCCGCATTGCCGGATCCACCATAGATGGACAGTCCTCCGCTGCCGCCACTGAGCGTCAGCGCGCCGCCAGCCGTGATGTGCACCGAGGCATCCACCTTGATCTTGGCGAAGGCGTCGCTGCTGGCAATTACATCGGCTCCGTATGCATTTTCGTTGTCGCCATACACCGACATGCCGCTGCCGCCGCTCAAGATCGCCGTGGTCGCCGCCGTGATGTTCACGCCGGCGTTGCCATGGATGATCGCCCGCCCACTGCTTTGGGCCCGGACTGAGGCGCCGCCTGAGCCTGAGCTTGAACCTGTGGTACCCGCTACGTTGCTGCCACCGAATACATTCAGCCTGCCCCCGGCGACGGCGGTAACCCCACCGCCAGTCGCGGTGATGTTCACGCGGCCGTCCGCGGTAAGCGTCGCGTTGCCCGAGCTGCTGGCCGATCCGTGCGCTCCAGCTGCCACTTTATCCCCGCCCGCGATACTCATATCGGTCCCGGCCGAGAGCTGTACCGACGCACCCTTGATGTTGATGGCGCCACTGGCAGCGAGCGTGGCTTTGGCACTGAGGCCCTGAGCCTGGATGTCGGCGTTTTTGCCGACGTTATCCCCCGCTGCCACACTCATGTAGCCATTCGGGTTCTTCAACGTCACCACGCCCGACGCAGTGAGGTTGATTTCACCGAGTGCCGTGAGGGTTGCACTGGCGCTGTTGCTGGCATTCAGATGGACGTTCGCACCCACTGAACCTTCGCCGTAGACATTCAGACTGCCACTGGGGTGGCTGCCGCCCACCTTGAGCATGAGGTTACCGGCACTGACGTTGATGTTGAGGTTGGCGTCCACCAACGCATTGACCACGCCGCCGTTATGGACGTTCAGCGAATCGGATTGGCCGGCCGAGTACGCACCCTGGAGATTCAGCTTGCCTTTATTGCTACCACCGGCCACGGCGGCCGTGAACCCGCTCCGGGCATCGATGTTGATCCCGGCGCGGACCGTCTGGGTCGCCATCCCACCGGAGCTGGCGGTCGCATCAAGACTCTGGCCGGGGTAGTTATAGCCGACACTCAATGTCATCCCACTGCCGCCCGCCCTGAAGCTGACGTTGTCACCTGCGATATTGACCGACGCATCCGCGGTCAGGCTTGCCTTGCCGTTTAATTTTGCAATCAGCGTGTCGCTGTAGCCATCCGAGTTGTGACCACCATCAATGGTCAGGTTATGCCCCGCGGCCAGGGTCACATCGCCGGTGGTCGCTGTGAGATTCGCCGCAGCATCGGCAATGTAGAGAGCGGTGCCTTGGTTAGTGGCAGAAGCGCTTCCGTAAGCACCGTTGTAGCTGTAACCACCGGAGATACCTATATCACCGTTGGTCCCGGTGTTGAGCCTGATGGACGCCGCCGTGACGTTGACCGAGCCGTCAGCGGTATAACTCGCCTGTCCGCGGTTACGAGCATGCGCAGACCCGGACCTGCCGTTGCCCACATATTGACCATAGACGTACAGATTGCCGCCGGCAGTCGCGACAAAGGCCCCGCCCGCTGCGATGTTGACGCTGGTATTGGCGGTGAGGCGAGCGGTGCCCACGCTGGAAGCCGAGGCAACTGCACCCTGGCCGTTGTCCGAGCTTCCGCCGTAGATGGACAGGCGAGCATTACTGCCGGTCCCGAGTGTCGCAAGCGTTACCGCGCCACCCGCCTTGATGTTGACCGACGCATTCGCATTCAGTTTGGCGCTGCCGCCAAAATTGGCCTTCACCTTCGCATGCGAAGCGTTTGCCTTCTTCCCACCGAAGATTTCCAGGGGGCCGTTGGTCGCCGAAGCGGTGAAATCGCCACCTGCGGTGATGTTTACCCGGCCGTCCGCGACCACTTTTGCAGAAGCGCTGCTGGAAGCCGCAGCCGATGCGGAATGCCCGTTGCTTTCTGAGGCACCGTAGATGGAGAGTCCACCGGCCTGAGCTGTGAAGTCGCCCCCTGTCTTGATCGAAACCCCGGCATTCGCCGTGAGTGCAGCGATGCCGCCAGTCTGAGCCTGGGCTTTGGCATCCTCACCGTTGTAGTCGCCGCCGCCAACCTTGGCGTCACTGCTTGCACTCAGCATCACGCTCGTGGCAGTGATGTTCAGCGAGCCGTCAACAGTCATGTTGGCGCTGCCGCTGTCGTTCGCTTGCGCACTGGCGCTCCCGGCATTACTGCTACCGGCCTGCAGCAGGATGTCACCACCGGTGTTGCTGAGCGTGACCGCGCCATTGGTCGCGTTCAGGTTCACGCCGGCCGCCACCGTCATGGTCGCTGTGGCGTTGGGACCGCTCGCAATCAGGTGGGCGCTCTGCCCATTCGAGTTACCGCCGTGAATGTTTAAGCCAGGTACAGATCCAGATCCAGTTCCGTTAACCGCAATCTTGATACCGTTCGTACCGACGATGCTGATCCCGACGTTATCGGTGAAGATCGCAGATGCGGAGGTGCCGCCAGCGCCCACGAACGCGCCGTTCGCGGCCGACGCGCCGGCGTGGATATCCGCAGTGCCTGAACTGTCGAAAGCTATGAGCTTGAACTTGTTGCCCGCACTCAGGTTGACGCCGGCATCGATACTGGCGGTAAACCCCCCACCGGGGGCATCTGAACCCGCACCGCCACTGAATCCCAAGCCGGCTCGTGATCCGCCGGCGATCTCGGTGTGCGCGGCCGAGATGACCAGGTTACCGCCCGCCGTGACGCTGACACCGGCGAGCGCCGTGATAGAGATCCGGTCACCGCTTGCACTGGCGAACGCTTTGACTCCAGCCGATGGACCAGGAGAAGAGGAACCGGGTAAACCGGCGACATTGTTGCCACCCCGGATAGACAGGTGACTCGCGCCCAACGCCACATCCCCGGATGTGGCAAGCGCGACGCTGGCCTGGACGTTGGCAACCGCCGTATCATGCGAGCCAGATGGCTCGACGACCCGCATGTTGACACCCAGACTATCGCCGCCGCGCACATCAAAATACCTGGCACCCATCTGAATACCGCCGGCCCCTGCCGTGATCGAGACATTGCTGGTGACCTTGGCATTGGCCTTCGCCCCATTGCCGACAGCTACCACACTCGCGGCGTTGCTGCTGTACATGCCGGCGGCGTTGTCGCCGCCGCGCACGGTCATTCCAGACGCGCTGCCAAACACTGCATCCCCCGCAGAAAGCGTGACATCGGTGTGCACCGTGGCTTTGGTTTGGGCACCGTCACCCACCGCCACCACGCGCATGGGGCCTGAACCGCTGCTGCCAGGCATCGCGAACCCGGCATCGTCCCCACCATGGATGTTTACGGTGGAACCGCTGGCAGTGATGTCATGGCCGGCCGAGACGGTCACGCTGGTGTTGGCCTTCACAGTGGTCTTCTTGTCGCTGCCGGTATCGAACGCGCTGACATACGCCGACCCGCCGGCGATCTCCAGGCTATTGCCGCTCAGATGGACGTCATGACCTGCTGTCAAAACTGTCCTGGCGTTGGCTGAGGCGGCGGCACTGGGTGCCGAGTTGCTGCTACCGACGACCGCGTGGGCTATCCCGCCACCGACATATATCTGGTCACCATTGATCCCGATATTGTGCCCAGCCGAGATGGTCAGGTTGTTGTTCGCGACCGCCTTGCTCATGCTGCCATCGGCTACCGCGACCGCAACCCCCCGACTACTACTGCTACCAATACCTCTATTAAGGGCAACCGTGCTCCCCGCGATGCTCACGTCCTGGCCGGCATGCAGCGTGACCGAGTGATCGACACTGGCGCTACTCTCCGTGGTCGCCACCGCCGCCATCCCGCCGATCGATACGTGTTGCGCGGCGATGTGCAAGCTGTCGCTGTGAGTCGAGCTCTTGCCGTCGTCGGCACTCAAGGTGATGGCGTGGCTGCCGCCGATGATGGCAATATTGCGAGCTTCGATTGAAATGGAGCCCTTGGTATAAATGTCACTGGCGACACTGATGCTGGGGCCACCCAGATCCACGTTGTAATTGACTGGCGCAGCAGCCGAGCCGATGGCCGCATTCAGACTCACCCCGCCGCCTTCGGCCGCGGACAGCTTGAACGTGTTGCCGGTGCCGTTGTATACCAGAGCAGCAGCGTTGATGCTGATCGCCGCGCTACCTTCAGTTAACACAGCGTGATCCAGCGTGGCCGTGCCACCTGCGCTGATATCCAATCCGTGCGACAAATATGAACCCGCGCTGCCGCTGCCGAGTTGACCTTTCAATTTGATGTCGCCGACAGCTTCCAGATGCAGTGAACTGCTGCCGGTGTAACCGATGCGGGCAGCCTTGATCTTGATCGCGCCGTTGACATTCATGCTGCCGATTTCGGCCTTGCCGCCGGCGGTAATGTTCACGTCGTCCGTATAGGCCGAACTTGTGGAAGGGCCCGTGCCGATCATCGCGTGCAGGCTCACATTGCTCGCCGCGCTGATGTTGAGTCCCCTGGAACCGCCACTGGTATCAATGTTGTTCGCATTGATCGTGACGCTGCCGGTCGCGGCGATGCTGCGCTTGATCGTGGTACCTGCACCTGAGGCCCCGTGCAGTGTGACGGTGCCCGAGGCACCCGAACCCGCCGCATTCAGTGTCACGTCATGGGCCGTGATCTGACCAAACGCCAGGTGCGCGCCTTCGCCGCCCGTGTTCGATGCGGTCAAATTGCCGCCGATGTTGATCTTCATGCCGCTCAGCGCAATCGTGCCCGCGTTACCAATAGTGAACGTCAGGTTGCCGGTGCCGGTGGATTTGATCTTGGTCGCGGCGCTCGAGTTGTTGATCAGGGTGGTGGCCGAAATCGAGACGTTGGCACCCGAGTTCAATTGACCGTCGATGACAGCGGTGCCGATCGAGTCAGTGCCGTTACCACTGCCGCCGACGATGGTCATCGTCGCCGGATCCAGCAGCAGGTGGCCGCCCTGGCCCAGTTTCATCTGACCGCGTACCGCGATGTCGTGCCCGGACACTTCCAGGGTGCCGCCACCGGCGAACGCAGTCGTGTCGATGTTCGAGGTGCTGGTGAGCAGGGTCTTTTGATCGCCCTTGAGTACGATGTCGCCGCCCCGATAGCCAAGCTTGCCTTGTGCGTTCAGCGTGCCACTGTTCACGATGTCGCCGCCGGTCGCAGTGAGCGTGATCTGGCCGCTTTGGTTGCTGATGCGCTGCGCTTCAATCAGACCGCTGTTGTTGACCACCGTCGCTTTCAAGGCGTTGGCGACGTCTGCCGTCATGAGCACGCCACCACCATTCGCCAGCAGCTCACCGGTGTTGGTGGCGCCGGCGTAGTTCGAGAGCGTGGCACTGTTTACTTCGTAACTGAGGTACTGGTTGCCATCGAGCGTGAGGGTGCTGGCGCTGCCCGCAGCCAACACGACATGGCCCATGCGCGCGCTGATGATGCCGTCGTTCTCGGCGTAGTCACCCGCCAACACCACATAACCGTGGTTGTGCGCGGTGATCTGACCCTGGTTGACGACTCCGGCATCGCTCGCGCCACTGCCTTTGCTGAACACATAGTGCCCAGCCATGAAATCGCTGTCGCTGATGTCGAGCGTGCTCGCGACCAGACTCTGCACATCCAGACTCGCACCCTTGCCGAACAACACCCCGTTAGGGTTGACCAGAAACACTTGCCCGTTCGCAGTCAGGCTGCCGAGGATGCTGGTCGGGCTGCTGCCGATGACCCGGTTCAAGACGACCGAGGAACTGTCCGGCTGGATGAACTGCACATACTGATTGGCGCCGATCGAGAACGATTGCCAGTTGATGATCGCGCTCGCGCTGCTCTGGTTGATGACGGTGTGATCCGCATCCGGCGCTGTAATGGTCGCCGCACCTGCGGCCACGTTGCCACCGCCCGGATTGGCGACTGCCAACACCGGTAGCGCAAAGGCACCTGCCCCGACCCCGCGCTTCAGCAACTGCTTCAACGTGGCGGAGAGAGAACTCGAATTCAGGCTTTGATACGACATGGCGGCATCCTTAGTGTGTCAGCAGCGGGCCACGGGCAGTGGCTGCACGCTGACTGGAGCAAAAGAAAAGTTCAGGAAAGAGACGGCACGATGAAAAATGCGTGGCGGCAAGCCACGCGTCTGGAATCCGGAAGATTTGGATCGGCGTAACCGCACACAGCACCGTCACCCGGCCGCTGCCATACGGCATGGCGGCCATCAGGAACTGGAAACGACGCTTCGCCTTGAGCATCTGATGCCCTGCTTGGTTCTTGTACGTTTTATGGCTTAAGTAACCCGTCCGGAGCGCTTTCATACTCAGGCGCGTTCCGTCCGGCCGCTTCATTACATATTATTCGCCGAGTCACTGTACCAACCTTGCACTCGGTCATACAAGCCCTTTCGTTAATAATTTACACCCTGGTCAATCCCTGACCCTGCTCTCGAAGACAACGCATAAATCGTGCCAACAACTTGTTCGCCGCGTTACCCGCTGAAAATAAAGGCTCCCATGGGATTCTTGAGCAATTTATCAACACTCCGAGCTCTGGCAACCCAACGATGCCTGCTCGAATCAAGTCCAACTAAACTGTCTGCGG